>JBFFNE010000079.1:0-13563 GCA_041563315.1 Thiohalomonadaceae bacterium
TCACTATTTTAACGCAAGGTTAAAATTTTATCGCCGATCACGGCGTCCCCCTTATCCACAGTCAATACAACGTGGCAGATTCCTCCTCCTTCGTCCATGCCGAAAATCGAACAATCGTTTTTTGTCTTTGAGCTGGTTCACAAAACTCCAGTTAAGTGCTATACAAATAGTATGGCTGATAGGGATGGTGCTAATTTCTGACGTTTGCCATGCAAAAACCGAGGCACGGACTGCATCCTAAAAAAGTAATCGAGGTAGTTTGGGGGAGAATGATGCCCAATAAACCTACCTCATGGGAGAGATGTCATGAGCTTTGATTGGACCGAGGATCTAAACACTGGCATTGCGGAAATCGATGGGCAGAATCGCCGTCTAGGCGATTTTATCAATCTCCTGGACGAGGGTATGAAAACAGGGGATAGGGAAAAAACGAGTTGGGTACTTGAAGAGTTGCTCGATTTTTCTGTCAACAACTTTCTGTTCGAGGAAAAACTCATGGAGGAGGCGGGTTATGAGTTTCGCAGTGCTCATGAGCGGGTACATGAGCTGTTCATCAAAAAGCTGGCTGAGCTTCGTGGCCGCTATGCCAATGGCGATGATGTGGCCCAAGAATTACTCTCCATGCTGAACAGCTGGGTGGAGAATCACGTCAAGCGGGAAGACAAGGATTATGTCGCATCAATCCACCAGACAATCGAGGACGAGGGAGACGAGACGTGGGTTAAGGGGATTATGAAAAAAATGTTTAATTGAGCCCGCCTGCATTGCTGAATAGCGGTCCCGAGGGGTTGGGCCCGGTGGAATGATCGGGGATTTTGCTATAAGGGGGCTGGATTAGTCGTGGCGATAGATGAAAGAAAAGGGGAATGCTTCTCCTCGCTCCATATACCCTTTGGCTGTCCCTCTAGTTAAAAAATAGCAATGTCATAAGCAGAACATCTTATCTTCACACTTTCCCTCAGGCACCAGTTTGCCCGCATGGTGATGCGCTTGATGGGGTGACGCGAATTGCTGTCGGAGAAGCCGTAATTTTTGAATGCGTCGTTTTGTTGCGGGAACACTCATCCCTCTTCACTCGCGAGTAGAAGGGCGCATCACGGTTATCCGCAAGCGGGGGATGGGATGCCATATGGTTTGTCGTAGTGCCCTGAAGTCGTAAGGGTACGCCTCCTAACCTCTCCTATAAATGTTCTTGTTTTTATGGCCTCCTGACAACAAGTTTTTAAAGTTGCACTATACTGTCTAATCTGCTTTGTTTCTGTCACTAATACATGAAGTGATTGAGTTCTATGCGGTCGCTCCTTTCAGTCATTGTGGCGCATGTCTTGCTGGCTTGTACCAGTGTGGCGGTGGTGTCCGATATATCTGCCGGTACCATTGACTACAGGCAGGAGATGAGAGCTTTTGTACAGGGTATTAGCGAATACGCAAAAAACTCCAGTGTTGGCTTTGTTGTTATTCCACAAAATGGTGTTGAGCTTATCAGTACAACAGGTGAAGCTACAGGGGCTCCTGCAAGAGATTATTTGAGATCGATAGACGGTGTTGGTCAGGAGTCACTTTTCTATGGTTATTATGCTGACGGGGTGAAATCCCCTGAAAGCGAAACGCACCGCATAAGTGCTTTACTGGATATGGCAAGAAGAGAGGGAGGCGTTGCTGTTCTGGTGAGTGACTACTGTCTAACGCATGTCTGTATGGATCACTCTCTGCGCAGGAACAAAGCCAAAGGTTATGTCTCCTTTTCTGCAGAGTATCGGGAGTTGAATAATATTCCAGACTATCCTCCTGTTATTGACGCTAATCGCACTCCAGTAACAAGATTGTCTGAAGTAAAAAATTTTCTCTATTTGATTAATCCGGATTCATTTGCCAATCGCCAGGCGCTGGTCGATGCGGTGGCCGGGACGGAGTTTGACCTGGTTATTCTGGACTTTTTTTTCAGGGGTGAGGCCTTTACGCGACAGCAAGTCGAACAGCTCAAGTTGAAAAGCAACGGCGCAAAACGATTGCTGCTCAGCTATTTGAGCATCGGTGAGGCAGAGGATTATCGTTACTATTGGTCGGAGTTGTGGAAAGAGAGTCCTCCTGCATGGTTAAGGGAACAAAACCCTGTTTGGGAGGGAAACTATTATGTGGAATACTGGAACCCGGACTGGCAACGTATCATCTACGGCGACGATTCAGCCTATCTCGACAAGATCCTGGATGCCGGTTTTGATGGCGTCTATCTGGATATCATTGATGCCTTTGAATTCTTTGAGAAACAATAATCAGGTGCTCGGCACTGGGGATTAGTCAATGTCAAAGCATCATGAGCGGCATTTTGCGGGGCGCATCGGCTGGCTGCGGGCGGCGGTGCTGGGGGCGAACGATGGTATTGTTTCCACGGCGAGTCTGCTGGTCGGCGTTGCGGCTGCCAATACGGAGCGCACTGATGTGCTGCTCGCCGGTGTGGCCGGCCTGGTGGCAGGAGCGATGTCGATGGCGGCAGGGGAGTATGTGTCGGTTAGTTCTCAGGCGGATACGGAAAGGGCGGATCTTGAACGCGAGCGCTGGGAGCTGGAAGAGGATGTGGAGCATGAACATCGGGAATTGGCCGAGATCTACGAACAGCGAGGTCTTGGACCCGAACTGGCGACACAGGTGGCCGAACAGTTGATGGCGCACGATGCGCTGGCGGCGCATGCGCGTGACGAACTGGGGATTACCAAAATACATTCAGCTCGTCCGACTCAAGCGGCAATCACTTCTGCCATTACCTTTTCGCTAGGTGCGGCTTTGCCACTCCTGCTCGCCTTATTCAGTCCAGCGAATGGCATTATCTTTATTGTGGTAGCTGGTTCATTGTTCGCGCTGGCGTTGACTGGAGGGATGGCTGCGTGGGCAGGTGGGGCCGGCATAGCCCTGGGTGCGGGCCGTGTGACATTTTGGGGGGCGTTGGCCATGGCCGCTACGGCGCTGGTCGGTACGCTTTTTGGTGCTCAAGGCTGACCATCCATTGATGTAAAGAAAACAGCCTTGGGTGGATATCGCTGCCGAGAGTCCTGGCTCGGAGGTGTCGTCCTCCTCAGGTCTCAACCGGCGTATCTGTACGATTCCCCCAGTCCGACCATGATCCTTCGTACCCGTGAGCGGTATAGCCCAGGTATTTTAGGACGAACCAGGTATAAGCGGAGCGGTGGTGGGTGTGGCAATAGGTCACGACATTTTTATCAGGGGTAATGCCCTTTTCCTGTAGCATGTTGCGTAGTTCCGCGATGGCCTTGAGCCGCAAATGGTGGCTCTGATCCATGAAATGCGTCCATTCGATATTGATTGCGCCGGGGATGTGACCACCGCGTGCGGCATAAATTTTTTGGCCGGTATACTCTGCCGGGGAGCGCACATCGAGCAGGACCACCTTCGGGTCCCGCAGGTGCTCGAGAATAAACTGCCGGATTGCGACTGCCTCGCTCTCTTTGTTCCGTTTCGCCCGGTAATGGCTGGGTGCAGGTTTTTCCTGCTTCCGGCTTAACGGGTGCCCTTCGTTTGCCCAGACCTGCAGGCCACCGTTGAGCAGGGAGTACTGCTGATGTCCGAGCACCTCCAGTGTCCACAGCAGACGGGCCGCCTTGCCGCCTCCCTCCTCATCATAGGCGATGACGTGGGTTTGCGGTGTTAGTCCAAGCTCGGAGAGGACTTCGCTCAATTGGCCTTCATTCGGTAGCAGCCCACCAATGGATTTTTCTGTGTGAACTATGCGGCTGTATTCCAGAAACACAGCCCCTGGGATGTGACCTCTAGCGTAGAGATTGGCCTTGCTCAGGTCGACGATCAGGAGTTTCTTCTCGCCCAGACTTGACTGTAGTACGTCGGCTTCAACCAGTAGCGGCAGCAGGGGATGTTGCATCCGAAAGCTCCTTGTTGCGCGGTTTATTTTCAGGATTTGAGTGGGCTACTACCCTGGCGTAGCTATTTTATGAATCAGGGGTGCCTTTGTCTCAGCGTCCGAAGATGACTCCGACACCGAAGTGGACGCGTGGATCGCTCCTTCGAGATCGCGGCCAGAGGAAGATCTCCCGGGTCTTGACCACGGGATAGGTATAACTGGTGTCGCCCACCTTGCCGCTCTCGGTGCCGGCCAATGGCCCGCGCACACTGACCAGTCTCCCCGGGGCATAATCGACAGTTTCCAGATAACCGTCTTTGATCAGAAGAAAGCGGCCAAGGGGCGGGCTGTCGATTTGCGGGTACTGGTTACTGTCCAATGGATAGGCAAGAATTTCCAGGCGACTCTTATCCGTGAGATTGTTGCTGGTGATAATCATGCCGCCCCAGAGAATGGTTTTTCCGCGAACAGTGGCCGCTTCAGCGACAGCTTGGTGAGGTGTCAGCGTCAGCTCTACTTCATCGGTAGGATATTGGGGGCCGCTGGCACAGCCGACAAGTAGCACTGCACCAAGGAGGACAAGCGTGTTATATAGTCGCCTCATTCTGTGTTAACCATATCAATCAGTAGTAATAGGGATGACGGTACCACGGATAGGGATACCTGTACGGATACCAGGGATCGTACAGGTATGGGTCGTAGTAGTCATAGGAGGGTACCGGTTTGGGCCACAGGTAGTGGGCCTCGACCTTGACCATCGGATAGCGGTAATCCATTTCACCAAGCTGTTTTGTGGATGTCCCGGTGATTTGGCCTCTTACCGTCAGGCTACGATCGGCGGCGTAAATGGCCGGGTCGAGAAAGCGGTTGAATATGGCGATAAATCGCCCCTCACTGCGATCGAGCCTTTTTGGCTCGCCGTTACTGGCCAGCTCACGGGCAACGATTTCGACACGGGTCTCTCCCGGCAGATTCTGCACGTTGGCGATGGTTCCTCCCCAGCGCACCTGGTTATTGAGGTAGCGCTCGGGTGAATTGATCACCAGGGGCAGGGGGGGGCTGCCTTCCGGCGCGCTGCGAACCAGCTCTGGTACTGCACTGGTGCAGGCGTAGAGGCTAAGCAGTAACGACAGCATTAGAAGGCGCAGTGACGGTCTCATGGCAGTAGTCAGCAGTTCGGGAATAAGTAGAAAAGTCTAGTCCATTCCTCGGACTATTGTCGTGGCTTGTCCACTTATCGAATGCCTGGCTTTGATTTCAGAAGAGGGTGTGACACGGTTTTTTTGGTATGCTTTCACCACCTTATTAGCGCACTCCCTTCACTATTGGCCGTAGACTATGGAAAACGAAGAGTTGATTCAATTGTATCATCGGCTGCAAGCGTTGCGTTTGGAACACGGTGATTTGGATGCAGCCATTGATGCCATGCAGGTTAATCCCTATGCGGATCAACTACAGCTACGCCGTATGAAAAAGCGGAAATTACAGCTTAAGGACGCCATTACGCGAATTGAGAGCAAGCTCATTCCTGATCTCAACGCCTGATTCTGGTCTTTAGTCACCACAGAGACATAACGGCGTCTCTCTGCAGGCGTGTCCTTGTCAATCCGGCAGGTCCGCAAGGTCGGTTATAGGCGGCAGACAGCGTAACCCCTCGCAGCGGTAGGCCACGGCCTCGCCTTCAGGGCGTTTCTGCTCCAGTGCATCGGGTAGCCCCTCAGCCGTGGGGGGGATCGCGACCACCAGACGCTGCGGGTGGAACCCTGACAGAAGTCTTTTCCGCCATGGCTCTAGCACGGTCTCCTCTCCGCGCAGAACGAATATTTCGTCTTCGCTGATGCGCTGCTGCAAGGCGCACAGCATGGCGCCGTGGGCGCTGGGGTAGCGCTTCATCAATTGCCCACCTGCTCGCAGCCCCTTTTCTGCCGCGTCGATGAGATGCAGGTCACCATTGAGGTGGCCGAGACGCAGCAGGGCTGCCGCGGCTACACCGTTGCCGGCAGGCATCGATTCATCCATGAACGGTTTGGGGCGCTGGATTAGCGCCTCATGGTCATCGGCAGTGAAATAAAAACCGCCCTGTCCCTCATCCTCGAAGTGTTCCAGCAGAACATCGGCCAGTTCGCAGGCAAACTGCAGATCACGGGTTTGCCACCTGGCCTCAAGCAGGGTCAGCAGGGCGTCGATGAGAAAGGCGTAGTCATCGAGATAGCCACTGTATTTGGCCTGACTTCCCTTAAAGCTGGCCAGCAGGCGACCATCGCGAAACATCACCTGGCGGATAAACTCCAGGGCGCGCCCTGCGGATTCGATGAGATCCGGTCGCCCCAGATGGAGTCCGGCATAAGCCATGCCCTGAATCATCAGGCCGTTCCAGCTCACCAGTACCTTATCGTCACGGCCCAGCACGGCGCGCTCACTGCGAGCGGTAAGCAGTTTTGCTGCTGCACTGTCGCGTAGCGCGCAGGCGCTGTCGAATTCATAGTCAAGCGCAGCAGCGACCTGCTCCAGCGGCTCATGTATCTTCAAGTGCCAGCGGCCTTCGAAGTTGGGCGGCTGGTCCAGGCCGAAATGTCGGCTGGCAAGAGCATACTCCTGCTCACTCAGTAGCGATTGCACCTCCCGCTTCGACCAGACATAGAAGCCTCCCTCTTTGCCATCGGTATCGGCATCCTGGCTGGCGCAGTAACCGCCCTCGGGCAACTGCATCTCGCGCAGTACCCAGCCGGCGGAACTTTCGGCCACATGGCGGAAAAAAGGATCGCCGCTCAACTGCCAGGCTTCGACATAGCACCGCAGCAGTGGGCCGTTGTCGTAGAGCATCTTCTCGAAGTGGGGGATCTCCCAACGCTCGTCCACCGAGTAGCGGTAGAAACCACCACCGAGCTGATCCAGCAGGCCGCCTTCGGCCATCTTGCGCAGGGTAAATAGCGCCATCTCCCGTGCCTCACTACTTGGCATGCGTAAGAGCAGCTGCAGGTTAGCCACATGGGGAAATTTTGGGGCACTGCCAAAACCACCCTGCACCTTGTCGAAACTGTCGCCCAGTTCCTGCATGGCGCGTTGCAGCGGGGAGTCATCGAGCAGTGCCTCGGTCTGTCCCAGCGGTTGCTGCAAAGCCAGGCAAACAGACTCGTTCTGCGCCTCGATCTCTTCACGGTTGTTGCGGTAGAACTCGTGGATGCGCTGTAGAATATCGCGAAAGCCGGGCAGGCCGTAGCGCGGAACCGGCGGAAAGTAGGTACCCCCGACAAAGGGGGCCTGATCCGGAGTGAGCACCATGGTCAGCGGCCAGCCGCCGGGGCGGCGGGTAAGAAGCTGGTGCGCCGCCTGGTAGATGCGGTCTAAATCGGGGCGCTCCTCACGGTCGACCTTGATGTTGATGAAGTAGCGGTTCATCAGCGCCGCGGTCTCTTCGTCCTCGAAGGATTCGTGGGCCATGACGTGGCACCAGTGGCAGGCCGAGTAGCCGATGGAGAGCAGGATCGGTTTGTCTTCGTCCCGTGCACGCTGCAGTGCTTCGTTATTCCATGGAAACCATTCTACCGGGGTGTGAGCGTGTTGTTGCAAATAGGGGCTGGTCTCATCGGCCAGGTGATTGCGGTAACGGGGTGTGGTGTTTTCAGGTTGTCGACTCATGGGGGTGTGGCAATTCTTGAGGGAAAAGCTCAACTATAGACGATCGTTGCCAAGGCTGTCGTCTATGAAATTAGTACGAGAAGGTATCGGCAGCGCCGCGGCTTTTTTGCGATAATCCCATCTTTAGTCCTCAGCGGAATGACGTCATGGAACTAGCACCCCTTTATTTGAAAAAGAACGAAGAGCGCCGTTTGCGCAACGGCCATTTGTGGGTATACAGCAACGAGGTCGATACCCCACGTTCCCCCTTGACCGACTTCAGTCCGGGGCAACAGGTACGCATTATCGGCAATGACGGCAAGCCCCTTGGGAACGGTTATGTCAATCCTCACTCACTGATTTGCGCACGCCTGGTCAGCCGCTCGCCGGATCACCACCTCGATCGCTCCTTGCTGGTACACCGGTTGAAGGTGGCTTTGTCTTTGCGTGAACGTCTGTTCGACAAACCCTTTTACCGCCTAGTGTACGGCGAAAGTGACGGCCTTCCAGGGCTGGTAGTGGATCGCTTCGGTGATGTACTGGTGGTGCAACTCAACACCGCTGGCATGGATGCCGTGAAGGGTGAGATCCTGGAGGCGTTGGATAAGGTGCTTAAACCTCGCGCGGTGCTATGGCGTAATGACAGTAGTGCACGCGAGCTGGAGGGACTGGAGAGTGTCGTGGAGGCCGCGCTGGGCGAGGTCCCGGAGAGCATCGAGATCGAAGAAAACGCCACCCGTTTCGAGGTGCCGCTGCTCACCGGCCAGAAAACCGGCTGGTTTTACGACCACCGGGTGAATCGCCAGCGAGTGCAGCAGTTGGCCAAGGGGATGCGAGTGCTGGATGTGTTCAGCTATATTGGCGGTTGGGGGATCGAGGCAGCCGTCGCCGGGGCGGAAAAGGTCGTCTGTATCGACAGCTCTGCCAAGGCACTGGATCAGGTTGAGCGTAACGCGGCGCTCAATGGCGTGGGGGAATGCGTTGAGTCGATTCAGGGAGATGCCTTTGAAGCGCTCAAAGCCCTGCGTGCCGAGCGCGAGAAGTTTGACATGGTGATTGTCGACCCGCCGGCTTTCATCAAGCGCAAGAAGGATGTGAAGAAAGGGGTAGAGGCCTACCGTCGACTTAACCAGGCGGCGATGCAGCTGCTCGGCAAGGACGGTATCCTGATTTCTGCCTCCTGCTCGTTTCACCTGCAGCGTGACACGCTACGTGATTTGTTGCAGCACTCCTCGCGTCATCTGGACCGCTCGCTGCAAATTATCGGCCAGGGGCATCAGGGACCGGATCACCCGGTCCACCCGGCGATTCCGGAGACTGATTATATTAAGTGCTTAACTGGTCGTGTTGTCGCCCTGTAGTATACGGAGCACCCACAAGGGCAGGGTTTATGACGGTGGTACTTTGTGTCGCCTGCAGCCTGTACGGCTACATCGCCACCCCGGATGGCGGGGTGGAGTGGCTTTCTGCGATAGAGGCCGGCGGTGAGGATTATGCTTGCCGCTCTTTGTTTGATGTGGTCGACGCGCTTATTATGGCTAGCAGTACTTATGAGCAGATCCTCGGTTTCGGTGATTGGCCATATGGGTTAAGCCTTGCTGGGTGAGGCGTCGGCGAGAACTTAAGACTGCAGAAACGACCATCTGTGTCACGGCTGAACCCATGGATAGGCTGCTGGCTTCCCTTGATACGAAGGGGGTGAAGAGGGTTTGGCTGGTCGGTGGTTCGAAAGTCGTTAATGCTTTTGAGCGGGATGGGTTGATTGATAAATACATTATCTCAATCGTGCCGCTACTGCTGGCGATGGCGTGCCACTGTTCAGCCCTGCCAGAGAGAGACGAGCGCTGAAATTGATCGGTAACCGCAGTCACGAAAGCGGTCTGGTGCAGTTGCACTACCGAGTGCAAGCAGCAAACAGATAATCAAATGGTGGCCAAGGAGTGTTACGCCGCCGATAACAGGGAGAAAAAGATCTAACCATGCTTACCTATCCGGAGATTGATCCAGTCGCCTTCAGCCTTGGTCCACTCAAGGTCCACTGGTACGGCATTATGTATCTCGTCGGTTTTGCCGGGGGATGGTGGCTCGGGCGTATCCGCGCCGCCAAGCCCAATTCCGGCTGGACTGCAGCACAAATCGACGATATCGTTTTCTATATTGCCATGGGGGTGGTGCTGGGCGGCCGATTCGGCTACACCCTGATCTACAACCTGCCGGCATTCCTTGAAAACCCGCTGGTCTTGTTAATGGTGTGGGAAGGTGGCATGTCCTTCCATGGCGGTTTGCTCGGCGTTCTGTTTGCCCTGTGGCTGTTCAACCGCAAATACCAACACGGTTACTGGAAAACGGTCGATTTCATTGCCCCCTTCGTTACCATCGGGTTGGGTGCCGGGCGCCTGGGTAACTTTATTAACGCTGAGTTATGGGGCAAGGTTTCCGATGTGCCTTGGGCAATGGTCTTTCCCGGCGCGGGCCCCGAATCACGTCACCCCTCCATGCTCTATGAGTTCGTCCTTGAAGGACCTGTGTTGCTGGCGATCCTCTGGTGGTTCTCCAGCAAGCCCAGGCCGACCTTGGCCGTCTCCGGTCTGTTTGCCCTCTGCTATGGCACCTTTCGCTTCCTGGTGGAGTTTGTGCGGCTGCCCGATGCACATATCGGCTATCTCGCCTTTGGCTGGGTGACCATGGGCCAGGTGTTGTCGCTGCCACTGATCGCGGTTGGCGTGGGTATGCTGTTGTACGCCTATCGTAAACGGTGATTTTGACGCAGAGCAGGGAAGAGACGGCCATTTGAGTACGGGATCACTGTGGCACGCTGTGTGTACGTTAACCGGTTTCATGCCTTAGGTATAATGCTACGAAAGCCGTAATGATAAGTTTAAGAGGGGAGCTATGCGCCAGTATCTGGATTTGATGCAGCACGTCCTGGATAACGGGATAAAGAAGGAGGACCGAACCGGTACCGGTACCCTGAGTGTGTTCGGCCATCAGATGCGCTTCGACCTGAGGGAAGGCTTCCCGTTGCTGACCACCAAGAAGGTCTTTCTCAAGGGCATCATTCACGAACTGCTTTGGTTCCTTGCCGGTGACACCAACATCAAATACCTGGTCGATAATGGCGTGGGGATATGGAATGAGTGGCCCCACGCCAATTACCTCAAGGCCTCCGGCGATATCATCTCGCTGGAGGATTTTGTCGCACGCATCCGTGACGATGAGGCTTTCGCCAGGGAGTGGGGCGGTATCGGTCCCGGTTACGGTTATCAGTGGCGATCATGGCCAACGCCGGATGGCGGTCATGTGGATCAAATCAAACTGGTGGCCGAACAAATCAAAAATTCACCGGATTCACGGCGGATGATCGTCTCAGCCTGGAACGTGGCCGAGGTTGAGAACATGGCCCTGCCACCATGTCATACCCTGTTCCAGTTCTACGTCGCCGAGGGTAGGCTTTCCTGTCAGCTCTATCAGCGATCGGCCGATATCTTCCTGGGTGTTCCCTTCAATATCGCCTCTTATGCATTACTGACGATGATGATGGCGCAGGTCTGTGGCCTTGAACCGGGGGATTTTGTCCATACCCTGGGGGATGCCCACATCTACTCTAACCACCTGGAACAGACGCAACTGCAACTCTCACGCGAAATTCAGCCCTTGCCAACGATGCGTGTCAATCCAGCGGTTAAGGATATTTTTAGTTTCACCTTTGAGGATTTCGAACTGGTCGGCTACGAGCCTCACCCTCCCATCAAGGCCCCGGTTGCGGTGTAACCGGGCCACCATCTCCAACAGGTAATTCGTGTGAGAAAAAAACCGATCCTTTCCCTCATTGCTGCCATGGCCGATGATCGTGCCATCGGTATCGAAAACCGGCTGCCCTGGAAACTGCCCGCGGATATGCAATGGTTCCGTCGCCACACCCTGGGTAAGCCGGTGGTGATGGGGCGCAAGACCTTCGAATCTTTCGGCGGCCGGCCATTGCCAGAGCGTACCAATATCGTCATTACCCGCGACCCGGCCTATCAGGCGGAGGGCGCGCTGGTGGTGCATACTATCGATGGGGCCATTGCCGCCGCTGGGGCGGTGGATGAGGTGATGATCATCGGTGGGGAGTCGTTCTATGCCCAGATGTTGCCACAAGCAGACCGATTTTATCTCACCCTGGTGCACGGGAGTTTTGTGGCTGACGCCTGGTTCCCTGAGTTCGACTGGAACGAGTGGCAAGAGGTGACGCGCGAGGAACACCCGGTGGACGAAAAGAACGCTTACGCCTGCAGCTTTGTCGTGCTGGAAAGGAAATAATTAACCGCAAAGGCGCAAAGTGCGCAAAGGGAAAACAAACGCTGGTGGAGTGACTCTGGGGGCAAGCTAGCCGAGTTCCAGGTGCGTCAGATTACCAAGCAGTCCGTCAGCATCATGCGAATACCTTTTTCTTTGCGCCCTTCGTGCCTTTGCGTGAACAGCTTTTTACGCCTTGGCTTCGGCAGGTTCGGTAGCAGGCACGGACTGCCTGGCGCGTTTGGCGGCGCGCTGCTCGATGAGATTTTTCACCGCAATGAGTAGCCCCAGGCCGATGAAGGCGCCCGGCGGCAGGATGGCAAGCAGGAAACCCTTATAATCATCAATGATGGTGATGGTAAGCCAGCGGGCCGCCTCACCGAACATCATGTGGGCCTGCGCGAAGAGGGTACCCGAACCGATGATCTCCCGCATGGCGCCCAGCACTACCAGCACCGCAGCAAAACCGACTCCCATGGTCAGGCCGTCGATCACCGATTTTCCTACCGAATTTTTCGATGCAAAGGCCTCGGCTCGGCCGAGGATGGAGCAATTGGTGACGATGAGCGGGATGAAGATCCCCAGCACTGTGTAAAGGTCGTGGAAGAAGGCGTTCATTGCCAGTTCCACTGCGGTGACAAAGGAGGCGATCACCAGTACGAACACCGGGATGCGAACCTCGGGGCGAACCAGATGACGGATCAGTGAGATGGTCAGGTTGGAGGAGACCAGCACCAGGATCGTGGCCAGGCCAAGACCGAGACCGTTGATCGCAGTGGAAGTGACCGCCAGCAGCGGACACAGCCCCAGGATCTGTACCAGCGCAACGTTGTTGTGCCACAGACCGTCTTTAGCGATCTTGCTGTAGTGTACTTCAGCCATTGTCACTCTCCGTTGCCGGTGCGAACAGTGCTTCGCGGTGGTTTTGATAATAGCGCAGGGTGTTGGCCACCGCCTGCACCACGGCACGCGGTGTGATGGTGGCGCCGCTGAACTGGTCGAACGCGCCCCCATCCTTCTTCACCTTCCAGCGCTTTGCCTCCGGATCACCCAGGGAGCGTCCCTTGAAGGACAGTATCCAGTCGGAGCGCTCCGCCTCGATGGCGTCACCCAGACCGGGGGTCTCCTTGTGGCTGACCACCCGCACCCCGGCAAGGGTACCGTCGTAATTGATCCCCACCAGCAGCTTGATCTCACCACCGTAACCGTCGGGGGCGATGGAGGCGATCACGACGGCCACCGGCTCCTTGCTCTGGCGGGCGCGGTAGACCACGACCGGCTGATTGGTACCGAGCAGAGGATCCCGTACCTGGAGGATATCGGAATAGATATCATTATCGTGCGATTCCGGCGGGATGATCTGGTGCAGGTTGCGCAGCAGTGCCTGGCGTTCATTTTCGGCGATGCGTTCGGCGGTGTTGTCATAGGTCAGGGCCACCAGCCCGGTACCGACTACGGCGAACAGGCCCAGAATAAGCCCGCCGATAAGCATGTTCTTCCAGGGCACGGCGTTATCCTCGCTTGTGGCCGAACACCCTGGGCTGGGTGTAATAGTCGATGGTCGGTGCGGCCATATTCATTAGCAGTACCGAGAAGGCGATACCGTCAGGGTAGCCGCCCCAGGTGCGAATGATGTAGGTGAGGATGCCGACACCGGCACCAAACCAGAGTCGGCCTTTATCGCTGGTCGCGCCACTTATCGGGTCGGTGGCGATGAAGAAAGCACCGAGCATGGCGCCCCCGCTGAAAAGGTGAAACAGGGGGCCGGCGTAGTGATCCGGATTGACCAGGTGGAA
>JBFFNE010000080.1:0-13562 GCA_041563315.1 Thiohalomonadaceae bacterium
CTCCGCCCCACCCCCTGCTGGAGGAGGTAGCGGCCATCGATCCCGACAGCCTCAGCCCGCGCGAGGCCTTGCAGCAGCTCTATCGACTCAAGGAATTGCTGTAGTCAACACCTCCCCAACAGATGTTCTATCCTTAATATCATCGGGATATCGCTTTGCGAGCAACGGCAGCGAAGCTATCTTCAGAAAGGCAACGACACGAGGGGATAGCTTCGCTTACCCTCCCGCTGAACCGGCTCAACAACAAACAGGGCTCTCTCGTCATGGCGCAAAGGTCGACAAGAGACGCCATCGATTTTTTGGCGTCGAAGCGACTTGGCGAGAATCAACCTTTCACCAGGAAAGGCCACGCGATTGAGATTACGTCATTGAGCTCTACCGGCAAGCCAACGCACACCAAACGAGCGCCCATGCCCAAACTTCTCATCGTCCGTCATGCCATCGCCCAGGATCGTGACGAGGCGCTCAAGCAGCGACTTCCCGATGCCGAACGGCCCCTCACCGGCAAGGGCAAAAAGCGGATGCGCCGCGTCGCCGCGGGACTCCGCCACGCGGCCGGCCCCCTGGGGCTGATTCTGAGCAGCCCGTTGCGACGCGCGCAGCAAACCGCAGCGATTCTCCAGGATGAATATCCCGATACCCCTTTGACCCTCAGCGACACCCTCAGCCCCGGCCAATCCGTCAACACGCTCGCCACCAAACTGGCGGAAACGGGAAACCCAAGAACCCTTGCGGTCATCGGACACGAACCGGATTTAAGTCAACTCATCGCGACACTGCTGTGCGGCCAGACCGGCGCCGCCATTCAGCTGAAAAAGGGCGGGGCGGCGCTACTGACCTTTACCGACAGAATAGCCAGCGGCCAGGGCAGGCTGTTGTGGCTGCTGACCCCGGGTCAGTTGCGGACCCTTGGGCGGTAATGAGCGCTCTGGCCCCACTCGCTGCCCTGCCGATTGCCGCAGGACTTGCACACCTCCTGCGACAACAACAGGCGAACATCGAACGCGAGTCCCGCCGCTTTCGCACCACCGGAGAGGCCGAGGCGCTGCATGACCTTCGCGTCGCGATACGCCGGATGCGTGCCTTGTTTGCGGGGTTTGCCCCCGCCCTCCTCCCCGACACCCCCGTGCCCAAATGCCTACAAACGCTGCAAAAAACCACCAACCATGCGCGCGACCTGGAGGTGGGCCTGGCCATTCTGGCGCAGTGGCAATTGCCACTGCCCAGCCTGCAGCAGCGCTGGGAGGAAGAGTTGGGGGCCGAGTACCGGCAACTGCGACAGCAGCTCCCGCCGGAGCTGCAAGCCCTCTCCACGGTGCTTACGCGGGTCGAGGAACTGATCATCAATCCACCGCCCACAGGCTCCCTCGGTGCCCTGGCTGCCACCCTGGCAGCGCACCAGGCGAAGCGACTGCACAAGGGGATCAAGTCACTGGAGAGGCAATGGGACATCCGCCGCGCTCACAAACTGCGCATCCAGGGGAAGCGGGTACGCTACCTTATCGACCCTTTCGCTGCCGAGTCCCGCGAGATTGCGGCTAGCGTGGTACAGCTCAAGAAGCTGCAGGACCTCCTCGGCGACTATCACGATCTTGTCGTGCTGCGGGAGAGGATCGCCTCGTCGCTTGAGGATCCACACCTGCCAGGCGATCACCCGCGACAGGCGCGCCGTCATCTCAAGCAGCAGGCCAGACGGCTACGCCAGGCGTTTGCGTATGATTACCGTGGCAAGGCGAGAAAGGAACTGAAGCAACACCTGCGCCAGGCCACGGAATCTCTGGCACAAGCCTGAACATTGGCTATGCTTGGGAAAAGAACATCGACTCAAGGGAAGGGGGAATCTATGACCTACGTGGTACTCGAGAACTGCATCCGCTGCAAATATACCGATTGCGTCGACGTCTGTCCGGTAGACTGTTTTCATGAAGGGGCTAATTTTCTGGTCATCGATCCGGACGAGTGCATCGACTGCTCCCTGTGTGAGCCCGAATGCCCGGCCGAGGCGATCCTCCCAGAGGATGACTTGAGCGAGGAACAGCAGTCATTTATCGCGCTTAATGCCGAACTGGCGAAAGTCTGGCCGGTGATTAGCGAAAAAAAGGCCCCCCTGCCCGATGCGGAGGAGTGGGACGGCAAACCGGACAAACTCCAGTACCTGGAGAAGTAAGCGACGGATTAATCGCGGAGACGGGTTCCCCTACCCCACAATAAAACTGTTTTGGGCATGTGCAATTTGTGCGTCATTCGGGTTAAATAGCTTTTTTTACCACCCGAATCTATTGCGTGCTCACCACCCCTGACACAGACAAGCTTCTCATCGCCCCCTACGGTACGGATCCGCTCATCGTTCTTGTCGAGCGGCTGCTTGCCGAGCACCGTGATACACTCCCCCGATTGGAACAGACCGTGGTGCTGCTGCCTGATATAGAGGCCGCTCCCCGACTTCGCCGGGTACTGCTAGAACAGGCAAGTGCGCTGGGCCATCATGCCTTGTTAGGACCGGTCATCACCACCTGGGGCAACTGGATCAATGCCCGGCCTATAGAAAACGCTGAGCTAGAGGTGGCCAGCGATCATCGCCGAGAACTGATCCTGGTCGAAGCCTTGCGCGAACACCCCTCCCTGTTTGGCGAGGGCAACCTCTGGGCGCTGGCGGATAGTCTGCTCACCCTGTTTGACGAACTCACCCTTAACCGGGTCGGCCTGCCTGCTAACCTCGAGGCCTTCACTCAAATTGTCGGCCAAGGCTACCGGGTGGCTACCGGTGCGCTCGATGGACTCGAACGGGAAGCCCGTCTGGTCCACACGCTTTGGCACGCCTGGCACCAGGAGCTGCATGATCGCCGGCTCATCGACCGTAACACCCGATACCTACTGCAGCTCGCGGCAAGCCTAAGCACCCCCTCTCATGACCCGCTCTATCTTGTAGGACCGGCAAGCATGAGTGCAGCAGAGCTGGAGTGGGTCAGGCAAATGCGGGAAAACGGTCAGCTCACCTTACTTCTGCATGGTCAGGTGTCTGCCACACCGCGACGAACCTACCACCCTGAAACACCGTTACACCGAATTGTCTCGGCACTGCAAGCCCCCCACGGGGAAAGCCACCAGGAAGACGCCTTCTGCCGCTTGCTCGACCAGATCTACAACCCCTCAGCGGAACACGATGCACCGCTGCGCGAGCGCGCACGAGCCTTCGTCCGCAAGGAGCCGCAAAGCCCGGCCCGAGAGCGCCTGCAGCTATTAACGACCGATGGCGATGAAGAGGAGGCCCACGCGGTAGAGCTGCAGGTCCGCCTTTGGCTATTGGAGGGCAAGCGCCATGTGGGCATCGTCACCGAAAACCGCCGCCTGGCGCGACGGGTACGCGCCCTGCTGGAACGTGCGGGAATCAGTCTGCAGGATGCGGCGGGGTGGGCGCTATCCACCACCAGTGCCGCCGCCGTCCTCGAGCGCTGGCTGGAATGCGTGGAGGAAGATTTCCCCCAACTGGCGATGCTCGACCTGCTCAAGTCGCCCTTTTTTGCCAGCACTCTGCCACGTGAAGAACACCTCAACGGTGTCTATCGACTCGAACGGGACATTATCCAGCGAGAGAACATACCCGGCGGCATGAACCGCTACCGCCAGCACCTGCACTACCGCCAGCAACGCCTGCCGCCGGAACTCGCTGAAAGCCTGCAACCGGTTGACCGGTTACTGGCACAACTGGCCGAGGCGAAGGCCCTGCTCCAGCCCGTACTTGACGCCCAGGCCAGCGCCGCAAACACGATCATTGAGGCTGTGCGACGAAGTCTCCAGAAACTCGGACTGGAGCACTCCCTCTTGGTAGATGCCGCCGGGATGCGCTTGCTCGAAGAGCTCGAACAGATGCATCAGGCGGTGCTCGCCGAACCGGTAAGTATGACCTGGCTGGAGTTTCGCAATTGGCTAGGCCGCACCCTGGAGCGATTTCATTTTCGGCCGCCAACCCGCGGCCATGTGGTCGCCCTGCTCGGCCTGGGGCAGACCCAGCTGGCACACTTTGATGGCCTGGTTATCGCCGGCGTAGAGCGTGAGCATCTGCCCGGTAGTCCGGTTACGCCCCCCTTCTTCAACGACAGCGTCCGCCGCCAACTGGCCCTGCCCGGCGGTGATGAACAACTGGCGGAGCGGTTTCACCATTTTCGTCGCCTGCTCGAAAGCGCACCAAAGATTCTCCTCACCTGTCGACATCATCAGGATGGGGAGGAGGTTGCGCCGAGTCCCTGGCTGGAGGCCTTACGCTCATTCCACCGCCTCGCCTACAACGACGACCTGCATGCCACAGAGCTCGCCAATCTGCTTCCACACCCCTTCACCCAGGTCACCAATCGTGAAGCCCCGCTACCAATGCCCAGCCACAGGCCAGCGCCCCGCTTGCCCTCTGCCCTGCTACCGTCACAGTACTCTGCCTCAGCCTACCAGCAACTCATGGACTGCCCCTATCAGTTCTATGTTGCACGCGGCCTCTCCCTTGCGGCCCCCGAAGCGGTGCGCGAAGCCCTGGAAAAGTCAGACTACGGCGAGCGGGTGCACCGCTGCCTACAGGCCTTTCACGGAGAAGTTGACGGGTTACCGGGGCCGTATAGCGGCAGGCTGACGGCAGCACGTCGGAATGAGGCCGAGGCCCTGCTGCGGCGCATCAGTCAGGCCGTGTTCGCCGCCGATCTGGAGGATAATTTCCTGCATCGAGGCTGGCTGCAGCGCTGGCAGGACAAGATCCCGGCCTATATCGACTGGCAACTGGAACGGGAGGAGCTGTGGCGAGTTGCCGCCGTCGAAGTAAAAACGATCCGGGAAATCCCCCTTACTGGCATCATCCTGCAGGGGCGGCTGGATCGGATAGACAACGATGGCACACAACAGGCGATTGTCGATTACAAAACCGGGCACATCCCTGCCACCCATGAGGTCGAGAGTGGCGAAGCGGTGCAACTGCCCTTCTATGTCCTGTTGGCGGCAGAAGGGGCTGCAGTGAGTGAAGTAGCCTATCTGGCGCTTGATCAGGAGCGGATCAAAGAGAAGGTAACGCTGCAGGGTGAAGCACTGCAGGAGTTAAGTCTGGCCGTTGGCGAACGCCTGGCGTGCCTGGCAACTGAAATACGTGCTGGAGCCGGTTTACCGGCTTGGGGGGACGAGACCAGCTGCGGCTACTGTCCGCTGCCCGGTGTCTGCCGGCGTCAGGCTTGGCACGAGGTGGATGGAAACCATAAAAAAGGCGACCTAATTGCTTAGGTCGCCTATATTTCTATTCCCTCCTGGCTTCCTGCCAGCGGAGATCGTCCTGAAATTCCATCCCGAGTGGAACCGCCTGTCCCATTCTTATTGTTGTCCCTGGGCATCCTTGCTCGCGGCCTCATGCAGCGCTTCCAAGACATCCTTATACACATCCAAGTTGCGCCAGATTAACAGAATCGCAGGCGCGGGCAAGCGACTACACACCCCCTCCGCCACCCTAGATGACACAAGAGGGATACATGTTTTTCCCAATTAAACATAGAGTTACAATTACGACACAAATAAACCCCGCCATTATCATGACAATCCATATCGACAAATTCCTACATCTCTATAGGCATTTTCCTACAAACGCGGCCCTGTCTGCCCCCTGCCATAAGGTTTGAATGTTGTGACAGTGAGTCAAGCCCCTTCTCCCAGCACTCCCTGGGTTAACGCCACGGTCATGGCCTCAGCGGGCACCGGTAAAACCTGGCTTCTGGTGACCCGTCTGGTACGCCTGCTGCTGGCTGGTGCTGCACCCGACGCCATCCTCGCCATCACCTTCACCCGCAAGGCGGCTACTGAGATGCATAGTCGTCTTGCTGAGCGCCTGCTTGTCCTGGCCTCCCTGGAAGAACAAGATCTGGCCGGGCAACTGCGCGAGATGGGAATAGAGCCCGACACCGAAACGAGGCAGCGGGCAAGCCGCCTCTACGAAACCCTGCTGCAAAACCGGCATACAGTCCGTACCACCACCTTTCACGCTTTCTGTCAGGAGATCCTGATGCGTTTTCCGCTGGAAGCGGACGTGCCACCAGGCTTTGAGCTGCTCGACAGCAGTGCGACGCTCAGCAAGGCCGCTTGGGCATCCATGCTGACCGATGCCGGAGAAGCACCTGAAAGTGAGCTTGCCCGTGCGCTTGAACATCTACTGCACTATTGCGGTGGGCTGCATGGCATGCAACGCGCCCTGGATGCCTTTCTTCAACACCGGGGGGACTGGTGGGCATACACCGAGAACGCTGAAGATCCGTTTCATTTTGCGCTAAAGGGGCTGCAACAACAGCTGGATATTTCCCCGGAGGACGATCCACTACAGGACTTTTTCAACGAACAGCGAATGGAAGAGCTCGCCGCGTTTGCTGCACTGTTGGCGAAACATCCCAACAAGGGTAACGATGAAGCACTGCAACGGCTGGCCACTTCGCGCCACCCTGAACTGCCGCTGATGCACCGTTTCGTCGCCTGCCAGGAAGCCTTTCTCACCAAGCAGTACACGCTGCGTGCGCGCAAAGCCTCCAAAACCCAGGCCGCCAAAATGGGGGACGAGGGTGAAGCCCACTTTCTCTCCCTGCACGCCTCAATCGGACAGGCGCTGCTGGAAACACGCGACAAGCTCGCCGCCCAGGAAACCTGGCATGCCTGCGCCGCCTGGTATCGTTGTGGAGAATATCTTCTTGATCACTACCAGCGATTCAAATCTGAACAGCGTCTGCTGGACTTTACCGATCTGGAGTGGCGGGCTTATCGCCTCCTGACTCAATCGGACAACGCCCTCTGGGTACAGTACAAACTGGATCAACGCATTGATCACCTGCTGGTCGATGAATTCCAGGACACCAACCCGACCCAATGGCAACTGCTGCTGCCGCTACTCCAGGAGATGGCCGCCGGTGAGGGGGAAAAGGGACGCAGCGTGTTTCTCGTTGGCGATGCCAAACAGTCTATCTACCGCTTTCGTCGCGCCGAGCCACGTCTATTCCAGGCCGCTCATCAGTGGCTAAGCGATCACCTGGATGCCCACGGTTTTCCACTACATATCTCTTGGCGTTCGGCACCGGCTATTATGGAGTGCATCAACAGGGTTTTCGGTGAACACGGCCCCATGGCCGGTAGCTTGCGTGATTTCACCCGGCACGATACCCATCACCATGAGCTTTGGGGAAACGTTACACTCCTGCCGCTGATTGAAGAGCAACAGAGTGATGAAGAGGTAATAGCACCGGCGGGACTGCGCAACCCGCTACAGCAACCCCGCGAACGGCCGCTCGATGACCGCTACCAGCAGGAAGGGGCGCAGATCGCCAGCACCATTCGGGCTCTGATCGAGTCAGGCACTCACATCGGCCCGCCCGAAGCGGCTCGCCCGCTCCACTACGGCGATATCATGCTCCTGGTACGCAGCCGATCCCATGTCGGTTATTACGAAAATGCCCTGCGTGACGCCAGCATCCCCTACATCGGTGCAGAACGGGGAACCCTTCTCGAAAGCCAGGAGGTCGGCGACATGGTGGCACTGCTGGAGGTGCTTATCACGCCCTACAACAACCTCTCCCTCGCCACAGTGTTACGCTCGCCCCTCTATGCCTGCGATGACGAGGACCTGATACAGCTGGCACAGCAGGGCAATGGCAACTGGTTCCAACGCCTACTTGCGCTGGCCTCGACACACTCACCGCAACACCCCCTGGCCAGAGCCGCGAGACAACTGACACAGTGGCAGGAGAAAGCAGGCAGGCTGCCCATTCACGACCTGCTGGATCACATCTTCAACGAAGGCAATGTCCTTGCCCGTTACCGCAGTGCCTTTCCTGAACACCTGCGTAGCAGGGCTGAGGCTAATCTGATTCGTTTTCTCGAACTTGCTCTGGAGATCGACAGCGGCCGCTACCCCAGTTTGAGCCATTTTCTCGCCAAGCTGAGCGAGCTGCGCGAAGACCGCAAAGAGGCGCCAGATGAAGCCCCCGTGAGCGGCAGTACTGAACGGTTGCGTATCCTTACCATTCACGCCGCCAAGGGCCTGGAGGCCCCGGTGGTATTTCTCGCTGACAGCGCCGCGGTCACCTCTGCAGAGAAACCATTTCGTGCTCTGGTCGACTGGCCCGCCAGTAAAACCCGTCCACAGGGGTTTTTGCTTGTCGGCAAACAGGGACAGCAACCGCCACAAGTGCGTGAAGCGCTGGAACAGGAGAAAAAGGAGGAGCAACGAGAGTCGGCCAACCTACTTTATGTTGCCATCACGCGTGCCCGTCAGCTGTTCTATGTCAGTGGGGTCAGTCCGCGTCGAACTGCCGAGATGGGCTGGTATGGAGCCCTGCGACAAGCGTTGGATCCGTTGCAGGAACACTCCGCCGATGCCCCCGTCACTCTTCACAGCAACCAGATGCCAGAGCTCATACGCATCCAGACGGATAATCAGGAAGCCCCTATGCCAACGATCCCGGCGGCACTTTCCGCCCCTCTCACCCTACCGCCACTTCAGCATGAGATCGCCCCCAGTTATCACACCGGCACCGCCGCTGTTCCCGGTCAGCCGACCGATGAGGATGGCCGCCTGCGCGGCCTGGTTATCCATCGTTTGCTGCAACGCCTGTGCGAGACGGTAGCCACGGAGTGGACCGAAGTGGCCATTGAGGTCGCGGCAGAGTTTGGCCTCTCCGCCCGAGGCACGGTGTTCCGGCAGTGGCAACAGGAGTGTGAGGCTCTGCTTGGGCAGACGGATCTGAAATCGATCTTCGCACCGCCCGAGGGGGTAAAAACTTTCAATGAAGTTCCTATTATCTACACCCTAAATGGCCTGACGGTAAATGGCTTCGTGGATCGCCTGCTACTCACCCCGGAAAGCATCTGGGTGGTGGACTATAAGAGCCATCAGGGGGCGAGCGTGGAAACAGCTCCGGCCCTTGCTGTAGCCTATCGGCAGCAACTGGCTTACTACAGCGCAGGGGTACAGCGACTCTGGCCGGAAAAAACGGTAAGGTGTTTCCTGCTCTTTAGCGCCTGCGGCCTGTTGCATGAAGTTAACCCGATGGCGGACTAGTGCTGCTCGCATAAGCCAGTCGGCATCAACCAGCGATTAAGGAAAAGCCATTACGATGAGCACAAACAGTTACCATTTCGACGTTACCAGCGACACTTTTCCCCAACGGGTTCTCGCCAACTCGCAGCATGTGCCAGTTCTGCTCGACTTTTGGGCTCCATGGTGCGGACCGTGCCAGAGCCTGTTGCCTCTGCTGATTCGTCTTTCCGAGGAGTACGCCGGCCAATTCCTGCTGGCCAAGATCAATATCGACGAGCAGCAGGAATTAGCTGTTCAGTATGGAGTACGCAGCGTACCGACGGTAAAACTGGTTCGCCATGGCGAGCTGCTGGATGAATTCACCGGGGCCATTCCTGAACAGCAAATCAGGGCATTTCTCGACCCGTATATTGAGCGCGAATCCGATCGACGTCTGCCCGAGATCATGGCGCTATTCCAGGCCGGAGAGAGGGATGCAGCGCTAGCACAACTACGCCAGTTACGAGCGAGTGAAGCGGAGAATCAAAAACTGCTCGTTGCCGAGGTGGAAATACTGCTGGCCATGGAGTGTTATGCCGAGGCCGATGGCATACTGAGCACACTTCCACCCAATGTGGAGATGAGCCACGAAATTCAGGGACTAAAATCAAGACTGCAGCTGGCGATGAATGCCAGTGGCGCCCCTTCCATCGAAACGTTGGAGCAGAGCCTTGCAAGTGACCCGGCGAACAGCGAAGCGCGTTATCAACTTGCCGTGCAGCGCAGTGCCAACGGTGACTATGAAGGGGCCTTGGAGGACTTTCTTGAGCTGTTGCGCCGTGATCGTCAGTACGGTGATGATGCCGCACGCAAAGGAATGCTAATGGTATTCGATCTGCTAGGTGGGGAGGGTGAACTGGTCAACCGCTACCGGCGACAGATGTTCAACGCCCTGCATTGAGGTGCAGCAAACACTCAGCACGAAATTCCTCCTGCGACGTTGCTGCCGCAACGGGACAATGCCGATAACCTAAAGCGCCAACAGCACGTTACATTCTGTACAGAATGTAACTACTCGACCCTTATGCAAGTGCCGAATAGGCCAGGTTGCCCCATCCATGCCCCTCAACCTCAACACCACAGCGCAGCTTGCCGAAAGCGCCATGATCCATGCTCCCTGGCTACCTGGCATATCTCTTTTCACCTTTGCAGTAAAAAGATTGTCAGGTGGGGCGTGCAGTTACTCGGGGATTAGCCTTGAATCAGATTACGCATCACGCGCCTCTGACGCACCGTTCCAAGGAATAAAAACAAAAAGGCTGTCGATGACAGCCTTTTTCATTTATTACTTAGCGCCTTTCTCCAGCGCAATGAGAAGCTGTTGCGGGGGCATGTAACCCGGCATCAGGGTGCCGTTACTGAGCACCAGTGCCGGTGTTCCGGTTACACCTATCATCTTCCCCATTGCCATGTGTTGTTTAACCGGTGAATCACAGCTAGACACTTCCGGCGTTGTTCCTGTCTTGGCTACATCCATCGCCTTGTTCCGGTCCTTGGCACACCAGACGCTAACGGCCTTGTTATAAGAAGGCGAGTCCACACCGGCGCGGGGATAGGCCATGTAGCGCACAGTGATGCCCAGCTCATTCATCTCCGCCATGCCACCATGGAGTTTACGGCAATAACCGCAATCGATATCGGTAAACACCGTGATGACGTGTTTTTCCTTGCCCTTGGCCTTGTAGACAATCAAGGAGGAATCATCAATCGTCTCCAGCGCCTTCAACCGTGCACTGCCGCGTTTCTGCTCGGTCAGGTTAGTGCGAGTCTCCAGATTAAACAGCTCCCCATCCAGCAAGTAACGGCCATCGGCAGAGACGTAAAAGACCTTTGGCCCAAAGGTGACCTCGTAGAGCCCGTTTACCGGCGCCTCACTGACCGCATCGGGCTGTCCGCCAAAAACCTTGACCAGGTCGCTCTTCAATTGCTGAACCGCTTTGCTGTCAGCGGCAATTGCCGGCAACGCGATCAAACACAATGCAGCCACGAATAATTTTTTCATCATTGGATTCACTTTCCGGTTAAAGGTTAATCTCTGAAATTGCTAAATTGTACCGCCTGACCCAGATCGGCGCTGCGCAGTAATGCTATTGCCTCCTGCAGGTCGTCACGTTTCTTGCCGGTGACACGCACCTGTTCACCCTGAATCGAAGCCTGTACCTTAATCTTGCTCTCCTTGATCAACTTGACGATTTTCTTGGCCAATTCCTTGTCGATACCCTGTCGCACCGTGATTTTCTGCCGCGCTCGCATGCCGCGGGTCTCGATGTCATGCGTCTCCAATGAACTGATGTCGATGCCCCTTTTTGTCATTTTCTGATAGAGGATGTCGATGATCTGCTTAACCTGGAAATCGTTGTTTGCCTCCAGTGCCAAGCCATCGGTTTCTTCCACGACCTTGGCATCTGCGCCTTTAAAATCGTAACGGGTGCCCAATTCACGATTGGTCTGATCCACCGCGTTGGTCAGTTCGTGTTTATCCACCTCGGAAACCACATCAAAAGAAGGCATAGTATTGACGTCCTCGCACAATCAAATAACAGAGCCAACGGATTGTAGGGGTTTCACATCAACTTTTCGACTCTTGCCCATGCCTGAAAGTTCAAAAATCCCTGTCAGGGAATCCCCCCCACCACCGATTAACCTCGGGGATGGTGTACGGCATGCAAGTTTTTCAACCGTTCCCGCGCCACATGGGTATAGATCTGCGTGGTGGAAAGGGTGCTGTGACCGAGCAACAACTGCACTACACGAAGGTCTGCGCCATGATTAAGCAGATGCGTGGCAAAAGCGTGACGCAGGGTATGGGGAGAAAGCGGCTTATTGATACCGGCAAGCAACGCATAGCGTTTGATCAACTGCCAAAAGGCCTGGCGAGTCATCGCGCTACCACGACGAGTGGGAAAGAGTACCTCGTTCTGCAGCGCCCCCAGTAGCAGGCCGCGAGTTTGTCGCACATAGCGCTCAATCCAGCTCAACGCCTCTTCTCCCAGAGGCACCAGCCGTTCCTTGTTACCCTTACCGATCACCCTGACCAGTCCCTGCTGCAAATTGAGTTGGGGCAACGTTAACCCCACCAATTCGGAAACGCGCAGACCGCTGGCGTAAAGCACTTCGAGCATAGCCCGATCGCGCATCCCAAGCAGATTCGAAGTATCTGGCGCGGCCAGCAGGGCCTCAACCTCCCCCTCGGTAAGGGACTTGGGCAAGGAGCGTCCCAGTTTGGGGGCATCTATGCGGGAACTGGGATCTTCGCTAATCAGACGTTCTCGCACCAGATAACGATAAAAACGGCGGATGCTCGAGAGAAGACGTGCACTGGAGCGGGGTTTTGCCCCCTCCTCCACCCGTCGCTGCAGGTAACCAAGCAGGGCTGCCCGGTCAGCATCGAGCAGGTCGAGCTGCTGCTGTTGCAGCCAGGAAGCGAGTCCCAGCAGATCACTGCGATAGGCACTGAGGGTGTTTTCGCTCAGCCCCCGCTCCAGCCACAGGGCATCGAGAAAGCGCTCGACCAATGTGATATCTCGCTCAGACATAGCCCTCATGTTGCAATAACCACTGCTTGATGGCCAGTGCCTCTCCGCCTGTCTCCCCCATATAACCACCCAGTCCGGTAGCGGCAACCACGCGGTGACAGGGAATCAAGATGGGGATGGGATTGGCTCGACAGGCCCCGGCCACAGCACGCGCCGAGGAGTGCAGCACCTTAGCCAGTTCGCCGTAAGTGACAACTTGCCCGGTGGGGATACGACGCATCTGTTGCCATACCCGGCGCTGGAAGGCCGTCCCCTCCGGCCGGAATGGTGGCTCCACGCTAGAGCGGTGCACAAAATAGGTTTGAAGCCATGCCGCCGCACCTGCCACGTTCTCATTGTTGGCGACGAATGGCTTACACGATGACGGGGTAAGAAACTCGATCGAGGTCAAGTTGCCGTCCTCCATTTGAAGACCCAGGCAGGGGCGACCCGGTAGTGGAGAGGCTATGACCGCCTGATAAGATTCCGTACCCTGCGACTCACTCACCGGCGGCAGCCTGCTGCAGGCGCAACTGTTCCAGCTCCTGTAGAAGAACTGCCCGGCGCTCGGGGCTCTCAGTGATCCTCAACAACTGTTGATAGATAAATGCGGCATCTCCGGCCATCTTGGCCTTCGCCAGATTTCGCGCTGCCTGATAACGGGCCGTCTGTGCCCAGGGATCCATGCTGGTGTTGTCGATAAGGGTGGCGGAACGCAGATAAAGACGAGCCGCCTCCGCATACTGCTGCTGGGCATGGCGTGAATCCGCCATCCAGAACAGCAGCTCACGGCGTAACTTGAAATTGGGAGTAGAGTTATACAATTTATCCAGCATTTGGTAGGCCCGCTCATGCTGCCCCACCGTCTGCAGGTCGAACAACAGCTGCACCAGCTGATCGCGCTGCTCCTCGCTGAGCGATGCGGCCTGTGGGATCATTGCCCCCAAAAGCGAGCTCGTGTGCTCAAACTC
>JBFFNE010000081.1:0-13515 GCA_041563315.1 Thiohalomonadaceae bacterium
CCCATCAACTTCAGCTCACTCACCGGCGTGCCACCAATGGTCAGGGGATTGAAGTCGTTAGGCGTGAGGTGCCCGTCAAGCGCATCGCCAATGTCGGGTAATAACAGTGGGCGCAACTCGAACGCCTCGAGCAGCTCCTTGACGCTCTCCAGATCACCCGGTGTGAGGCTGGAGCTGGGCAACACGTTGACCTGGCGGCGGCGACGTCCCGGTACCGTGCCCGCCTCCTCCGCTGCCGGCACCAGAGTGTCGACCATGGCGCGTACTGCAGCGGCAAATCCCGTCTCCAGACTGCCCGTGTAATCCGGCGTGTTGACCGCTACCACAGCGCTGTTGTCGTACTCCGGATAGTTGAGGCGGAACTCTTTCACTGCCCGTTGGATATCGGTGCCCTGAGTCTCAGACAAACCGGTCGTTACCAGACCGATGCACTCAGGCGCACTCTTACTGCAAATGGTCTTCAGCCCCTCGATGATATTGCCGTCGGCGCCCATCACCGTACTCACCTGTTCCATCGCCGTGGTCTGCAGTGGCACCGGCTCGCGGAAGTGGCGCACGAACATTACCTTGGCAAAGGCGGTACAGCCTTGCGAGCCGTGCATCATTGGGATGGAACGATTGATGCCGAGAAAGGCCAGCGCCGCACCGAGCGGCTGTGAGGTCTTGAGTGGGCTGACCGACAAAGCTTTGTTACGCTTGATAATGTTCGCCATCTATCGGCCCTCCCCAATAGCACCCCAGGGTGACGGGCGTCGTACTGCCTCCCATACCGGACTTTCGATGGTTAGCACCATCTGGCGTGCAAGCTCCAGCATCCCCTGGTAACCGGCGTAACCGAATTCGCGTTCCTGGTTAATATCCAGGAAGGGCACGCGTGCCTTGAGCGCGGTGTACATGTTGCGACCGCCGGCAATGAGCACATCGACCTTGTAGTCGTACACCGTATCGAGCAGTGCACGAGGACTGCCATCCTCGAGCATGTGCGCCTCCTCCCCCATCAGTTCGCGGATACGCGCCTTGTCCTCCTCGGTGGACTTCTTGGTGCCAGTAGCCACCACCTCCATACCAAGGTCCTGCAGCGCTGAGATAACCGACCAGGATTTGACACCTCCGGTATAGAGCAGTGCACGCTTGCCGCGCAGCCGCTCTCGCCACGGCTCAAGCAGCGCATCAATGCGCGCCTCCTCACGCTCAATGACTCTTTCCGTACGCTCAGTCAGATCCCCGTCGCCGAGGAGACGGGCAAACTCGCGCAATGCTTGCGAGGTATCACGCACGCCGTAGAAGCTTCCCTCGAACCAAGGGGTCGCATAACGTTCCTGCAACTTGCGCGCCACATTCACCATCGCCTTGGAACAGACCATCATGTTGGCGCGACTGCGGTGCATACTCTGGATTTCGCGAAAGCGAGAATCCCCCGAAAGGGTTGCCAGCACCCTCAGTCCCAGTTCATCGAGTAGCGGGGTGACATGCCACAGTTCGCCAGCGATGTTGTATTCGCCAATCAGGGCAATGTCGTGAATCTTTCTGCCCTGTTCCAGCGCCTCAGGTGGCAGCGGGTCAGGCTCACGGGTGCCGATAACATGTTTCACCATCGCCTCGCCGGCGATGCGATTCCCCAGATTCTTAGTGCCGTAGAATCCGGCTCCATCCACCGGCACCACCGGCACGCCCCATTTTTCCGACGCCGCCTTGCACACCGCATCCACATCGTCGCCAATGAGCGCCGGCACGCAGGTGTTGTAGACGAAGACCGCCGCCGGGGCGTAACTGTCGATGGCCTGTTTGATCGAGTGGAACAACCGCTTTTCGCCGCGCCCCATAATGACATCCTGCTCGGTCAGATCCGTGGTCATGCCAATCTTGTAAAGAGTGGGTCCTGACGAGCGGGTGCCACGGTTATCCCAGGAAGAGCCGGCGCAGGCGATGGGCCCATGGACAATATGTGCCACATCCGCAATGGGAAGCAGCGCAATCTGCGCCCCGTCAAAGGCACATCCGCCTGCGGTGGCACCAGGCTTGGGCTTGGCGCAGCCAGACTTCTCCTTTTTGTTATGAGCGCAGGCTGGCTCATCCAGTAGTGCGGCAATATCTTTCGGCTGCATCATGACACCTGTTGTCTGTGGCCCTGTTGTCCTCTACAGAGCAACCGCCATGCCACTTTGCAACACATTGTTTTTACACATAAACCGACCAACAAATTTTGTCGCATTTGTGACAATCCTGCAGAAAAAGAGAGGAACGACACAGCGATTCCTCCTCAACACCTGGCTGCCATTCAAAAACCGGCATCAGTGTCTACACTTCAATAACCTGAATTTATGAAGATGAATGAAGCTAAGCCGGAGAAAAATGGATGAGCAGGAGCAATGAGGCTGTTTTTGAAAATGCCAGTGGCCCCCTGAAATACCCGCCAGCCCCCCTTGTCGACTTGCTCGTTGGAACCGGGGTGAGTTTCAATGGGCAGAACCCCTGGGATATACAAGTACGTGATGATGAGGTTTACCGTCGTATTCTGGCCAATGGCTCACTTGGTTTCGGCGAAGCCTACGTGGACGGTTTGTGGGAATGCGACCAGCTGGATGAACTGATTACCCGTCTGTTGTCACATCAAATTAATGACAAAATACGTGGCTGGACCCAACTGCGACTACTGACAGAGGCGCTAAAGCGTCACTTTTTCAACCCCCAGTCCTACCGCCGTGCCTTTCAGGTGGGGGAACGCCACTACGATACCGGCAACAAAGTGTTCGAGGCGATGCTTGATCCGAGCATGAGTTACTCCTGCGGCTACTGGGCAAAGGCAGACACGCTGGAACAGGCACAACAACAAAAGCTCGACCTCATCTGCAGAAAGCTTGATCTCAAGGAGGGGGAATGGCTACTGGATATCGGCTGTGGCTGGGGTGGACTGGCACGCCATGCGGCAGAACACTATGGGGTTGCGGTCACCGGTATTACGGTTTCACGCGAGCAGCTGCGATTGGCGCGTGAACGCTGCACCGGCCTTCCGGTCAATATCGAACTGATGGACTACCGCGATCTGAAGGGAAACTTCAACAAGATCGTTTCCGTTGGCATGTTCGAGCACGTCGGTCCGAAAAACTATCAACTTTACATAAACTCCGTGCATCACCTCCTGGACGACGATGGTCTGTTTTTGTTGCATACCATCGGTGACTACACCACCGTCCACTACAGTGATCCCTGGATTGACAAATATATCTTCCCCAACGGCAAGATACCTTCAGCAAAGCAGATCGCCTCGGTTGTGGAAGATCGCTTCATTATCGAAGACTGGCATAATTTCGGCCCCGACTACGATCGTACCCTGATGGCATGGTGGGATAATTTTGATGCCGCCTGGCCGCAGCTGATGGATAAGTACGACGAGCGCTTTTATCGGATGTGGAAATACTATCTGATGAGCTGTGCTGGATTTTTCCGCACACGTCAGGGGCAGTTGTGGCAGTTGGTGTTGAGTAAGCAAGGGAGGAAGGGAGTTTATCGATCAGTGCGGTAAGCTGTATTGGTATTGGTATTGGTATTGGTGTCGCTATCGCGACGTGATCTAATGCGGGGATTTCGCCCCCGCATGGCGAGGTACTTTCTTGTAGCGACAAGAAAGTACCCAAAGAAACGCTCCCGAAATTCCCGCCCTTCGGGTGCCCTGCGTTGCTCGTTCCAGGAGGGCTTTGCAGACAGGCCTTCCCTGGCCTGGCTGCAAAGTTGCGCGCGTCCTGCGCGCAACCCTTCGGGCATCTCCTCCTTCCACTGCGCTACTCGGCGGGAATTGACGGAATGAAAAACCCCTTCGCCAAACTCAAACGGAGGGACTAAACCCCGTGGACGCTGCCGAGCATCGCCGTCATTTCAGGGGAAAGTGAGGGCATGTCTGAGCGAGGCGGCCTTTTGCCTCGCGAGTTGCGCGAACGGCCCTGAAATGACGAGAAGCACAGGGTACCGCGTAGCGGCAAGTCCCCGGGCGGCCTTCTCTTTGGTTACTTTCTCTTGGCCGCGCAAGAGAAAGTGACCTGCGCGCGGGGCAGCCCCCCGCATCAAATCCCATCCGTCGCAAAGCGACACAGGCATGCCGCTAAAGTGCGAAGAACAAAAAAAACGGCCACGCAAGCCTAAACCTGCGTGACCCTGGGGGGAGCTACGGATAATCAGATTATTTGCGCTCGTGCTTTTCCATTCGCTTGTCACGCAACTCCTGCAACTGTTTCATCTGATCTTCGGTCAGCACGGAGGCCATCTTCTGGCGCATCTCCGCCCTGGCAACGATCATCGCCGCCACAGACTCACCCTGCTTGTTGGCCAGGGCGCGAATGTCATCGGCACTGGCGCCTTTGTTGATGGCTTCACGCACAGCCTTGCGGTTCTCACGCATCGCCTCGCGTAGCCCCTTCATGCTCTCGCGCTGTTCTTCGAAGAGCGTTTTCACCTGCTCACGCTGCGCATCGGTGACATTATCCAGCTTTTGCAGGACGCGCTCCGGGTCACCCTTTTTGTAACCCTTATGGTCACAGCCACCGTGGCCACCGTAGGCCATGGCGCCGGCGCTACCCAGCAACAGGCTTCCGGCGACGAGCGCGATAATACTTTTCTTTTGCATGGTCATGGTTCTACACCTCTATCGGTTTCTCTGCCTCATGGCAGGTGATGCAACGATAGCAAGAGGTTGCTTCAAGTTGGGTGGGGTTACATGAAGTAATGCAAAGAAGTGCAAAGCCGTAGAATGGCACCTTTTCATCCCAAGCCGGAGAGCGCAAAATTCGTACATTGGAGGAATAAATGCCACGAGTTTTACTGGTCGACGATGATGAGGCGCTGTGTGAGCTGCTAAGCGAGTATCTGGAAAGTGAAGGGTTCTCGGTACGCAGTGTGCATGATGGTGCCCAAGCGTTGGAGGTGGCGCAACAGGAGTCATGGGATGCGATCATTCTCGATGTCATGCTGCCCGGGATGAACGGCTTTGATGTACTCAAGCGACTCAAGCCGCTGGTCGATGTGCCGGTGCTAATGCTGACCGCCCGCGGCGATGACACCGATACCGTGGTTGGCCTGGAACTGGGCGCAGACGACTATGTCGCAAAACCGGCCAGCCCCCGGGTACTGGTTGCCCGCTTGCGCGCTCTGCTGAGACGCAGTAGCGTCGATGAGTCACCCGCTATCATTCAACTCGGTGACCTGGAGTTGGATCCCGGCAATCGCACCGTAACGTTGGCCGGTGGGGTAATAGAGTTAACCGGGGCCGAATTCAATCTCCTCCATATCCTGCTAAGCCATGCAGGCAGCGTAGTTTCACGTGAGGTTCTGGCCCGTGATGGATTGGGCAGACCGCTGCAAGCCTTCGACCGGCGCATCGAAACCCACATGGCGCAGATCCGCCGTAAACTCGGTCCTCTGCCCAGCGGTAATGCACGCATTCACACAGTGCGTGGTGCCGGCTATCAATATGTGCAGCACTGATGGGCTCTCTTTTCAGCAAAATCTTTCTCGCCTTTTGGCTGGTTGCGCTACTGCTTGGCGGCGCTATGTTCCTCAGTGAGCGTGCCCTCGGAGATAGGCAACTGGATTTGGCCGAATACCGGCTTGCGGTCCACGCCGAAACGGCCACCACCCTGCTTGAGGAGCAAGGACTGCCGGCAGTGGCACACTGGCTGCGATCACTTCGGCGCGACAATGGCAGACCTATCCTGCTGTTTGATGAGCAAGGAAGGCTCCCCCTCAACCAACGCCCCCTACCGCGACTGGAACGCCGTTTTGCAGACCTTCCCCTGCAACAGGGGGTGCGGCGTATCGGTCAGAGCCGCTATCTGGTGGTGGCCTCCGTAGGCGAAAACATACCCCGCTACTTCCTTGCCACCGTGGTTAACCTGGAGCGGGCACACAGGGTGCCACAATGGGCACGTGTTGCTATTGCCGCGCTGATCAGCGGTCTTGTCAGCCTGGGCTTGGCGGCACTGCTGACCCGCCCCATTCGCCGCCTGCGGCTGGCGGCCCAGCGCATGGCTGAGGGTGATCTCAACGTACGGGTCGGTGGCAACGGCAAGGATGAGGTGGCGGAATTGGCCCGGGACTTCGATGTGATGGCCGAGCGGCTGCGGGAGATGCTGGAGAGCCAGAAACGCCTGCTGAGCGATGTTTCCCATGAGCTGCGCTCACCCCTGGCACGGTTGCGCGTCGCCCTTGAGTTGCTGGAAAAAAACAACGACCGTGAACGGGCACTCCAGCGCATTGGCAAGGAAGCGGACGAGTTGGAGGGACTGGTAAGCAACCTGCTCTCGCTGGCACGGCTTGAATCAGGGCAGTCGGTGCTGGAACGCAAACGGCTTTCCCTAAGGCAGATCCTGCAGAACGTAGTCAATGATGCGGACTTCGAGGCCGGTGCCAGGGGACGTCAGGTAACCCTGATTAACGGAGATGATTTTATCCTGGAGGGGGATCCGGTACTGTTGCGAGCGGCAATCGAGAATGTAGTGCGCAACGCGGTGCGCCATACCTGTGAGCAGAGCACCGTGGAAGTTCGCCTTGATACTACCCCTAAAGGCGCCACAGTCGAGGTATGCGATCATGGTGAAGGGGTGCCGGAAACGGAACTTTCGCGCATGTTTGAGGCCTTTACGCGGATCGGCGAGGCGCGTGATCGCCACAGCGGCGGCTTCGGCCTGGGACTCTCCATTACCGGGCAGGTGGTAGCGGCACACGGAGGCAGCGTATCCGCCACCAATCGTCGCGAAGGTGGCCTGTGCGTTTCACTACACTTTAACCGCATCGATGCAGGCAGCTCTCTGCCAAACGAACAAAAGGGCTGAACCGACCATGGCTGATTCACCACAACCCGAGGATATCCTCAATACACTGAAAGTCCACTCCACCCAAGGCCGATTTTTCGCCCATCGCCGCTGGTGGATAGCCGCGTTACTGCTCGGTGCTGTGCTGCTCTATTTCCTCATTCCCTCCGGTGGAAACGAGAGCGCTGTCAGCTACAAGACCGTCCCGTTCAACCACGGCAACCTGACGCTGACCGTCACCGCCACCGGCACCCTACAGCCACTGAATCAGGTCGTCGTGGGCAGCGAGCTCTCCGGCACCATTGCCAGCGTCGAGGTCGATTACAACGACGAGGTAAAGGTCGACCAGGTACTGGCGCGCCTCGACACCACTGCCCTCAACAACCGCATTGCCGAAGGACGGGCCGCACTGCACCAGGCGCAGGCGATGGTCGAGGAGACCCGCGCTACCGAGCTGGAAAAGCGCGCCGCGCTCGACCGCTGCAAGGAGCTGGCGAAAAAACAACTCTGCTCGCCCAACGACCTGGACATCGCCGAAGCGGCCTATGCACGGGCCCGCGCCGCGGTCAGCAGCGCCCAGGCCCAGGTCGCCATGGCACAGGCCATTCTTGAGGGCCATGAAACCAACCTTAAGAAGGCCATTATCCGCTCCCCCATCAACGGCATTGTGCTCAACCGCAAGGTCGAGGTCGGCCAGACTATGGCCGCCTCGCTGCAGACCCCGGAGCTGTTCACCCTGGCCGAGGACCTGACCCGCATGGAGCTAATCGTGGCGGTCGACGAGGCGGACATCGGCCAAGTGCGCGACGGACAGGAGGCGGTGTTCAGTGTCGATGCCTACCCGGATCTCAACTTCAATGCCCGCATCTCGCAAATCCGCCATGCCCCGCAAACTATCGAGGGCGTGGTAAGCTATGAAACCGTGCTAGCGGTGGACAATCCTGAGCAGCGGCTCCTGCCCGGCATGACCGCGACCGCCGAGATCACCACGCGCCACATCCGAAATGCACTGCTCATTCCCAACGCCGCGCTGCGCTACGCCCCACCGGTTGCCGAGACAGAAGCCGCAAGCGGTGGCACCCTGTTAAGCCGCCTTTTCCCGCGGCGCCCGCGTTCCGGCGGTACCCCCCAAGCCACGGGCCGTGATCGCACGGTATGGATCCTGCGTGACGGCCAGCCCGAGGCCGTAGAGATCACCATCGGCGCCAGCGACGGCCGGATGACCGAAGTACTCGCGGGCCCCCTGGAGCCGGGGATGACGCTGATTACCGATACGATGGCAGCTTCACGCTGATGATGGCCACAGCCAGCCAGCCCCACCTCATTGAGCTGCAGGGGGTGACCAAGGTCTATGGTCAGGGAGCTGCCGAGATGAAGGCGCTGCGCGGCATCGACCTGACCATTGCCCCCGGCGAATTCGTGGCTGTGATGGGGCCGAGTGGTTCAGGCAAATCCACCTGCATGAACATCATCGGCTGTCTCGACACCCCGACCAGCGGCAGCTACCTGTTCCAAGGGGTGGATGTAGGCAGCCTGACGCGCAACCAGCGCGCCCTGCTGCGGCGAAACTACCTGGGGTTTGTGTTTCAGGGGTTCAATCTGCTCAACCGCACCTCGGCGCTGGAGAATGTGGAACTGCCGCTCATCTATCGCGGCCTCCCTGCCGAGGAACGCCACCAGCAGGCCCGCGAGGCGCTGTGCCAGGTGGGCCTCGAAGGGTGGGAGCACCATACCCCCGGGGAGCTCTCCGGTGGCCAGCAGCAGCGGGTCGCTATCGCCCGCGCCATTGTAACCCGCCCGGCCGTGCTGCTGGCCGATGAGCCTACCGGCAACCTCGACACCGCCCGCGGCCATGAGGTGATGGAACTGCTCTCCGGCTTCAACCGGGAGCTGGGCATCACCATCGTCATGGTCACCCACGAGGCAGAAATCGCTGCCTACGCGGCGCGCAACCTGCGCTTCGTCGACGGCCTGCTGGCCAAAGAGAGCAGCAACGGGGAGAAACGCTGATGCTGTGGAATGCCCTGCTGCTGGCGCTGCGCTCGATCCGTCGCAACGTGCTGCGCTCGTTTCTGACCACCCTCGGTATCGTCATCGGTGTCGCCTCGGTGATCATCATGGTCAACCTTGGTGCGGGCGCCACCCTGCAGGTCAAACAGCAGATCGAGAGCCTCGGCAGCAATCTGCTGTTCCTGCGCCCCGGCCAGCGCTTTGGCCACGGTAGCCGCACCCCCGCCCCGCCCTTCAAGCTGGCCGATGTCGAGGCGATCACCCGTGAGATCAGCGGCGTCGCCGAGGCCGCGCCGCTCGCCACCCAGGCGATGGTGGCGGTCTATGGCAACGAAAACTGGAACACCAGCGTCACGGGCAGCGACAACCGCTACTTTCGCGTCGGTAACTGGGAATTCGCCGAAGGACGCGACTTCAGCGACAGTGAACTGCGCACCGGCAGGAGTGTCTGCGTGATTGGCGAAACCGTGCGGCAAAAGCTGTTCGGTGCCCAATCCCCCATTGGTAGCAGTATCCGCCTGCAGAAGATCTCTTGCGAGGTTATCGGCCTGCTGCAAAGCAAGGGCCAGTCGGCGGGTGGCTCCGATCAGGACGAAACCATTGTCATGCCGCTGCGTACCTTCTGGCGGCGCATTGCCGGTAACCAGGACGTGCAGCGGGTGAGCATCTCGGCCCGTGACGGCGTCTCGACGACCCTCGTGCAGCGTGACATCGAAAACCTGATGCGCGAAATCCGCCGTATGGGTCCCGGCAAGGAAGACGATTTCAGCGTGATGGACATGCAAGAGATCGCCCGCACCCTGACCGGCACCACCCAGATCCTCACCGCCCTGCTCGGCGCCGTGGCGGCAGTCAGCCTGCTGGTCGGCGGCATTGGTATCATGAATATCATGCTGGTGTCGGTGACCGAACGCACCCGCGAGATCGGCATCCGCCTGGCCATCGGCGCCCAGGAGCGCGACGTGCTCACCCAGTTCCTGGTCGAGGCCGTGGTGCTCTCCTCCTTCGGCGGCCTGTTCGGCATCCTGCTCGCCCTCACCACCTCCTGGTTCATCGCCGGGCTGCTGAACATCCCCTTCGTGGTGGAAGCAACCATGGTCATGTTCGCCTTCCTCTTCTCTATGATGATTGGGGTTGCCTTCGGCTATTTTCCAGCGCGCAAGGCTGCACGGCTGGATCCGATTGATGCATTACGACATGAATAGTGTAGGAGCGGCTTCCAGCAGCGAAAGAACGGAGGCACATCATACAAATCGCGGCAGGATACCGCTCCTACATCTTGAACCTTGAACTTTAAACCAATGAACATCCATTATTTGCAACATGTCCCCTTCGAGGGGCCCGGCAGTATCGAACAGTGGGCTGATGTTAACGGCCATTCCCTGAGCATTACTCGCCTCTACGCCGGGGATCACGTGCCGGCACTGGATCGCTTCGATATGTTGCTCATCCTCGGGGGGCCGATGAGTGTGCACGATGTCTATGAACATGTGTGGCTCAAGGCGGAGAAGTGGTTCATCCGCCAGGTAATCGACGCGAACAAGCCGGTACTGGGGATCTGCCTCGGCGCACAGTTGCTGGCCGAAGCACTTGGTGGAACGGTGACCCAAAATACGGAAAAGGAGATTGGCTGGTATCCTGTCGCCCTCTCTCCCGAGTTTGCCGTTAGCGAACTTGGCAGTCGGTTACCGCAAACGATGGAGGTATTTCACTGGCACGGGGAAACCTTCAGCATCCCTGAAGGTGCCGTGCGAATCGCCTCGAGCACGACCTGTGACAACCAGGGGTTCATCTACAAGAACAAAATCGTCGGTCTGCAGTTTCACCTGGAGACCACACCGGCCAGTGCTGAAAGCATTATCAGCAGCAGCGCCCATGAACTGGTACCCGGACCCTTCATCCAGACAGAAGAAGAGATGCTGTCCGATGAAACGCGCTTTCGCCAAGTGAATCACCTGATGCAGATTCTTCTCGAACATCTCCAGACGTATGCGGCGACAGAGTGACAGCCCGGGGGGCAGATGAAAGTTCGCTGTCAACACGACCGCATCGCTTCGTCATCCCTGCCACACTGATACACGGACGTTAGATAAACAATAATCGCGTCAGCAATTTTTCTTGCCGGCGACACCACACCCCTGTTCATCGACTACACTTTGTCGCAGTGAAGCCAACCATACTGCTCTTTCCTTTTTCGAACACATTTCCCTTTCATCAATAACGCCATGCATCTGGGCCGTCCGGCAAGTGCCGGACGATTCCCCGTGACAAGGAGTGTTTCTTTAGCATGCAACTGGAGGAACATCGATGACACATTCATGGCAAGACAGCATCTATCAGCAACGAGCGGAACTGGCCGAAGCTCTGCGCGAACCGCTGGCACAGTTGGCAGAGAAATGCGTCCCTCTTTGGGGCGACAGACTCAGCCTGAATCAGGTGCTTCGCGAAGAGCATTCCTGCATCCCTTTCTGCAATTTTCTCTATGCCCTGAATACCGAAGGAAAACAGATCAGCGATAATGTGGGAGCAACGGGTATCCAGCGCGGCCACTATGGGCGCAACCGTTCGGACAGGCCCTACATGCAGGAGACGGTGCCGGCGTGGGGCTTTCTGTTATCGGACGCTTACATCAGCCACTTCACCCACCATCCGGCCTTGACCGCCTTGCAAGTCGTACGCAAGGGCGTGGAGACGCTTGGCTTCATTGGCGCCAATTTCATGCTGCGTGCTCTTCCGGTAACCGCTGAACTTTACGAAGAGCCCGAAGAGTGGCGTCAAATCAAGGGAGATCCGGCAATTCGCGGCACAGTTTTTCAGCAGTGCCGTGTCGACAGTCCGATGGATCAGAATATAGAACAGTCCCTATCCATTCTGGAGGAGTTGCTGACTGAACGTGGCGTATTCCAGTGCCAGATCCATTTTTCCAGCAGCCAGGCGATCATCTGGATGAAGGACGACCCATTTCGCTACCGCCTACTGGATCGCGATGTACTGCTCGACCCGGATATTTGTCTGGTCTATCCGAGCCACAACTATGATGACAACGCCCTAATCCCGCAGGGAGCCATCAGCCAGATACTCGACAACATGGCGACACTTCGGCTAAGCGATGAAACGATCTATTTACGCACTGCCTCGATAAACATCTATAACGGTATGGTCAGCCTGACCTTCTCCTGCGACGGATCGCATTACATGCGCTATGACGAGTTTTTGCAGAAGGAGACCAGTTTCTGGTTTGGGGGAAACAGGATTGCTCTGTAGGTCAGGCTGTAGGTCGAGCTTCAGCCCGACACTGCCGGGCTTCGGTTACCACTGTTGTCGGACTGAAATCTGACCTACGTTCAAAAATAAAACCGCAAACGCAAGCTGACGCTCGTGGGCAGATGACCAAATTCCGATTGAGGCTCATCAGCGGCGTTGAGTCCCTTACCTGTTGCATAGAGCAGCGAAAACAGAAGATCGGATTCGTCACTCACCGAGTAGGTAAAGTTGAGCTGATGCAGCACCGAGACATGCTGACGGTTATCCTCATCGCGCAGCGCACCGACGAGCAGTGTGTAACCGCCGTTCAGTAGCGGGGTGAGATCACGCGAAAGCGACAGTCCCAGGATCTGCCGGCCGAGATGTTGCTGCAGTCGGTAAACCACCAGGGGATCGGTAATCTTGGCAGGCAGTTCATCTTCGCGGTTCGCACCGCGGCTGTTGTCGTACCATTCTGCCGCGATCAGGGTGCCATCCTCCAGCATATAGTCGATGCCGGCGATCCAGAAAAAAGCGTTCTCATCTGTCTGTTTCAGCGTGTAGTGCACCCCCTCTGCTCGCCAGCCCATGCCGCCCCAGGCACTCTCGAAAGCGGCGCCGACAACCCGGTTACCAATCACGCTCGCCGCAAGTAGTGATATCTCGGAGAGTACGCCGACCTGGCGACGGTAATGGATAGCGCTGCTGTTTTCGGTATCGTCTTCGTCCTTCGGCCCCAGCACATAGGTACCGGTCAAGGTGGAGAAAGCGCTGGGATAGGCATCGACAGTCAAGGCATCGATGCCGGGCTTATAATCGGTATCGAGGTCGGTGGGAGCAAAAGCACCAAACACGTTGAGCGGCTGCCATAGTCGTCCGCTGCCCCAGTCGATAGCCTGACGTCCCAGCCCGAGGGTGTAACGGTCGAAACGTTTCCGATAAAAGAAGCGGTCTAATTCCAGCTCAAGGGTGGTAGCCTTGTCGGCGCCCTGCTCGTCGAGCAAGCTAAAGTCGGCATCACGATAACGAAACAAATCGCTGGAGTGAACGGTATCGGTAGTAAATCCATTTAGATGCTGACGCACTGTTCGCAGATGCACCGACCACTCGGCGGCCGCCTGCGCTTCATCGAACATTAACCGCACTGTTTGCTGGTCTGCACTGAGCGCATTACTCCCTGTCGGTTGATAACCGAAATCCCCCGCCTCCGCCACCGCTGTGGTGCCCAGCATAGAGAACCGTCCGGTGAACTCGACAGCATGGACCGCCGGCATCGACAACAGCAATAACAGGCCGGCGACGCTGTAGCGATTAGTCATGGTGCTGTTCAACGAGCTCATCGCTGGCGATAACACCATCGCGCAAAGTGATGATGCGTTCCGCTCGTTCCATCACCCGGGGGTCGTGGGTAGAGAAGAGAAACGTGGTTTTCTCTTCGTGGGAAAGCCGATGCATGATATCG
>JBFFNE010000082.1:0-13292 GCA_041563315.1 Thiohalomonadaceae bacterium
CTGGAGTTTTAGCACTCTATTTGGACGACCATCCAGGGGCGCCCTCTTGCGGAAAATCTTTCAAGCAGCATCGACCTGAGGGATTGCTTGTGTCGCAGGAGCACAGACCAAGCCGTGTCTGTTGCACCACGTACTCCTTTAGTGATGGATCTCGTGAAAGATCGCGCCTGGATATGCCAAAGCAATAGCACACGGGAGCATCCGTAGAGTTTTCCTTGATACCTACCGGGTGTCGCATCTGCGACTTCGTAATGACCTTTCCGTTCTCTCCAAAGTAAACCACATCGCAACTGGGGTCGGCGCAGAAATAGTATTCCTGATCACTCGCCGTCCATGCCCAGGGGCGCTGAATATGATGAAGGATCGTTCTTAACGAAACCGCCGGATACTCAATACCATTGACCGGGCATTTATGTTTTCTTGGCGGACTTGTCTTACGTGTTGAAGAACAGCACTCGGACATTGCGGTACCTTTTGCAGTGCAAAATCATAGTAATGAATATACGAAAATTGACATAGCTAGAGCTGCGCCCTGTACCGAGAGGGAATTCTTGACGCTCGATATACGCCAGCACCTCCTGTTGTTCGGTACCCTCTGCTAGATAGGCAGATCAGTAGTTTATCCTATCAAGCATGGGATTTACCCTTACCAAGATATCATCCATTCCACAAATTAGATCGTATTGATTGGCACCAGGTTATAGACGAAATGGATACCGGCCTTTGACATGCCCTCACGCACATAGAATCGATGTGCATCCTCCCTGTGCATGCCGGAATCCAGATGCAATTGGTGACAACCTTCGTCTAGAGCATATTCTCGCAACCAGATTAGCATGTTGGTTCCGTAGCCATTTGAACGGTGATTAGCTGAAGTCACCAGATCATCTACGTACAGGAACCGGCCCCACGCCAGGTTTTCCCCGATGCGGATACCCGCTGCGGCCACAACCGTGTTGCCGTCCTTGATGAAGACCAATCGATAGCCGTCCTTTTGCTGATGTTTGATTCGGGGAACGAATTCGTCCTCCTGAATATGCGGACGAAGCTCTCGCATTATCGGAAAGCAAGCCGCTATCTCTGTGTCAGTTTCAGCGATGCAAATATTCATGGTGGCTTAATTTATGATCCCAGGCAGGTTATGCTACTCAAACTTAAACGTCTGGATCGCTGATTCCCAGTTCTTTCCGTCAAAGCTCCTCACCTCCACGCTGTCTTGCTCTGTTTCACACTCATCGAGACAGTTAATGTTGACGCTGTATGCACTTGGCGCGGCCCGCGGATTACTGAATGGTTGTATGCCGCAGTGCTTGCAGAACCAATGCTTCGCCTCTTTGGAGTCGAACTGATACAAGGTGAGCGACTCCTCCCCGGAGAGCAGCTTGAAGCGCTCTGGCGGAACGCGGTGATGCAAAGCCCCCTTCTTTTTGCAAATTGAGCAGTTGCACTTGATGGCGGTATTAAGTTCGGTTTCAATCTCGAATCGAACGGCCCCACAGTGGCAACTCCCTGTGAATATTCTCACGGTAGTTCCTCCATCTTCATCATTTTTTAGCTCTACTCCCTGTTGATGTGTCAATACTACTCATCTTGCTGTCATGAGCGGATTGTATCCTCGCCCTACCCCTTCGATAAAGCCCGGGGGGGCAAGAATGCATCTGAAACATTCGGTGTCAGGCGGAGAACTTGATGGTGGCGCTTATTGTGATGTCAGAGTAGATAGTAAACAACAAATACAAAGGTTAGTGCTGTAAGGATGAACGCGAGCAGCGCAAGAAACCCGTCATGAGAAATCAACGATAGACCGAAAGCGGCGAGAACGGCACCGGCGCTCGTGGCGGAAAAGGGTACCAGCTCCATCAAAGGCAGACTGGCGGCGATCACGATACAGATGACCGGGATCGGAAAAATGCCAAAACCCTGAGTAAGAAATGTCAGTCTCGGCCGCAGCCAGCGGTCGATGAAGCAAGCCGGGGTTCGTAGCCAATTAAGGGATTTATCAAGTTTGTTTCGTGCCAGTGACCGCCTTAGCATCCAGCCAGGTAGCCAGAAACGCCGCCTCCGTAATAGCAGCTGGATGGCGAACAGCATCACGACCAACCCCATGGTCGTAGGCATCCCCGGAATGCCACTCAAGGGGGATACCAGGATGAGGCCGACCATAAGCAGTAAAGGACCGAACGCTCTACTCCCAACCGCCTCTACAATGACCCCCAGTGTGACGCGATCCAAATCCCCCGCGGCCTTACTGATTCGATCAAGTAACCCCTCCAGGTTTGTGAGATCTTGCTCCATTTCACACTCTCGCGAGAATAGGTTCGAGGAAGGGCCCTGCGTCACATCAGTCCAAGTTTAGACTAATGTGATGCCAAGCGGCGTTCTCCATTCCTCGCAAATCCGGGGAAGAATTAGGAAGGCATACTGCCCTGGCCCGGCCGGAGATCATTGAGAGGTAGCCTGGTTTGAAGCTCCGATGAGGTTTCCGGCCAGATCCTGCGGGTTCGACGACGGGGCCTTCAAAAATGTGTAGAAGGTATAAGCCTCGCTCCTGAGGTTTGGCACCCGCTGCTCCTGGTTAGTGTCGATTCCCCGCAATTATGGGGTGTGTGCCCTACCGCTTACCGTCGTCGTTACCATTACTTTATTAAGTGACATGTTAACTATCACTCATCCTTGCATCGGCATGGATTAGAGGCTCACTTGTAAAAGGGAAAGGGATATGGGCGGAAATAGGGGATCTTTGGGCTGCCAGCTTGCTCATTGGCGGCTGTTTGGCGGGTTGTTGGGTGGCCTCTTTTTCGCATGCGGGGCGCACGGTTTGACCATCTCGGTGGTGGACCCCGCTGGCGCACCAGTGAGCGGGTTTCGCTGGCAGGTTGAGGAAGATACCACTCACCCAGTGGTCCCCGGGTTTACCGTGGCGGACTCGCTGTCGGTGGGCATCCATCGCAGCTACGCCCCGCTTGTCCTCGATAAGGCAGGTAGGCCAGCAAGTGGTACGGCCACCGGGGCAACGGTGACCGTCGATCTGTCCACCAACCAGCGTTACTCGGTTTCCATCCTGCCTCTGAACGGTTACGGCAACAGCGGGACCAATGTGGCGACCGGACAGGAGAACGTCACGGTTACCGTCAATCCGCTGCCCCTGCCGACGGCGCAGATCTCGATCTTCGCCTTCCACGACATCCGTCCGCTCAACAACGTGCCCGACCTGCCACAGGAGGAAGGATTACCCGGCTTTTCGGTACTGCTGAGCGATGCGGCAGGGGCGATGAGTCAGGATGTATTCGGTAATCCACTGGGCACCAGCTATTCGCTGGATGCCAACGGTAACCCGGTATTCGATGCCAATGGCGATCCGGTGGTCGCCCAGCGCGGCAAGGGGAATATCAAGACCGATGCCAATGGCGATGCCTTGATTAAATACCTGGCTCCGGGCAAATACGGTGTGCAGCTGGTGCCACCCGTCGGCCAGGGCTGGCAGCAGACCAACACCATCGAGGGAACGCGTACCATCGATACCTGGGTGCGGGCCGGCGAGCCTTCGGTCTTCGGCGAGTTCGGACCGCCCAATCGGCATGTCTTCTTCGGCTTTGTCCGTCCGTTCAATAACCTGACCGCCGCCACCACAGCCGGCAGCGTCAGCGGCCGGGTGGTCAACGCCCACAACTCGGCGCCGCCCGATTTCACCTTCAATAACGGCCACCCCATTGCCGACTGCTGGGTGGGGCTTAATGAGCTGGGCAGCCGCACCGCCGTGTATGCCGCGCCGTGTAATCCCGACAGCACCTTCACCATCAATGGCGTCCCGCCGGGCGATTATCAGGTGGCTCTGTGGGACAGCCATCAGGATGTGATCTTTAACATCAACGGGCTGACGATGCCCGCCGACGGTAGCCATGTAACGATGGGCGATCTGCCGGTGTTCCGCTGGTTTGGAACCCTGAAAAATACCGTTTTCTTCGACCGCAATGAAAACGGTTTTCGTGACTGCGTGACCCCTGCTTGCACTGATACCCAGCGGGATGATATTCCCCTGTCAGGTCAGACCATTAACCTGCGGTTTCGCGATGGCAGTATCTACCAGAGCCTGGCGACGGACATCAACGGCGAAGCCAATATGGAGGAGGTATTCCCCTTCTTCAAGTACCTGGTGGCGGAGGTCGACTTCGCCCGCTTGAAGGCGACCGGTGCCACCGTTATCACCGATGGCGGCGGTTCGGTCCTTCCCGACCAGGGGTGGGATTATCCCTCCCGCGGGCGTCTCACACCGCAACCGCAGTGCGATAGTATCGATGCCACCGGTGCCTGTATCGGTCCGCAGATCAACCCCAATACCGGCAACAGTCTATCGCGTACCCTGACCGGGCCGGTCCTTACCATGGCAACCCAAACCTTCCTTGGGCTGACCAACGTGATCGAATGGGGTAAAAACACCTACAAGCGCAAACAGCACGGCGGCATCTCCGGCATCGTTTACTACGCGACCACCCGCGCCGAGAATGACCCGCGCTACGCGGTGGGCGAGCCGTGGGAACCGGGGGTTCCGAACGTCCAGCTCAGTCTCTACCAGGACAGCGACCGCGACGGGGTGATCGATGACATGAATGGTGACGGAAGCGTTACCTTAAGCGATGTGGACAACTATCCCTTCGGTTGGCGTTGGGATTTCCGTCCCATGGGGCCGGAGGATGTGGATCATAACGGCAACGGGGTCTTCAACGGTGGGGATGCGATCGCTGTCGTCCGCAGTGACAGCTGGGATCGTAATTTGCCTAAGGGGTGCCAGACACCACCCTTTACGGTAAATGGTATCCAGACTCAGGAGTGTTTCGAGGGGTTGCGTACCTTCAACCAGGTGCGTGATGGGGTGTTCGACGGCGGTTACGCCTTCACCCATTATCAGCATGGCGGTGTCGACAGCGGTTCGCGGCTCTGGCCCCTGCCGCAGGGAGACTACATCGTCGCAGCCGACCCGCCGCCCGGCTACAAGCTGATTCACGAAGAGGACAAGAACGTCGATTTTGGTGACGTCTACACCCCTCATCCACTGCTGTTGTCGCCGGTTTGTGTGGGCGAGCAACATGCGGTGCCTGCCAGTCTCACCCTGTTCCCCGGTGTCGATGCGCCGTTTGCCGGACAGACACGCCCGTCGTGTAACCGCAAGCAGGTGCAGGTGACCAAAGGGAAGAATACCGCAGCGGATTTCTTCCTTTTCACCGAGGTACCGAAGAGCGCCCGTGTGGTGGGTTTCCTGCTCAACGACTTCGCCAATGTCTTCGATCCCAACTCCCCGAGTTACGGCGAGAAATTCGGTGTACCGTGGTTGCCGGTGTCGATTCAGGACTTCGCCGGAAACGAGGTGGCGCGCGTCTATACCGATGAATGGGGTACCTATAACGCGATGGTCCCCTCCACCTATACGGTAAATCTGCCGACGCCGAGCGGGGTATCGCCCAACATGCTCAGGGTCTGTCTCAACCATCCTGGCCCTATCGTCAATCCGCAGGATGCTTCGGTGATGATCACCGACCCGCGCTTCGACCCCGGCCTCTCCCAGCTCTGTTACACCTTCGATGCCTGGCCGGGCAAGACCACCTATGTGGATACCCCGATCCTGCCGGTGGTGGCAACTTCGGGACGCACCGACTACCCACTCGATTGTGAATTTCCTGATGGCACGCCGGTAATACACGCGGTGAGCGGCCCGGCCGGCGGCCCCTATGTTGCCGCTACCGGTCAGTCATTGACCATCGATGCGGCGAATATCCTTGCCCCGGTCACCGTGCCCAATCCGGCCTTCGCCGTCGGCAATAATCAGGCATTGACCGTGGCGCGGGACTACAGCTTTGGCACCGTACCCGGCAGCGTCACCCTTGGTGGCATACCACTGACGGTCACCAACTGGGGGGCGACCACCATCAATGTCATGGTTCCAGCCGGAGCCCAAACCGGTCAGCTGGTGGTGACCCGCGGCGATAATGGCCTCTCCAGCATGACTGGCATCACCGTCACGGTGGGTGGCCCGGCGCCGGTGCAAGTGCCGATCGGCGGCTCGATCCAGGCAGCCATCGACGCGGCCATGCCCGGCGATCTGATCATGGTACCACCCGGCACCTACACCGAGCCGCTGGTGCTGTGGAAACCGATCAAGCTGCAGGGCTGGGGCGCAGCCTCGACCATCATCGACCTCACCGGCACCGATGCGGCGTTACCGGCCTGGCGCAACCAGGTGAATGACCTTATCGCCACGGGCCAGGTCGACTTGATCCCCGGACAGACCAACATCTCCAATCTCGATGAGGGACCGGGCATCCTGGTGCTGGCCAGGAACGGCGCCTTCTCCCCCCTCGATCCGGCGCGCATTGATGGGTTTACCATCACCGGGGCAGCCAAAGCGGGCGGCATTATCGTCAATGGTTACGCCAGCGGACTGAAGGTGAGCAATAACCGGGTCGATGCCAATCGCGGCAACTATGGCGGTGGCATCCGTCTCGGCCAGCCCTTTACCACTGATGCCCAGGGGATTGTCAGTTATCCCTCCGCGGTCAATGGCGACATCCACATTGCCCACAACCAGGTGATCAAGAACGGCACCGTGGGAGCCGCCGGTGGCGGGGTGGCCCTGTTCACCGGCAGCGATCGCTACCAGATCAGCCGCAATTTTATCTGCGGTAACTTCTCTGGCGGCGATGGGGCCGGCATAGGCCACCTGGGGCTGAGTGATCAGGGTCTGATCAGCGACAACACCATCCTCTTCAACCAGGCCTTCCAGCAGACCGCCGGGGCCGGCGGTGGTGGCGGCGGTATCCTGATTGCCGGAGCCGATTCCCTGAACGGCGTGACCCTGAGTCCTGGTGCCGGCTCGGTGGCAGTGGTCAACAACCTGATCCAGGGAAATCAGGCCGGGTCCGGTGACGGAAGCGGGATCCTCGCCCGCTTCGTCAACGGGGCCGACGCGCAAGGGGCCCCCACCCTCTGGCACCGCCTCGATATCTTCAACAATATCGTGGTCAATAACGTGACCGGGCTGGCCGGGGCCATCGCCTTGCGCGATACCGTGAGGGCCTCGATCATCAACAACACCATCGCCCACAACGATAGCACGGCAACCGCGGCCGATGCCTTTAGCGGTGGTCCCAGCGTCTCTGCCCCGCTGCCGGCCGGCGTCGCCTCCCGCGCCCACAGTCCGGCACTGGCCGCGGTGGTGACCGACAGCTTCTCCAATCCGATACTGGAGAACAACCTCCTCTGGCAAAACCGTTCCTTCTACTGGTCAGTGGCACAGAATGGCGGCACCGGCGGACTGCTCCCCGACGTGGCCGCCGGCGATCCGGCGGATTACTATGACCTGGGTGTCCTCGGCACGATCGGCCAGCTCAATCCTCTTGGCTCGGTACTGACCGACATCACAGGCTACGATGCCAGCAATCGGGCCGTGGATCCGCAGTTCGTGGCACCTTACGTCAACGGCGGCCCCAGCCATACCCTGGTTGCCGGTCCGCTCACCCTGATCGAGACCATTCCCGCCTTCGACGAAGGGGGCAATTTCATCGACCTCAGCATGGGACCGCTAACGCTGACCGGCGATTATCATTTGCAGGCGGGCTCTTTGGTGGTCGACAGCGGGATGGCGGTCAACGATCCATTGCTTGCTACCGATATCGATGGTGACCTCCGACCGAGTGGCGGTGGAGTGGAACCTGGCGCAGACGAGTTACCCTGACGCCAGGTGGCAGGAGCCAGGCCGGAGTGTGGCAATGCACTCCGGTTTCGGCACGTCTCCTCCCCCTACCCTCCTGTAATGAGAACGGGGCAGGTCCAAAGTCAATCATCACTAGGCTCCAAAGCGGGAGAGGTTCACTTGCCATGGAGCGCAGCGCAAGGGTAAGCCGTCGGACTCGATGTGGGTGTTAGAAGCCATTTGCCGCACCTCTGCTTCCTTTGACAAATACACACTCAGCAATGCCCGTGGCCACTCGTTTGCCTTTGGCGTTCAGTACCTCCGCCTGAATGCTGAGACCTCGATGCTGACCCCCTATTCATCTTCTACCCAGACCTCGTCGTGTCGAAATAACGGTAGGCTTTGGCCTGAGGCGAGGCCGCCACAAGGGCACGGAACAGGCCGTCGAGGGTCTCGACCTGAGCAAGTGGTATTGTTGCGTTAACCTCTACCGACTCCTGCTTGGTGCTATAAGGTTATGGCGTGGTCTCAATCAGGAGGGCATCCCCAATGATGACGCTGCTTCCCTGGCTGGCAAGGAAGCCTGCCATTTGCGACTGCATTTCGACGGTGACCTGCGCGGAGAGGACATCGGCGTTGCCATAGGCATCGTTCGGAGTGAGCAGTGAGCCGTGGTGACCGGCGTTAAAACGTTCCCAGGCCTGCAGGTTGAGGCCACTGGTGGTAGCGCTATCCGCCGGATTCACCTTCACCAGACCGAGTGACTCGGCCAGCGGGTCGGTGCCCGCCAGCGGTGAGGGTGATGAGGCCGTTGCAGTGGTGGGCCAGAGGTTGTTGGGAATGATTTGATCTGACAGCGAGCTGTTACCGCCTACGACTTCAAATAGCAGCAGGCCGCGACTGTTGCCAATGCTGCTGGTGTAGTTGATGGGGTCGGCACTGTCGAGCACGGTCTGTGCCGCGGTGAGGAAGGAGTCATAATCGGCACTCCCCTTAACTACCCCGGCGGCGGCGAGGGCGGCGGACATCTCCGGGCCGAAGCTCACCGAGCCGTCGAGCATGCGTGGGATACCACCGCCGGGCATCGCCAGCACCGCCTCCTGTACCGCGCTCTCGAAGGAGAGGAAGGGGATGCCTGCCATTGCGCCGAGCGAGTGGCCGACGAAGAAGACCTTACTGCTGTCGAGAGCGGCAATGTTGATCAGGCTGGCCTTAAGAGTCATCAGGTCGATGATGCCCTGGCGCAGGTTATCGCGCCCCACAGGCAGGTTGCTGAGGTTGAGAAAGTGGGCACCGGACTCATCGATCAGGGTGTCGCTACCAGCTGCTTTGGTGGTGTTGTCGATGAGATCCAGGTCGAAGGTGCGTTCCCGGTCTGTCGGGAAGGCGGTATTGCCTGCATAGAACGAACTGGTGTTATCGGTAATACCGTGCAGCGGCAGGTCGATCGCCACCGCGGCAAAACCGGCAGTGGCCAGGGTATCGGCCACCGCCAGCAGGTTGGTGCGATTCTCGGTGATGCCGTGCTGGAAGATCACCACCGGCCAGCCGCCGGGGGGCGGGGTGCCGGTAGCGGGCAGGGTCAGCAGTAACGGTATGGTCTGTATGGTGGGGTTCACCGGAACAGGATTGTACTGGGTCAAAAAGCTGCCGCCGAATCCGAGCCAGAAATTATTTAACGGTGCCGTATCTGCACTATCTGCGGCGGCAGTGAGGTAGTAGGGAACATTGAGTGTACCGAAGTGGATCGCGGCGGCCCCTCCCAGGCCGATGTGGGCGGTGGTCATGCCGCTGTCAGCGGTGGTGACGGCTTGTGCCCCGGTGTTAGCCCAGACATAACTCAGCACGCTACCGATCGACTGGGTGGTGAAGCTCCAGCTGAGGACGATATCGCTGGCGGCCAGATCGGTCACAACGTCAGTCGCGTCATTGCTAATGGTGTAGCTGGCAACGGCGAGTTCGGCGGCATTGGTAAGCTGGCGTAGCGGCTCAAGTGCCACCGCCTGTGCATCGGTGAGGGCGGAGTATTGGCTGACGCCGCCGACCTCAAGGGGCTGCGTCCCCTTGGCCAGTGCGTATGAGAGTTCCGGATTGGCGGCGTTGCCCAAGGTATCGCTGATCCCCCGGCTCAGGGTGACCAGATAGCTGCTGTTAGGCTGCAGCGGTTTGAGCGGCAGGATGGAGATGGTGGTGTTGCTGGTATCAAGCGTGGACAGGGTCACAGCGTAGTCGGTTCCGGGCACCAGCTCACTGTTCATGGCGGTGACGGCACCGCCGATACCGGAGAGAGTCACCTCAAACAGGCGCACCGTCTCACCACCGATTAGCGTGGTGCTGTCGATGCTGCTGGAGAATTTGGCGCTGAGCGGTGCCACGGTGGAGAAACCGTCCAGCGTGTTGAGCGCCACCTGTGGGTCGCTATAGTCTGCCGCATTGGCCACCGGGATGTTCAGGGTGCCATCACTGCTGCCACTGAACAGCAGATTATTGGGGAAGGGGATCACGCCGTTGGCCGGGTCAAAGCGGGCGTGGAAACCGCTGGTGTTGAGTGTGTCCTGATTGGTGGTCGTGCGCTCTTCCCCACAGCCGCCGAGGGTGAGTGCGGCCAGGGCCAGTAGTGACAGGCCGAGGGTCTTGTTAAGCATCTTTGTTCTGTTCATCGTCTGAATTCCTCTTCCCTGTGGCTAGAAGTTGCGGGTGAGCTGCAGGCTGAAAATATTCACCGAGGCCTCATAGCTTCCCTTAAGGGTGGACTGCAGGGTAGGTATCGAACTTTCCAGGGTGTTATTCATCTCCAGCGTATCCACAAATAGGTGGGAGTACCCGGCGTTAAGCACGGTCTCATCGGAGATCCGGTAGCGGGCCCCAAGGGAGAGCCAGCGGCGCTCGCCATCGGGGATGCGCGGGGTGCGGTATCTCTCGTCGGTAATCACCGACTGATCCAGTGCCAGCCCGGCACGCAGCATCACGCTCTCGTCAAGGGTGTAGTTCATCCCCAGCGCCACGCGCCAGCTGTCCTGCCAGTTTTCGGTGGTAACCGAGTCGGGCTGGTTGGGGTTGTCGTATTGAATACGCAGCTCCTCGAACACCGCCCAGTTGGTCCAGGTGGCATCGGCCATGACCGCTATCTTCGGGTCGAGTTGCTGCCAGTAGCTGATGGAGACACTGGCCGGCAGGGTGACCTTGGCCTTCGCGTCGGTATCAATAAAGGCACCGCTGCTGTCGATGAGCGCTGTCGCCTCACCGGGTACCGTAAAATTGGCCTTACCGTCTATATCCTGCGTCACCGCTGAGCGGTAGCTCAGGCCTAGTCGCTGCGTCTCAGAGAAGTTGTAGAGCAGACCGGCATTCCAGCCATAGGACCAGTTACTGCCGCTAATTTCTGCGTAACCATCGCTCTGCTGGGGTACCAGCCCCATGGTGCTGCAGGTGCCGGGGGGGAGTGTTGCGGTGAGCTCCTGAGTAAAGCAAATGGCACCAAAGTCAACGGCACTGCTGAGCTTCACATCAAGATACTGGGCGGTGAGGCCAAAGCCGAGGGCGAGTTTGTCGGAGTGTTGATAGGCCAGGCTGGGGGTGAAGTTGACAGTGGTCAGCGCCGAGGTCAGGGCGTGGTAACGGCCCACCCAGTCATCGTCATAGTCGGTGGTCATGCCGAAGGGGGCATGGACTGCCATACCGAAGTGCCACTTATCGTCCAGCTCGGAGACGGTGTAAAGATTAGGGATAATCGAATCGACACCACCATCAGCCTCACTGCCGCCAAGCGGATTGCCAAGGCCATCTGTCGAACCGTTGTCAGAGAAGCTGGCTACAGGGGAGACATAGTGACCAGCGGCTACCAGCTGACTGCCACGTAAGCGTGACATCCCGGCCGGGTTAAAGGCCAGTGTGCTGGCATCGTCCGCAATCGCCGAACCACCGGCAAAGGCGTTGCCCATCCCCGAGGCTGAGTTCTCAATCAGGGCGAAGCCAGACGCCTCAGCGCCTAAGGGCAGCAGCGCCATCGTGGCAAGTCCGCCGAGGCGTAGCAGATTCTTTTTATTCATCCTTAATTGTCCCCAATATAGTCCAAACAACCGTTTAAGCAATGTCAACGGTTCTTTTATAAATTGTTATTAATTATGTTCATGCCTGCCGCCATTTGGAGAGCGCGGCGAGTGCAAAACGGAGGATATCATGTACTCACAGCGTCGTCATGGTACGTGCAAACCGGACACCCAAACCAAACTTGCCAGCCGAGCAGACTTCTGTCAATTTTTAATGCCATAGGTTAGACGTCAGGATATCAAGGAGAGATATCGTGCCGAAGCCACCGAAAGCTCAGGTCTCGCTCGAGGCCACCCCCTACTACCATTGCGTTCCCCGCTGCGTCCGCCGCGCCTTTCTCTGCGGTAAGGATTCCCACACCGGTCAAAAATCGCAACTGGGGTGTATCGATGAAATATCAGATTTTCAAGATCAGCCAATATTTACGCGGCTGGATAAATTACTTTGGGATCGCCAGTGGCTATCAGCGCTGCGTCGAACTAGATCACTGGATCCGGCGTAGAGTGCGCATGGCCTACTGGCGACAGTGGCGAAGGCCGCGCACCAAAGTAAGAAATCTGATGAAGCTCGGGGTACAGGTCAGAGCAGCGGTGGCATGCGGTATCACCAGCAAAGGCCCATGGCGTAGTTCAAAGACACCTGGAATACAGCAGGCATTATCCAATGCCTATCTGAAATCTCAGGGGCTTTATGCACTGCGCGATGGATGGATCAAGCTTCACCATCCTAAGTGAAACGCCCTGTGCGGAGCCGCATGCAGGGTGTTGTGGGGGCTGAGGGTTAGAGACCCTCGGCTACCCGATTAGGTTTTGGATTCAATTTCATACACTCTTTCTCGGATTGACATGGAAATGATGACCGCCAGAATGAATAATAGTGGTGTAAGCCATAACCATGCGCCGAGACGTGGCGCCACATAACCCACAAAAGCACTTAATATTATGAGAAGTATGATGCTTGTGTTTTTGTTTTTATCTGTGAGTTTTGCTTTTGTGTATTTAGATGATATTAAACCATTGCTTTTACTATATAGCTCACACAACAACTCACCAGTAAACACATTTAATACTTTGAACTTTATATTATATTCCTGATTGTTGATATGGAATCTATGCTTACTGTTCAGCCTGATGCTGAATTTAGAGATCACGAGGCTTCCATTAATGTATAGCTTCTCACTACCATATGGCGAAGATACAAATACAACAGCGTGATTATCTACTTCGAATGTGAATACGGGATTACCCATTGGTAACACGCCCCTTATTAAACCTAACGCCAGCCGTAACCGGAGGCAAAAAGCGAAGCGCAGCGTAGCTTTTTGACTTCCGTGTTTACGGCCTTGTGTACGCCCAGCATGGGCATGAACTAATGAGGTGAAAGTCCTCTGTAGGAAGGTCACCATCCTTAGCGGTTTTACCGTTATTAGATGCTAACTACTAGCGAATGGCAAGGGCCAACCCGTGAGGGGCGGTCTGAAGGAAGCCGGACGCAAAACTGCGAGCTGATGAACAAAAACATCATATGAGGCGTAGGCTGGAGGCGAGATGGCACAAGA
>JBFFNE010000083.1:0-13218 GCA_041563315.1 Thiohalomonadaceae bacterium
AAAGCACTCCTCATTCTTTCCAATGTAATTATCCACTGTTTATTTAGAGGCTCAATATCTGCTTCAGATAAATCGGTGCTATCGTTGCATTCATTATCTGACAGCAACCATATTGGAATTGCCACACCTTCTTTTTAAAACATTACTTGGTATTCTTTGAGTTTTAACGCAAGGGTTTCTGCCATCTCATTCTTTAAGTCATACCAATCATTATTTTCAATATCCATACTCGCTTGGCTTATCTCGGGGTACTCTGACACCGAACTATTGTCGGCAAAACGGTTTTGCCCGCAGAAAACACTGCGACAAGGGTTGTGGGGAGGCAGCACATAGCGTCACTTCCCCGTGCCATTCACTATTATTGATAGCGCAACCAAGGCCGAAGCGGCTTAGCGCATCAGTTATTCGAAATGATAGGAAAGGCCCAGCCCAGGTCGAAGCTCAAATCGATACCGTCCTCATCCACCTCGCGAGACGTTGTCCCACCCTTAAGCGAGTATTCGCTCCGCCAGACAAACGCACCCAAGCGTGCAGCCACGCGAAGTTGCGGTAAATAATTCAGGCTGTGGCGATACCCCCCCGATAACTGCCATCCCTGGGCGGTGTTGGGGTGGACATCACTACGGGAAGCAAGTAAAAGCATCGATATCGGCAGCAGTACCGGTAAAGGTCGTCTCCACCTCTCCCAGATCGACCTATGTCGCTTCCACACCCTAGTTCGGAGTAATGTCATACCCCAAATAGAGCTGCCAGGTTCCCCGCGTATCGTCACTGGAGCGGACCTGCGCATCAAGACCGCTTGGAGGCAAGCTCACTGCTCAGATCGCCGCTGCCGGTATCACCGGTCGCCCAACCGAGGCCACCGCCGAGAGACCACTCCCCGGCCATCGCCTCATTTCCCACCAACATGCATGCGCCAAAGGCGACTGCGATAAGCCTGTTCATTACCCCACTTGTCTGCGAACCAACTTTGTCCGCCACAACAACAGCCCGAGTATCGTTAACAGCCACGGTGAAGCTGCACCGCCCCCGCTGCCGACCTCTACCGTCACCGCCTGCGACGGAGTTACGGCCACTCCAGCGGGATCCGCCACGCTGTTATTGGCCAGGCCGTCGGCATCGTTCGGCCCGCCATCCTCCAGAGTCAGCTGAACACACCAGTGCCCTTCGGTCAGACCGGCGGTGTAGGCCGCATCACCCGGAGGCGGGCAGTAACCTCGCTCACCGGGAGCGGAGGCCACGCTGTTGGCGGCATCGACGACAAAGTCCTGCCACAGGCCGTTAATTAACTTACGGTAGCGCGCAGCGGCGGGTATCGCAGCCTGCTGCGGCAGCACCACTTGGATCGATTGACCGGCGACAGGGAGCTGCTCCACGATAAAGTCGAACAATCCACCGTCATAACGGTGATCGTCAGCCACCACACCGCCGAGATTCGTGACATCGCTCATGGTGACCGCGGTCTGGCCGAGTCCTGCACGGAAGGCGATATCGCCGAGTCTCACCAGCAAACCGGGCTCGACTTCCATCAGGAAGGTGTCGCTACGTCCACTCAGCTCCTGCAGTACATTGCTGCTGCCGATCGCATCCAGATAATCGGCAACACCGTCGCCATCCGCATCGCCATACCCCTCGGCGGCATCATCCGCGCCGTCGCCGTCACTGTCGTTCGCCGCGCTCAGTGCCGGAGCCGTAGCGACCACATCCAGACTCAGCAGCGCATCATCCGCCACCGTGCCGTCGCTGACGCTCAGGCGCAGGGTGTAAAGGCCGGGAGCGAGGCTGGAGGGATCGAAGGTAAAGGTATCATCGGCGACGTCGGTATCGCTCAATGCATTATCGCTGCCGAACCAGTCATAGCCATGCACATCACCGACATTCGGATCGTTCACCGTACTGCTGACGGTAACCGGTCCGTTACCAGTCACCACGGTCAGTGTCGGTCCGCTCCCCTGTTCAGCGCTCAACTGAGCTACCGGTGCAACGTTGCCCTCCACCACATCGATCAAATGTTCCGCTGTGCCGCCAGGCACGGCGTTGGTGGGCGTACCCATGGTAACCACGATCTGTTCCGTCCCTTCTCCGGCACCGTCATCAACCGTTGTAAAGCTCACAGTGGCCTCCGTACCGGCGGCAATCACCACACTGCCATCCGCCAGCGTGTGGTCGCTGCCATCGGTCGCGGCAGTGCCGCCCACGGTATAAGGAATGGTTACCGGATAGCTGACTGCCAGACCATTGAGGATAAGACGAACCTTCACCGCGCCCCCCTCTGCCGTTACCTGATCCTTGCTGAAGGAGACCTGCGGTACGACATTCACTGTTTGTATCGCCGTGCCGATATTACCCGCCGCATCCTTTGCGCTCCAGGTCACGATATGGGCACCCGGTGCAAACTGTGTGGGAGCATCGGAGGTAGGTGTCAAGCTGCCATCCAAGCCATCAACGGCGGTTGACGTGCCCGTAGACACGGCGGTAAACAGCCCCACAGCATCGACGGTAACATCAGCGGGCGGCGTCACCACCGGCGGGTAGTCATCCGCATTGGCATTGGTAGCCGCCACAGACTCGTCATAGTTGCTGACACCATCCCCATCGAGGTCGGTATCGCGATCCGAGGCATCGAGTTTATCGAGCCCGTTGGCATCCTCGTAGGTATTGAGCATGCCGTCGCCATCGATGTCAGGATCACTAACATCGGGATCGCCATCGCCATCGAGGTCACTGAGAATAACGACAGCCAGTGGCGATGAAGCTGCACTGACATTACCGGCCACATCGGTAGCGGTTGCTGTGATGTTATGCGCGCCAAGCGAAAGTGTGGAGGTGGTAATAGTCCAGTTTCCACCAGAAGCCACCGCACTACCGATAACACCGCCAACAGAACTACTCAAGGTAACCGTAGCCCCAGACTCCGCTGTTCCGACAAAAGTCGGCGTAGAGACACCCGTTTGATTATCGGTGTTAGAGAAACCGGTATCAGTAGCGGTTGTCATATCAGGGGTACTGGGCGTAGCCGAAACAGTATCACCAGTCACCGCGAAGTTAGCGGTCGCAGCGCTAGTATTGCCAGCGGCATCACTCTCTTTGACGTTGAACTGGTAGGTCACACCATTAGCAACGGTGGCAGTATAACTCCAGGTCGTACCAGCCACACTCGCGGCACCAAGCTGAACGCCTCCGTTATAGACATTAACACTGGAGCCAGACTCATTAAGACCTGAAAGTACTAAAGCGGTGTCGTCGGTACTGTCACCACTGCTCAGTGCACCGGTGATGGTGCCAACATTGTCTGTGGCAGCGCCAAAGTTGGCCGTTGGAGTGTTAGCATCAATACTGTCAGCGCCCTGCAAGATAGCCGTGGTGTAGGGCGCGCTGGTATTGCCCACACTATCATTCATCGTAAAGGAGACCGGCACATTACTGAGCGCCGCTACATCTGTACCGCCTTCGCTGACGGTAAATTGCGCTGTGTAGATTGTATCATTTGTTTTGCTTAAGGCTCCCAGCGCAAAACCACCAATGCTGCCGCTAATGCCGCCCGAGCCGGTGGTGTAGTCGTCGGTGTCACTGGCCACGGTGATGGTGGCTGTCACCACATCACCGACTTTCATCGCAGCATTGGGGATGGAAACTGCACTGATGGTTGGAGGAGTCGTGTCTACGGTACCGGTAATCACTGTACTATCGGCAACCGTCAAGCCGCCGGAGCTGGCGCGCAGGTTAAAGGTTTCATTGCTGCCGCCAGAGGCGGTGTAGTTGATCGACAGTCCGGTAAAGGTCGTCACACCAACGCTGGGGGCCAGCGTCACCGTCGCATTAGCGGCACCATCCGAGTCGCCGGTGGCTTCAATAATTGCAGTACCTGCACCATTGCTGGATAAGACAAAACTCGTGGCATAACCCGTATCCGTAACATTGTTGGCATCGACGGCCTTAACCACGGGTACGGTAGAGAATGCCGTAGTCACGCCACTTTGCACTGAAGTGGGTGCAGGTTGTGTTGTGTATAACAATTTAGTGGCGACCACATCGGAGGCCACAGCATTCGCGACGGCGCTGGTGAGCCCGCCACTGCTTGCGGTCAGGGTAAAAGCCTCCTGATCGGCTGAGGCAATGTAATTAACTGCCGTAAAGCTGGCGACACCAGCCACGGGAGTGAATAAACCACCGGTTAAAGCACCGTTGGAGGCCTCCGTTAAAGTCACATTGGTAACATAATCGGCATCCACATTACCCGCCGCATCAACGGCCTTCACAACCGGTTGCGTGGTGAGTGCAACGCCACTCACCGAACCCGCAGGCTGAGTGGTATAAAGCAGTTTGCTGGCGGTGACCGTTGTGGCCATATCGCCGGTGAAAACCAGTGTGTTAGTACCGCTCATTTGAGTCTTATTGGGATCAACGGTGAGAGCAGTATCACCATCAATCGTCATCGCCAGGGTCTGGTTGTCGGTAATGCCAGTGTTGTCAGCCCAATAGGCGGCCACGGTACAGGTGGTACTCCCCCCATCGGTGATTGAGATGCCGGTGGTGGTAAAACTCAGCGTAGAGCCACTGGGGGCGACCGCCGTTTTGGTGGCACAACCGGAGAGGTTAAAGCGCATTTTTGAGAAATTGGCCGACGAGGTTCCCGCGAGGTCAATATCAATCTGACTCACGTCCAGGGTGTAACCATCAGCAGTACCGCCGTCACCAATGGTGAAATCAAGCACAGACACCGGCGTTCCCACTAAAGCGGTGGTGGAGAGATTGACCGGTTCGGCGACGACGCCTGCCGTCGTCAGGGTGCCGTCAGTATCAGGGGGCACGGCCCCTGCCGCGATGAAGTTGATGTCGTCGACAAACATCTCCTTCCCTGAGATGACCAGCTTATCGATATCCGCAAAACTGCCGCTGTCTGGTGCCGTTAAATCAACGTTTACGGCCTGATAGCTGCCGGCACTCAGAGTAACGGCTATCGTCTTTTGGCCCTTCAGCGTGGCGCCGGTGTAGCCTGTAATAACCACATTATACGCTGTGTCGCGAGAGAAACTGCCGACAAATCCGGTGACGCCGAAAGCAGAGTTATCGGCAGCGGTGATTGTTATGTCCCCGCTTTTATTAGCACTGGGCTGGGGGGCCAGCCACAAACTTATATCAGTACCAATTCCGGCGATTGGGGTGGGGCCTCCGGTAGAAAATATAAGGTAGCTTCCTCCGGTACCTTGTCCTGCAAACTTAATTCCGTTTGCGATATTCGTTATCGCTAATGTTCCTGCGCTATCCCAGGTATTGGGCCAAGCGGTGAAATAATTCATCGTCTCGGTACCCGGCGTAATCGCCAGTTTTCCTTCATAACCCGCAATCGCAAGCTCATTAAGCGCAGAGAGCGTCTCGACCTCACCCGCCCTCGCCTCCAGCTCCCAGTTACCACCGAGTACCGCGGCACCGGTAATGTCGTCGGTGGCAGCAATATCGGCACCGGTCAACGCTGAAAGTCGTGCTATAAAATCAGCCCCCTGCTCGCCTGCAGCGACATTACAGCCGTGGATGAGAATATCGGCGTTGTGTCTTAGTGCATCACCCCAGGACTCCAACGCCACGCTGTAGTGCTCCATATTCTCAGCAGAGAAGAGCGTGTCACCCAGCTGAAGCTGGCCGCTGTCACCGTGCGACACTATCTCAACACTTTTCAGGTTGATGTAGTCGTCCAATATTTCGCTTATCTGTTCGATGCCATCCTGATTTTTATCCAGCACATGAACCTGCGTACCCGGTCTAACATCCTTAAGCAGGGCCTCGTAGCCCTCTACGGCTGGATCAACAAACAGCACGGAAGTGGTTAATGCTGCGGGGTTTTCTTTATCCGCGATGGAATAGGACTCGGGGGGTTTAAAGGCGAACCCGGCGGTGTTAAAGGGTTTAATGTTTGCGGCGAGTGGTAGCGGTAGTGTGGCTAAGCTACGAGTGCCCGGTAGCTGAGAAGCGCTCAGGGAGGGGGTGCGGGCTGTGGTGGCTGCCTCCGCCCTTGTCGCCAGCAGCGTGCTGTTAACACCCAGTGCCGTGGAGAGTATGGCGATAGCCGTGGAAAGCTTCATGCAGCGGGGTTGCGTACCCTTTCCAGCCGCCTGTTTAATCACCTGTTTTTCGATGATACGGCGCTTGATAGCCAGGTTACCCACCGCCACCTGGCCACTACTTACCAGCCGCTGTAGTGCCACAGTGGAGAGGGAGCGCAGCTTGCGCTTCTCACTCATCATGGTCGAAAGTGACGCTGCGCCCTTTCCCAGTTCCTGGTGACCGGCCTTCATATCCCTATTACTCCCTTTCCTATACGGTGAGTGTTCTCTCTATTGTTGAAGCCGTAGTGCTTCGAAGAGAGGTTCAAGATGATTCTCGTACTTTTTCCACAGCTGAACGGACCGACTATAAATTGGCTGTCTGACTTGGGTCAAGCTCAATGTTCTGATAGCGCGCCTGGATTTATGAAATTGCAGGCAGTTCTCATCCCACGGCAGCTCACAGAACTCCAGCAGCCTTCTGGTCTCCGCCTCCTGGTCGGTAACCATCTCCTCATACTGCACCACATGCATGAAGCCGGGCAGAAGATTTTGCCAGTGCTCCATCAGCTGCCTGAAGTGATAGTTGTACTCCCCGACTTCACGCAGGTCGGTGGAATACATGTGACCATCATTAAAATTATGCTTGTAAACAGACAGGCAGATGTCGGCAGGGTCACGCCGGCAATAGATCACCTTGGCATTGGGCAACATCAGGTAAATCATCCCCACATGAAAAAAGTTACCCGGCATCTTGTCGGTAATGTAACGGCTCTCTTTGCTATGTTGGCGTAATTTTTCTACATAGAGGGCCCCCAGCTTTTCGAGCTCTTCTGCCTTGAGTAACTCCAGTCCCGCAGGATAGCGCCGGTTTCTTTCAAAACAGTAGCGCTGGATTATTTGACCCAAATCGCCCAGCTCCCCTGCACCGTGCACCTCTGAGTGACTGGAGAGGATCTGTTCGGTGAGGGTGGTTCCCGACCTCGGCATGCCGAGGATAAAGATGGGGCTAGCATCGCTGCAGCCATAGCCTGACAAGCGCTCAACCAGCTGCTGGTTAACCACGCTAATCGCCTTTGTTAGTCTTCGTTTCTCTTTTGCAAAGTCGTATTTGCCATCATAGGTGTCACGCCTGAGCTGATTAGCCTCTTTAAAGCATGCAAAGGCCCTGTCATATTCTTCGTGCTTTTCATAGGCCTTACCAAGACCGAATAAAAGGGTAGCTCTTTCCCGCCCCTCAACACCCAGCCGCTTAAGCGACGCCTCCATTGCATCAATATCGGAGGAAGAGACCTTCTTGATGGTTAAAGATGAGAGCTGGCTCTGCGCTGCAGCGTTACCCGGCGACCGCTGGAGAAGCTGACGAAACTCGGCCTCTGCTTCGTCGAAGCGCCCCAGTACAGACAGGATATCGCCTGTCTCACTACGAATATTTAGGTTATCCGGCATCAACTTTTTCGTTATCAGGAAAGAATCGAGCGCCCCTTCCATATCGCCCAATTCACGCAGTGCCCGGCCTTTTAAAAAATAGGTCTCCCCATTCTCCGGGTTAAGGCTTATCGCCTTATCACAGGCCAACAGCGCATTATCATACTGCTTGGCACGATAAAGGATGAACGCGAGATTGCTGTGGTATGACGCCTCATCAGGCCTTTTATTGATGGCGCGGGCGATAAGCTTGAGCGCCTGCCCATACTTCTTCTCCTCGGCACGAGCAAAGGCGAGGAAATTATTGGCCTCATCGTGATCTGAGTCCTGCGCTAAAATCTTTTCAGCAGCCTCTACTGCACGCACCTTGTCGCCCGCTTCTTGATAAGCGAGAACCTCCTGAAAAGAGTGATTGCTGACTACTTTATATTTCATCTGTTCGAAATTTAATGTGCCACTGCAAAAAAAACCATCCCCCATTCGAATCTATCGAATGAGGGATGTGTTCGAGCATCAAACTATATACCGTTTAACCGCTAGTTACGCGAAGGAAAGCTCCCTTGCAAAGCAATAACACAGTTGAGAACCGTATAAGGCTGCATGTTTGAAAAGGCCTGGCCGCCGCCCGCAGGCTGTTCCGTTACCGTTGTAGTGGTAGCCACAGAACCGGCATTCATATCTGCGCTTGGTGCCGTTGATGAGAAGTTTTGTGAACCACTAACGGACGATCTGGCAATACTGTTCCCGCCAGGTCCTATTGCATTACCCGCGGCAGTAACACTCTTCAAGCTTGAAGTAGAAGTTGCCGCAACATCGTGCTTATGCGCAGGCATGTTTGCGATACTCAACTGAGTCGTCTCAGTGCCACCACGCTGCCCAATCTTATAGACCTGCAAGCCCGGACCTTGCCCCTGATGTAATGGCACTCTACCCCTCATATCTGGCAGGGCAAAAGTTGTTCTTCCATCACCACCGAAAGTCGTTCCCAATAACGAAAAGAGTGCACTATTACTGGAGATAGGTAACAGTTGACCATCACACGTAGCCCAGCCTCTGGGGGCGAAGTTAAAACCCACATAATCGACAGAACCCATTAAAGGGTCTACTGAGGCAGCAAATGAACTTGCTGCCCCACCTAAAAGAGGCAAACACAGGGCCGCCACCAGTCCTTTTTTACATGCTATTTTTTTCATTACTTCTTCCTTTTTTTTTTGCGAAAAAAACTAAACAACACCTGCCATTTAAAACCATGACGTTTACAACATGGCCTCAAAACCTCAATCGTCACTTCATTCTCGCCATCATGAATGCAGCTCCTTGAAGTGACGCTCTACCCGCTCATTAAGATCTTTAATCCAGGTCTCGGGCATTATTTTAAGCACCTGTTGCAACAGTGCTTCTGTCGCTTGCAACTGAGTCTCATCTTCAACACGCTTTTTTGCTGCGCTTAGCCACATGTAGGCTTTGGCAAGGTCTTCTTCTGTCGGCAACCCTGTTTCAGGGTGACGTCTACTTTCAAAATAGAGCCGCCCCGTCGGGTAGTAGGCGCTGATGCATCCCCTTGTGGCCGCCTGCTCGTACATGCCCAGGGTAGCCTCAGCGGGCATCTCTTCAACCATCCCCTTTTCCAGCATCAGGCCCAGGTAATAAAAACCCGCGGGCTGTCGGTACTCGGCTGCCTGTTTAAACCAGCCCCAGGCCTGGGTGTTATTTCTTATAGACTGGTCGCCTTCCAGATAATAACGCCCCATCCAGGTCATCGCCGCTGGCGACCTTGCCGTTGCAGCAGCACATAGTTCGAGTGCCCTGTTCGGATTTTTCCCTATCCCCGTGCCTGTCATATGGAGCCAACCGAGATGGCAGTTCGATACCACGTGACCACCTTTTGCCGCCTCGGTGTACCAGTGCGCAGCCGACAGGGGGTCCGCTTTTTGATGAACCCCGTGCTCCAGGCACTCAGCAAACAAATGCTGTCCGAAGGGGATCCCCCCTTCTGCTGATTTCCCAAACCACTGGCAGGCTGTTACGGCATCGGGCTCTCGGCCCCAGCCGCTACGAAAAAAATTACCCAGGGTAAACTGGGCCAGTGGGTCGTCGTATTTCTCCTCCGCCTCAAGGTAAAGCTTATAAGCCTTGTCGTACTCACCCATCGACAGGGCCGTTTGGGCCGCCTTCATTTCGTCCGACTCGCCGATGCCTTTGTTTGCTGTCGTAGCGCAGCCGGCCAGCAGAGCCATGGCCGCAATAAAGATTATTTTTCTTTCGTGTCCAGCCATCATTTATTTCATACCGGTAATCTTACTATTTCAGCCTGTTCCGGTTAATTTTGTTTGTCTGTAATTATTCCAGTGCTAACAACACTTAAACGGAGATCGTTGCAAACTGCATTATGGAAAGATTCAACAGGGGGGGGATGTTCAACCTCGCGCAAGGCACGAAGGTCCAGGAAGTTTTTTTAGAAGTGAATTTCTTTGCATTCATCCGTATCCGTTGCATTAGATATCCTGTTACCGTCTAATTGAGAACTCTTCTCAAGGCGGCTGATTTTAAATCCTGAAAACGATACATGAATCATACAACCGTGGCAATACTGGCCTTATAGGCATGGATGTAGGGTAACAACTCACTGGCGCTCTTGCCGATCAGCACAGTGTGTTAGAGTTTTTTTTGCATCGTTCTCAATAGTATTTTGATGCCCAAATCTGTTTCGTGACTCAGAACCTCAGAAAGACCCTCGTCCCTCTCGCCCTTCGCGCTCGAGCTTAGGTCGAGCGCCTCACCAAGGCGAGACGGCCCCCTGGCCCCACGGTTATTACTCTGACCACGAACTGTTCGCCCCAGGGGGCCGGGCTCCTACAGACTAACGGCGGGGTTTGGCACGGGCGGTGGCCTCGGCACTCCAGGGGTCATCGGGCCAGGGGGGCTTGGGATAACGGCCCTTGACTGGTTAACGTTGCGAATCGTTTATGACGCAAATTATGAGCGACTTATGTATTTATATGTGATTTCAATAAGTTAACTAGAATGGAATGCCAAGTAATTGATAAAATGGCGGAGAATCATAATTTTCGTCAAATTCTCACATTGACCAGCGTATTAATCATAAAATATTGACGTTCCCATAGACTCACCCCTCAATTTTACCGCTCAGTTGCGACAGAGAGCTAGTTCATCCATGAATCCTGCCTGGAAAACCCACGCACTGCCTATTGACTCAGTGCTACAACAAATCGACCGAGCCTTGGAATCGAATAGCAGCGTCGTTCTCCAGGCACCGCCCGGCGCAGGCAAGACCACGCGTGTACCTTTGAAACTTCTAGATGCTGCATGGCTCAAAGGTCAGCAAATCATCATGCTCGAACCCAGGAGGCTTGCAGCTCGGACAGCAGCCCAACGGCTAGCCGAAGAGCTTGGCGAAAAAGTGGGGGAAACCGTTGGCTATCACATCCGATTCGAAAGGCGTGTCTCTGCTCGAACCCGCATAGAAGTCGTAACGGAAGGAATTCTCACCAATCGTCTGCAACGCGATCCTGAACTTACAGGCGTAGGACTTGTCATTTTAGATGAGTTCCACGAGCGACATTTACAGACAGACCTTTCTCTTGCCTTATGCGTGGATTCTCAACAGGGCTTGCGCGAGGATCTCCGCGTACTTGTCATGTCGGCAACGCTCGATAGTGAGCCTGTTGCACGGCTACTCGACGCCCCAGTCATTACTAGTGAAGGCCGTGCCTACCACGTCGATATCCGCTACCTCCAGAAAGATCCCATAGGCTCAATACCTGACGCAGCCTTCAAAGCGATTCTCCAAGCAATGGATGAGAGAGAGGGAGACATCCTTGTATTCCTTCCAGGTGTTGGCGAAATCACGCGTACCCGTGACCTGTTAGCCGGCGCACCAGTATGCAGCAATGTAGCAGTACACACCCTTTACGGGGATATGCCGATGGAGGCTCAGCAAGCAGCGATCAACCCAGACTCACAGGGACGGCGTAAAATAGTGCTCGCAACTAACATCGCTGAGACAAGCCTGACTATAGAAGGTGTACGTGTAGTCATTGACAGCGGCTATGCACGCGTTCCCCGCTTTGATCCCAACACAGCGTTAACACGCCTGGAATTGGTGCGCATTGCGCGCTCAAATGCAGACCAGCGCACAGGACGTGCAGGGCGTGTAGCCCCTGGTATCTGCTACCGCCTATGGGGTGATAACACTCAGCGCGGTCTGATCCCCTACTCTGCACCAGAAATTATCGAGGCTGACTTGGCACCACTAGCACTGGAGTTGGCTCAGTGGGGAGTCTCAGACGCCGACAGTCTTGCCTGGCTAGACAAACCACCTGTCGGTGCGCTGAATCAAGCTCGTGACTTACTCAGGGTGCTAGGGGCACTAGATCAACTAGGACGAATCACGACCGCTGGACGCGAGATGGTAAAGTATCCTCTGCATCCAAGACTTGCGCATCTGTTACTAAAAGGAGAACAGCTAGGCCAAGGAAATTTAGCCTCTGATGTCGCAGCTATTCTATCAGAGAGAGATCCTTTCCGTGGACCTGCTAACGATATTGATCTTGAATTGAGGGTCGAGGCGTTACGTACCTATCGTCAGAGGGGACGTGAGGCTGTACGAAGTATCGGAGCTGATCCTAATGTCTTTGCAAACATCGTACGAATAGCGAAACAGTATCGAAATATCCTTAGAATACCTGACGAGCAAGGATATGACACTGAATCCCTAGGCCTACTACTAGCCTTTGCATATCCTGACCGTCTCGCAAAAGTAATCAGTGGTGGGGAACGTCTACTATTAGAAAATGGACACGGCGCTCGTCTACCCAATGACACACACCTACGAAACGCTAACTACATTGTTGCCGCTGCTCTAATTAGCAAGGGGAGTGAGAGCTTCGTTCGCTTGGCCGCTGAGATTGACGAATCAACCGTGCGCATACATCTGCCTGAGAATATACAACAACATGATGTCGTACGCTGGGATGGCCAGAGAAACCAGGTTGTTGCCGTGCACGAAGAGCGGATTGGAGCTATTGTGCTAATTAGTAAGCCCCAACCAAATCCACCTGCCGAGGCTATCTGTGCCGCTTTGATTGAGGGTATTAAGTCAAAAGGATTACGCACATTACCATGGAGTAAAAGCACACAAGGGTTACGTGCTCGTATTCTGTTCCTGCGCGATTTGTTTCCTGATGATGGTTGGCCCGATCTGACTGATGACACACTGCTTTCAAGTCTCGATAAATGGCTCGCTCCATACCTGACAGGCATCACCAGTCTAGAGCAACTATCACGACTTAATCTTCAAGAGATCCTTTCATCAACCTTGTCTTGGCCTATGCAGCAACGGCTAGATGAAGGCGCCCCCACGCACATAACTGTTCCCAGTGGATCACGCAAACATCTTGAATACAAACCAGGCGAATCGCCTACCCTTTCGGTTAAATTACAGGAAATGTTCGGGCTAGCAGATACGCCAAAGGTTGCTTTCGGCAAAGTCCCGGTCACACTACACCTACTTTCACCAGCGCAACGACCCATTCAAGTAACACAAGATCTGAAGAACTTCTGGGAACACACCTATGAAGAAGTAAGACGTGAGTTGAAAGGACGCTACCCTAAACACCCTTGGCCTGATAATCCGTGGGAGGCCACACCCACTGCACATACTAAGCGCAGGCATACATAGCTGTCGCAGACGCGCAGAACTCTAATTATGTAGTCAGCTATGCGACCA
>JBFFNE010000084.1:0-13045 GCA_041563315.1 Thiohalomonadaceae bacterium
ACTTTGAACTTTGAACTTTGAACTTTGAACTTACTCAGTCAAGCCTGGAGCAGGGCTTCCAGCCGCGAACGAGCGGAGCCGCCTCAGACAAATTGCGGCAAGATGCCGCTTCTCCACTTTGAACCTATGGATACTGCCGGATTATCAGGGTATCTCCACGCTGGGTAAACTCCAGATGCTTAAGAAAGCTCATGCCCAGAAGGATGAGTTCGCCATCCATATGCGGGTTGATACTGGCGCGAACGTCGTGCAGCTCAATGCCGCCAAGATTCAGACGGGAAATGTGGGTGAGGTAGGCGGTGATTGGGCCGTTGGCGGTGTTGTAGATGAGTGGGGCGCCATGCTTAAGCCCCAGGCGGCGGGCGAGCGATGCGGGCACCGAGACGTCGCTGGCACCGGTATCGAGCAAAAACTCCACAGCCTGGCTGTTGATTTGGCCATCGGCCAGATAGTGGCCACTGCGACTGCGTTCGAGAATGACTTCTCGAATGCCTGCCTCGTTAACGATGCCGGTCACATTTCGATTCGGATTACGCCCCTGTTCGAGCAGGTTGCCGAATACCAGCGCGAGCAGCAGCAAACCGAGTACCCAGCCACCGATTAGCATGCCCCGGCCAGGGCTGGTGGAATTTTGGTTTGGGTCGAGGTCAGGACGCATAAATTATGTTGGTTCTATTGTTCCGGGGTACATTACAGTTAACAGTCGTCCCGCAATAGTGTAACTTTTGATGCTTATTCGCAAACCGATGAGAGCCCCTTGAAGCTGTCGTTACCGTCCACCCTTCGTCCATTTCTGGACAGTCTGCGTGACCTGGCGCCGATCATCCTTGTTATTGCCTTTTTCCAGTTGGTGGTACTGCAACAGCCCGTACCCAACCTGGGGTCGCTCCTGTTTGGTACCGCCATGGTGGTATTGGGGCTGACCCTGTTCGTTCGCGGCCTAGAGATGGGGCTGTTTCCTATCGGCGAGAGCATGGCTTACGATTTTGCCCGCAAGGGAAGTGTATGGTGGCTGATCGCCTTCGCCTTTGCTCTCGGTTTCGGCACCACGGTGGCTGAGCCGGCACTCATCGCCGTGGCTGGTGAAGCGGCGGCGGTGGCGGCGGCTGGCGGAATGATCGCCGATAATGAGCTGGCCAGGCAGGGTTACGCCAACGGTCTGCGCTATACCGTGGCGTTGTCGGTGGGCTTTGCCATCGTCCTTGGCGTATTGCGCATCCTCAAGGGCTGGCCGATCCAATACCTGATCATCGGCGGTTATCTTGGGGTAGTGGTGATGACCGCTTTCGCTCCCAAGGAGATTATCGGTATTGCCTATGACTCGGGAGGGGTTACGACTTCCACGATTACCGTTCCACTGGTGACGGCGCTGGGTGTGGGACTCGCCTCCTCGATCAAGGGACGTAACCCGATGGTCGATGGTTTCGGCCTCATAGCCTTCGCCTCACTGACACCGATGATTTTCGTCATGGCCTATGGCCTAGTGCTCGGTTGATGGAAACTCTGCAACTGATACTCGATACACTGCTCGCGACCTTGCGTGATGTTTTGCCTATCGTGGGGATTATCTTTGGCTTTCAGTTGCTGGTGATCCGCCGGCCAATCCCGAATTTGAAAAAAATGTTGACTGGTTTTGCTTATGTGCTGCTGGGATTATCGCTATTTCTAATCGGCCTGGAAGAAGCACTATTTCCGCTGGGCAAGCTGATGGCCGAACAGCTGACCGACCCGGTCTTTATCCTTGGCGATGAAGTTAGCCGAGTGCTGCTTTGGCACGACTATTGGTGGGTCTACCTGTTTGCCTTCGCCATCGGTTTTTCCACCACCGTCGCGGAACCCTCGTTGATTGCCGTGGCAATCAAGGCGGAGGAAGTTTCCGCCGGCGCCATTAGCGTGTGGGGCTTACGCACTGCGGTTGCTATCGGTGTTGCTGTGGGCATTGCACTGGGGACCTATCGCATCATCAGTGGTACACCATTGCACTACTACATCATTGCCGGCTATATCGTGGTCATTGTCCAGACAATCTATGTCCCCAAAATGATTATTGCCCTCGCTTTTGATTCTGGAGGGGTGACTACCTCGACGGTTACTGTGCCGTTGGTTACTGCTCTGGGCCTGGGGCTAGCAAGCACGGTGCCGGGGCGAAGTCCAATACTCGATGGATTCGGGCTTATCGCATTTGCTAGCCTGTTTCCGATTATGTCGGTAATGGGTTATGCACAACTCAGTCAGTTGAGAGCGCGCCGCAACGGGCGGCGTGATAACGCGGGAGAGTAACCATGCATTTCAAGCTATTGATTGCCCTGGTCGAGGACCACAAGACCGACAAGGTGCTCGATGCGGCGCGCGAGGCAGGCGCTACCGGCGCCACGGTACTGAACCAGGCGCGCGGTGAGGGGATGAAAAAGAGCAAGACCTTCTTTGGCCTGTCGCTGGAGACACAGCGTGACATGATGATGTTTCTGGTAGAGGAGCACATGAGCCGCAAGATTCTGGAGCGTATTGCCGCGGTCGGGCAATTCGACGAAAAGCCTGGCACCGGCATTGCCTTTCAACTCGATGTGGAAGACGCGGTGGGCGTTATCCATCAGGTGGAAAAACTCAGTTCGGCGGTGGAGGAGGAGTTATGACCGGTGACAGAAAAGTGATTCGGGTACGTCATGTGATGAAGCCCCAGTTCGACATCGTCGACGGCATGGCCACGGTGCGTGATGCGCTGGTGAGGATGAAGCATGTGGATACCAAATGCCTGATTGTCGATAAGCGTCATGAAGACGATGAGTACGGGATGTTGCTTATCTCGGACATTGCACGCAAGGTGCTGGCGGCCGACCGAGCCCCGGAAAGGGTGAATGTTTACGAGGTGATGGCCAAGCCGGTGATCGCTGTCGACCCGGAAATGGACATTCGTTACTGTGCGCGGCTGTTCGACCGGTTTTTCCTCTCCCGTGCGCCGGTGGTGGAACGAGGCAAGGTCATTGGCATCATTAGCTTTACCGACATGGTATTACGTGGCCTTCTGGTCGACCTAGATTGATCTCATCAGGAGTGCGCGGGAAATGCCTGTCGAGCGACTGACCCAGTTCGATTTTCACCACACCCTGTCAGAGACCCGGGGGGCGAGCCTGGTCTACTTTACCGCGTCGGGTTGCGGCGCCTGTCGTCAGCTCAGGCAGGTTCTGGAAAGCCATGCTATGGAGTTCGCGACGATCAACCTGTTTGAGGTGGATGCGCAGCAGGACCTGGCGCTAACCCGGGAGTTTGAGGTGTTCCATCTGCCGGCACTGTTTCTGTTCAAGGACGGCTATTACCATGCTGCGATCCATGCCGAACCACGTGCACGAAGCCTGTTGGCCGCTGTTGAGGCGGCACTGGCTGCCGCACCACAGGAGGCGCCATGAGTCTTCTGGTAGACTGCAACACCGGCCTGATTTCACCGGCACGCCAGGTCGTCTCGCCCAACTGGGATGAACGTCCTGACGGGACGGCGATCGATCTCATTGTGGTTCACGGCATCAGTTTACCGCCAGGCGAGTACGGCGGACCCTGGATCGACGCACTCTTTACCAACACCCTCGATCCAGAGGCCCATCCCTATTTTGCCGAGATTCATCAGTTGCGGGTCTCTTCCCATCTGCTGATCCGCCGCAATGGTGAATTGGTGCAGTATGTGCCGTTTCATCGGCGTGCCTGGCATGCCGGGGTCTCGCAATATGAGGGGCGAGAACGTTGTAATGACTTTTCCATCGGTATCGAATTGGAGGGTAGCGACGAAGCGCCCTACGAGCCGGCACAGTATGCCCGGCTTGCCGAGGTGATCGCTGCCCTCGAGCGCGCCTATCCCGGCCTGAGCAGAGATCGCCTGGTGGGGCATAGCGAGATTGCCCCCGGTCGCAAGACCGATCCCGGGTCTGCTTTCCGCTGGCCGCACCTGCTTGCGTTACTCTCCTCACCGCCCGATGAGTCAAACTCTGCTTGAAATACAGCGCGCGAACATTGAAACTTAAACAATGTTATTGATCGCTATCATTCTCAGTCTCATTGCTGAGCGCTTTCTTGGCTCCATGTCGGAGTTGCGTCGTTTCGGCTGGTTCCATCGCTACTCAGGATTCGTGAAAAACGCGGCGGCAAAGCAGCCATACCTCAATGGTCCTGCCACGACACTGTTGCTGTTAGTCCCGCTGTTGCTGCTTACCGGCCTGATTGATTACTACCTCAGTAATCTCTGGTTCCTGTTTGGCTTGGGCTTCGCCGTGCTGATATTGCTGTTCAGTTTCGGGCCCACTGATCTTGAGGCGGAAGTGGAGGCGTTTGTCGACGCTCGCGAGCGAGGCGACGAGGAGTCGGCAATCTGGCATGCCTCCGAGCTGCTTGGTGCTGATATCCCGACACATTCGGCGCAACTGACTCGCCGTATCCTGGACAATATCCTGGTTGAGGTTAATGAGCGGCTGTTGGCCGTGGTGTTCTGGTTCGTTCTGCTGGGGCCCGCCGGTGCCTTGCTGTTTCGCCTGACACAGCAGCTGGTGCAGGAAGAACGGGAGAGCAGTGAAGAATTCGCCGAAGCGGCTCAGCGACTGCACCAAATTCTGGTGTGGGTACCTGCGCGTATCTGCGCACTGGCCTATGCCCTGGCAGGAAGTTTTGTCGACGCACTCAGCAGCTGGCGTCGTGTCGACGTGCCGTGGACCGAGAGTAGCCGCAAGGTGCTGATCGCCAGTGGCCTGGGGGCACTGCGTTATGAGGATGGGGAGATCGAAGAGGGCAACGATGCCCAAAACATTGCCATGGTTAATGAAACGCTCTCCCTTGCGCGTCGCGCTGTGATGGTGTTTATCAGTATGCTTGCCCTGTTCACTCTGGCCGGGTGGATGACTTGAGGCCGATATAAAGAGGCAAGAGAAACGAGTCGCGAAGGCGCTGGCTGCTACCCCGCATTCGCTCTATAACCTGAATACCTTCTGATTAACTCATGATTGAACTGATTTTGGGTGGTGCCCGTTCCGGCAAGAGCGCTTTGGCCGAGCAGCGCGCCATCGAGAGTGGCCTGGCGGTGACCTACATTGCTACCGCTGAGGCGGGTGATGGCGAAATGGCTGAACGGATCGCCCACCATCGCCGTCGTCGCCCCTCTGATTGGAAAGTGCTAGAAGAGCCCTTGCAACTGGCGCGGGTGCTGGCAGAGCAGGCCTCCCCCGAGCGTTGTCTTATCGTTGATTGCCTCACCTTGTGGTTGAGTAACCTGCTTGCGGCCGAGCCGATAGACGAGCGGCACTTTGTTGCAGAGCGAACAGCATTGCTGGAGTTGTTGCCGAAGTTGACGGGGCAGATACTGCTGGTGAGCAATGAGGTGGGACTTGGCATCATCCCGATGGGGGCCATGACACGACGGTTTTGTGATGAGAGTGGTCGCCTGCACCAGGAATTGGCGACTGCATGTGACCGGGTGACTTTCGTCACCGCCGGTTTGCCTATGACCTTAAAGGGATGATAGATGACAGTTGACTGGGTATATCAGACGGCCGCTTTACTGGATCAACAGGCTGGCAGTGATGCGGCAGCGCTTCAGGCCCAGCTGACCAAGCCACCGGGATCTCTCGGCAGGCTTGAGCAATTGGCCGAGCGCCTTGCCGCGATGCAGGGCACTGTTCGACCTAATTTGGAGCGGTTGCAAATCAGCGTCTTCGCTGCGGATCATGGGGTGGCTGCCGAAGGGGTATCGGCATTCCCTCAGGAGGTGACGGTAGCGATGATCGCCAACTTCGCTCACGGCGGGGCGGCGATTAGCGTACTCGCACGAGAACTGGGAGCGACGCTTGAGGTGGTCGATGTTGGAGCGCTCACTCCCTCCGCGGAACTGCCCCATGTTATCAGTCAGCGAGTTGGCAGCGGCACCGCCAATTTTTGTACTGGCCCCGCAATGGATGAGGCGCAGCTCCAAGAGGCGCTGGCCGCTGGCCGAGAGGCCGTTGAGCGGGCGCTGGTGGCTGGGGCGCAGCTGTTTATCGGAGGCGAGATGGGCATTGCCAATACCACCGCCGCAAGTGCCATCGCCACGGTGCTGCTGGGCAAGCCTCCTGTCGAACTGGCCGGACCGGGAACTGGACTGAATACGGCGGGGGTATTGCACAAGGCTCAGGTGATTGAGCGCGCCCTGGATTTTCATCGCGAGGCGCTGGATAACCCGTTGGAAGTCTTACGCAGGCTCGGTGGATTCGAGATTGCGGCGCTGTGCGGCGCCTATCTCAGTGCCGCACAACGGGGACTGCCAGTGTTGGTCGACGGCTTTATTACCAGCTGTGCGGCGCTGCTGGCACTGCGGATCAACCCCAGCATTGCCCCCTGGTTGATGCTCTCCCACGCCTCGGCTGAACCGGGACATGCGGCCGTTGTCGCCGCCATTGGCGATGAACCGCTGCTGGATCTCTGTATGCGTCTGGGTGAAGGCAGCGGTGCAGCGGTTACCGTTCCGCTGCTGCGCCTTGCCTGTGCCCTTCACAACAACATGGCCACTTTTGCCGAGGCGGGTGTGGCGGATGGGAAGTGAGTGAGATCGAACTTCGCTCGGGCTTCCTGTTCGACTTAACGCTCTGCCGACTAACACGGTAACCGGAAAATACGCCAATGAGCGAACAAACGACAATTATCGACATTCTCCGCCACGGTGAGCCGATAGGCGGCTCGAAATACCGTGGTCAGATTGATGATCCGCTGAGCGAAAAGGGATGGCAGCAGATGCGTACGGCGGTGACCGGGCGGGATGAGTGGCAGCATATTGTTTCCTCCGATCTGAGCCGCTGCGCCGATTTCGCCCGTGAACTGGGTGCGAGCCTCTCCATTGGAGTTGAGCTGGATCCCGGTTTTCGCGAAGTGGGTTTCGGCCGCTGGGAGGGCAAGAGTGCCAGCGAGCTGATGGCCGAAGACCTGGAGGGCACGGCTGCCTTCTGGCACGATCCGATCAACAATACCCCGCCAGAGGCTGAGCCGTTGCGGGAGTTTCAGGAGCGCGTAAATACGGCCTGGCAGGGACTGCTCGAGCGCCATGCCGGTAAACACTTGTTACTGGTGGGCCACGCCGGCATGATGCGCATCCTGTTACTCAATGCGCTGGGACTGCCGCTTGAGGCTTTCTACCGTTTTGATCCGCGTAATGCCAGCATAGTGCGTATCCGCATTGACACGGGACGCTACGGTGAAGCCTGGCACCAGCTTGTGTTCAGCGGACCGCAATGACTTCCTTCTGGCTCGCCTTGCAGTTTCTTACCCGCCTGCCAACGCCGGTGCAATCAGACATCGACATACAACAGGTAGGTCGGTCTCTGGTCTGGTATCCGCTGGTGGGCTTGTTGCTTGGCGCTATTATGTGGGGGGCGGCATTTTTTCTGCAGGATCAGGAGCGGTTTCTCGCCGCCGCCGTTCTGCTGACTTTGTGGGTTGCGCTCACCGGTGCGCTTCACCTGGATGGACTGGCCGACAGCGCCGATGCCTGGGTCGGTGGGCTGGGGGATCGGGAGCGCACCCTGGCGATCATGAAGGATCCTGCCAGCGGCCCGATAGGTGTCACGGCAGTGGTTCTCTTGCTACTGCTCAAGTTCGCTGCGTTGGCAGCACTGCTACAAGGCGGTGAGCTATTGGCACTGCTGGTGATCCCGCCGCTGGCCCGTAGCGGCGTCGCCCTGCTGTTCGTCACCACGCCCTATGTACGTCCCGGTGGTTTGGGTGATGCTCTGGCAAACCACGCCCCACGCCTGCCGGTCATCGTCGCTGCGCTGGCGGTCATCGGTTTGCTCCTCGGCATAACGGGTATTAGTGGGGGAGTGATACTGGCCGCCTTATTGTTGTTATGGCTCTGGCTGCGTTACAGAGTAATGAAAAGACTCGGCGGCTTCACCGGTGATATTGCCGGCGCCGCGCTGGAGTTGCTTGAGGCCGCCACCCTGGTAGTAATTGTCCTCGTTGACCCCTATTTGTGACCGTCTAGAATCTTCTCTGCTACTAAATAGTGACCACCTGATTAATCCTGATTGAGCGATATGATGAATAGAGAAACCACGCCGCAAACCATTTTCCTCAAGGACTACACACCGCCGGCTTATCTGGTCGATTCCCTGTCACTGCGTTTCGATCTGGACGAGGCGGCTACTGTGGTACACGCGAGGATGCGCCTGCATGCCAACCCGGATGCCGTGGCAGGACAGTCCCTCCGGCTCGATGGTCAGGAACTGAGTTTACTGGCGGTGCGTTTGAACGGTCGTGAGCTGGCTGCCTGTGATTATGCGGTTGATGCCGATTCACTTACGCTGGAGACGCCTCCAATCGAGTTCGAACTGGAGATCGTGACCCGCATCAACCCCTTGGCCAACACCGCTCTGGAGGGACTCTATAGTTCAGGTGGCAACTTCTGTACCCAGTGCGAGGCGGAAGGATTCCGCAAGATCACCTACTACCCGGACCGTCCCGATGTGATGACGGTTTTCACTACCACCATCGTCGCGGATAGGGCGAAATACCCAGTGCTGCTCTCCAACGGTAACCCGGTCGAACGTGGGGAACTCGAAGGTGGCCGTCATTTCGTTACCTGGAACGATCCCTTTCCCAAGCCCTGTTATCTTTTTGCCCTGGTGGCAGGTGACCTGGTCTGCGTTGAGGACCATTTCACTACCCTGAGCGGTCGCGATGTATTGCTCCAGATCTACGTGCAGCACGGCAACGAGGATAAGACCGCCCACGCCATGGCTTCGCTTAAAAAGGCGATGGCCTGGGATGAGCAGGTCTATGGTCGTGAATATGATCTCGATATCTATATGATCGTCGCGGTGGACGACTTCAACATGGGGGCGATGGAGAACAAAGGGCTGAATATCTTCAATTCCCGTTACGTGCTGGCCAAGCCCGAGACCGCCACCGATGCGGATTTCTACGGCATCGAGAGTGTCATCGCCCATGAGTACTTTCATAACTGGTCGGGCAACCGCGTTACCTGTCGTGACTGGTTCCAGCTGAGCCTCAAGGAGGGGTTTACCGTCTTTCGCGACTCTCAGTTCTCCGCTGACATGAATTCGGCGGCGATCAAGCGTATCGACGATGTCACCCTGCTGCGCACCCACCAGTTCGCCGAGGATGGCGGGCCCATGGCCCATCCGGTGCGTCCCGACTCGTACGTGGAGATCAATAACTTTTATACCCTTACCGTGTACGAAAAGGGCGCGGAGCTGATACATATGCTGCACACGCTGCTTGGCGCAGAGGGTTTTCGCAAGGGAAGCGATCTCTATTTCGAGCGTCACGACGGCCAAGCGGTGACCTGTGACGACTTCATCCGTGCCATGGCCGATGCCAACGAGTACGACCTCTCGACCTTCATGGGCTGGTATAGCCAGGCTGGCACACCGGTGGTGACGGTACGGCGCGAGTATGATGCCGACAACCGGAGGCTCACGCTGCATATTGGCCAGCACTGTCCGCCGACCCCGGGGCAGGAGCAAAAAGCGCCACAGCTGATTCCCATCGTTACCGCTGTGCTCGACAGCAGCGGACAACCGCTTCCATTACGGCCATATGGTGACAGCGGTGAGGCGCCAGACGAACGGGTATTGCTACTTGGGCAGGCCCAACAGTCATGGAGCTTCTGTGATATTCCCGAGACGGCGGTGCCGTCGCTGCTGCGAAATTTTTCTGCGCCAGTCAAACTGGATACCGACTACACCGATGATGAGCTGGCATTTCTTATGGGCCATGACAGCGATCCTTTCAATCGCTGGAATGCCGGCCAGGCACTGGCACTCAAGGTATTGCTGGCGCGTTACGATGCCATGCAGCAGGGCGAGCAGCCCGGACTTCCGGCAGGCTTGACCCACGCTTTTGCCCATACCCTCGCCGACACGGCATTGGATCCGGCATTGGTTGCCGAAGCGATTACCCTGCCACAGGAATCCTACGTGGCAGAATTTATCGAAGGCTGCGACCCGGTATTGCTGCATCAGGCACATCGCAGTCTGCAATATGCGCTGGCTGATGCCTATCGAGAGATTCTGCTGGAGACTAGGGTCCGTAATCATGACAGCAGTGAGTACCGCACCGACGCCAAAGCGATGGCCCGACGGCGGTTGAAAAATCGCTGCTTGCACTATCTGATGCTGCTCAAGGATGAGTCCATTGGTGAGCAGTGTCGTGAGCAGTACGATAATGCCGATAACATGACCGACGCGATGGCCGCACTGGGCGCGCTGGTGCATAATCGCCACGCCACGGCCCACACATCGCTGGAGGATTTTTACCGCTGCTGGAAGGGCGATGCGTTGGTGCTGGATAAATGGTTTTCGCTCCAGGCGACGTCACCGCAGGAAGATACCTTTGAAGTGGTACAACGCCTGGCACAGCACCCGGATTTTAATATCAAAAATCCCAATCGCGTGCGATCGCTCATTGGCACATTCGCCATGCGTAATCCGGTCGCTTTTCACCGTGCCGATGGGGAAGCCTACCGCTTTCATACCGACTTTATCATGCAGCTTGATAAGCTCAATCCGCAGGTTGCGGCACGGATGATGACACCCTTGACCCAGTGGCGGCGATACGATACCTCACGCCAGGCGATGATGCGCGGACAACTGCAGCGCATTCTGGATAGTGGTAGCTGCTCCAGGGATGCCTATGAGATTGTGAGCAAGAGTCTGGCGTGAGAAAAGTCATCAGTCATCAGTAAATCTGTTGCAGATCCTGAGACAGTGTCGACAACCGACTGACAACTGATGACTTACGACTTACGATTTACAGAATAGAATTCATGGTGATTCTTGCCGTGGCGCTTGGCATGATACATGGCATTATCCGCCTTTTTGACCAGGGTTTGTACCTGTTGTCCGTCGGTGGGGTATAGACTGATACCAATGCTGGTCGTGACGTGAGCCTCGTTGCCATTGATGTTGTAGGGTCTTGCGATCTCCTCGGTGATTTTCGTGGCGATTCTGGCGGCGCTTTCTTTGTTGTTTATTACCGGCAGGACGATGGTGAATTCATCACCACCAAACCGGGCCACCGTATCGCTACTGCGCAGGCACTCACTGAGACGCTTCGCGACCTCCTGTAGTAATTGATCCCCGGCACCATGGCCGAGGCTATCGTTGATCGCCTTGAAACCGTCCAGGTCGAGAAACATCACCGCCAGGCGGTTGTTCGCGCGACGCGCCAGTGCCAGTGACTGTTTGAGTCGGTCATTGAAAAGGACCCGATTCGGCAAGTTGGTTAGCTGGTCATAGTGGGCCAGGTGTGCCAAGCGCTCCTCGTTTTCCTTCTCCGAGGTGATGTCGGAGAAGATACCGATGTAGTGTGTGAGAGCGCCCTGCTCATCCTTGACGGCGGTTACGGAGAGCCACTCCAGATAGATCTCACCGCTTTTGGTGGAATTCCAGATCTCCCCCTGCCACTGGCCGTTGCCCTCGAGGTCCTGCCACATTCTCTGATAGAAGGCCGTGTCCTGCCTGCCTGAGGAGAGCATGTCAGGTTTTTGGCCGAGAGCCTCCTCGGCACTATAGCCGGTGACATCGGTAAAGGCCTTATTGACACTGATGATTGAGGTGTCCGGGGCGGTAATGACCACGCCTTCGCTAGCGTTCTCAAACACCTTCCCCATCAGTTTTGCGGAGAGATTACGGTTATGGTTGAACTCGCGGCGCAGCGCATTGATGAGAAAGCGCAGCTCCTCGGAGAGATCGACCAGTTCATCGTATTCCTCCGGGGATATCTGGTCACTGCTCTGCTCCTTGATTAGTAGATCCTTGGCTGCCAGGTGCATTGTTTTGTGCACTTCGCCGAGATGGCTGAAGGTCTGGTCAGCCATGAGCGCCGGATCGTCAATACTGTGATACCAGCGGCCGAAGTGACAGTTTTGGTGCGGGTTTTCGCTGATATCGCTGTCATCAGCGGGCTGATTGCAGATCAGGGTGCGATTGACCCGTGCTAGCCATTTGGCGTGGTTTTCGACGGCACTCTCCAACTCGCTGGTGTATTTTTCCAGCTCGCTGACGGTGAGTTGACGAAAGAGATCGTGATTCATGGAACTTCGCTACAGCACGCAAGGTTTGGGGTCGATGTCATAATAATGACGATTATACGATAGTAAGGTGAAAAATCGCAGCCGTTCACCGATGATTTATACCACCAACCATAATTCCCCGGCTGCTCAGTCAATAATGTAATCTTCAAGATCGCTGTTCTCGTCCAGTGCCAGCTCAGAGATCGCATAACCGCTAACGGCAATTCCCGCCTCGGGAACGCTCCCGTGCTTGCCAGTGACAAGCGGGTGCCAATCGGGCAGCGGCTTACCCTCGGCAAGCAGCCGGTAGGCACAGCTCTGCGGCATCCAGTAGAGCCCAGCTACGTTCTCCTGGGTAACCTGCAGGCACTCGGGCACCAGACGGGTGCGCTCGCGGTAGACGTTGCAGTGGCACTGTGCGATCTCCAGGTAGCGACAGGCCACGTTGGTGGTACAGAGCTCGCCGCTCTCCTCGTCTTCAAGCTTGATCAGGCAGCAGCGGGCGCAGCCGTCACACAGGCTCTCCCACTCCTCGCGGTTCATGTCAGCGAGGGACTTGTTCTCCCAAAAGCGTTCCACCGTTCAGCCCCTGATGGCCTGGTCCATCCTTGTCTCGGCCTCTTGCCACGCGGCGGTGGCACTGCCGCCCTGTGCCATCAGTTCCATAAGACCGTAAGCCAGTTGGCGGGTTTCCGGGGTCATCTCCTTGAGCTTGGTTAGCAGGTAAGAGTGGCCGCCTTGAGGGATGGAGAGGGTCTTCACCAGTGCGTAGAGAAGAAGCGACTGGCCTGAACGGGCGTCGCCCTCGATACGGGCCAGGGTTTGTTCAAGGGGGGTCATGTCCATGGGGAAGCCTCTCGGTGTGTTTCAGATTGGGTGCCATTGTATGACAAATGGCCTCATCTTGCCGGGATGGTCAATATTCAAAGTTCAAGGATGGGGAGGCCGGATAAGCGACAGCGCATGCGCTTATCCGGCCTACATGGTTCGTGGAGCAGGAGCGGCATC
>JBFFNE010000085.1:0-12291 GCA_041563315.1 Thiohalomonadaceae bacterium
CAGCTTGAGAAAATTATCCGTTGGTCTCGTCTACTTGCAGAGCCACATCAATAATGATCGGCACCATTCCGTTCGACATGGCAGGGGTGTGCCCCATTGTTCCGTGAGCCCGCCGTCCCCGCTCGGTTTCGGTTCTTAACAAGACAGTGGCATCTATTGAAGAATTAGCTCGGGAAATACGGGAGGAATTGACGGCTTTAGAGTGAATGACGTGAGAGGGTACAACGTGTAATAGTGAATGACACAAACCTCAGCGGGATATTCTTTTAAGAGGGGTGTATTTCCATACTGGGGAAATACACCCTTCCAGCCTGCTGATTTCGATCTTAATTGAGTGCTCTAGTTAGGAGATACATTCACCAATTTAGTGAGTGTGTTGTTTGTCTCATTCGATTCCAGAATGTCATCAGCATTATCAACGATTGCCTTCAGAGTGTAAGTCCCCTTCGGAAGGCGAGGTATTTGGACAAACCAGCTGAGGTCTTTCGTTGCTCCGGCCGTCGGTGCATAACTCACCCAATCCAGCGCGAGGAAGGAGTCACCCAGGTACAGATAGACATAATAACCGCCGTTCACATCCGCCTCCCCCTGATTTGTGATGGTAACGTCTATAGTGGCGTAATCACCAGCAATCAGTGAATCCGGCGATGATATATTGCTCACCACGAGGTCCGGCAGTTGTGTGATGCCGTTACCCGAGAGTGACACACTGACAGAGGGTTCATCCAAATCGTTCGAAAGGATCGTCAGCGTATCAGTAAGTGTACCGGAAAGTGTGGGGGTGAAGCTGAGCGTGACTTGACAGGCCGCGGCAGGTAACAGAACCGCAGGACAATCGTTTATCTGGCTGAAATCGACACCGCTGGAGAGAGCAATGCCGGAAATAATCAACTCAGAAGTGCCATAGTTAGACAGGGTAACAATATCTTGTACAGTCTGCCCGACCAGAACCTCACCGAAGACGACAGCACTCGCAGACACGGCTATGTCTGGTCCATCAGCACTGGGGGCTATTTCGAAGACATAGGCGGAACCGACACTGCTGCCTGCGGCCGTGTCATCCAGTCTTGCCCCGGCAAGCACTGTGCTAACCGATATCCCGACCGCTCTGGGCACTGAAGCCAGGTAATCATAATCAGCACCATCACTGGCAAGCAGTTTTACCTGCTCGTTCCAGTCGCCGTTCGTATCACGACTAAAAACATAGGCAGAGCCTGCGTCTGTACCGTTGTCGTCATCTCCATAGGCGCCGACCACCAAGCTGCTTCCATCAATATCGACGGACTGCCCGAAATAGTCGCCGGCGGCGGCATCACTGGCAGTGAGTTTTTGCCGCTCGTTCCAGGCTCCTGCACTATCTCGGGTGAACACATAAGCAGCCCCGGTATTAACGTCAACTTGGTCGTCAGAAACGGCTCCGATGACGATACTCTCTCCGCTCACGGCGACTGATTGTCCATACAGACTATTAGTCGCCGGGTCGCTTGGCAAAAGCCCCTGTTGCTCGGTCCAGACGCCACCGCTGTCACGTGTAAACACATAGACAATACCTGAGTTAACGATTGTACCGCTGTAATCATAACCTGAAGCCGCAATCACCGCCGTGTCACCATCAACACCGAGCGTACTGCCGAACCAGTCGGCATCCGTTCCCTGATTGGCGGTGAGCTTCTGTTGAAGGCTCCAGACACCTGCGCTATCACTGATAAAGACATAGGCAGAGCCAGAGAAGGTTCCCAGGTCATTGTCTCCCTTTGCGCCGACCACAATGGTATTCCCGCTCATAGCCACTGACTCGCCGAAATAGTCACCAGCAAAACCGTCGTAGGGCGTCAATTTCTGCCGCTCGGTCCAGACACCTGTGCTATCACGGGTGAACACATAGACGGCGCCGTTTGTAGGATTGAAGAAGTCATATGTCTCTTTCCCAATCACAGCGGTATCACCATCGACGGCGACCACCCAGCCAAACCGGGCATCGGCCACACCATCACTGGCAGTAAGCTTCTGTTGCAGACTCCAGGCTCCGGCACCATCGCGGATATAGACATAGGCGGCGCCGGATTCACTTCCCAGGTCGTCATCCCCATAGGCACCAATCAGCGCCGTATCGCCATCCACGGCGACAGAGTATCCAAAATAATCTGCCCCCGCCCCGTCGCCTGCAATCAACTTTTCAACTTCTGTTATCGTCGGCGTCGCTGCGTTCGCCGCAGCACCGAACAATAACGCTATAGTAATAACAAATATTGAGAACATCTTGTTCATAAAGCACTCCTAAGTGTATTGATCTTTATATTCTGTGGTTTCACTTATACCTGAACATAGTTTGAAACCGAAAAAAGAAGTAACCAGCCACAAAAAGGCTTATCGCTTCTCCTGTTACATGAGAGATATATTCAGGGCTGATGTAACTAAAGTTTTTCAGTTAATACGTTTGCCTAGTCTATCTACTAGGACACCCCTGAAGGATCGTATAGTTCCAGTCCTGAACAGCTATCGATAACTCAATATCGGCACATGAAATCATGGCCACGTTCGCCAAAGCTGAACATGAGACACGGTATTATTAAGTGAGGTTATGCATAGTAATTAGTCCCTTTTTTAGTTAGTAGCATCATGCGCAGTGCTAAAACTATCTTAAAAATACAATTAGTCAAGTTCGAGCGAGAATTATTAGCGGGTGTAAAAAATTCATGTAGCTGATATGTGCGCAACAGAACGGGCATGATCATTTAAGCAAGAAGGAGGGGGTCGTGTACGACATCTCTCTACCCCTATATTTAAAGCCCCCCCCTACGTTCCATTTGGATCCATCACCACAAAAAAATCTTTCACGTCACGTAACAAAAAGGACCATTCGTCATTAAAGTGCTCAATTTCACTCAGTGATTTCATAATAAATTTGTGATATGCATCACGCTAAATAATCCAGTTAAACAACGAGCAGTTCGGAATAATAAGGACGGAGGAGATATTTTTTATACAATTTTCAGCATAGTCGAAAACGGTTCATTATTTATTCCCTCGGGCCCCTTTTTCCTCGGTGTAGTCATTGTCTTACAACGTGAGTATTCGATGGACTACATCCGCCCCATAGATTGTCCATGTATTCCAGCTAAATAAGTATCTCTAGGGCGGTCACATGGGCTGTCCTCTGCTCATCATCCTGCAAGGAGGTTCATCATGGACATAGTGTCAGTTGGTAGACGCCTGCTGAAACCGCTGGCTACGGCCATTGTCGTCACACTGTTTGCCCTGGGTACCGTGGCCTACGCCGCACCGGGTGGCACTCCGGGCCCGAATCCCAACCCGGGCGGTGGCGGTGATGGCGGTGGCGGGATGGTGCCCCCGGATTTCGGCGATCTGTTCGTCCTTTATCGCGATGGGGACGGTATTCCGATCCTCACGGCCGATTTGTGTCAGCAACCCCTGGCGGCGCCGGGTGTGGAGTTGCCTGCCAGCGGAGACTACCCGGGGTGCCTCCCGGCCGCGGGCGAGTCGTGTGTCATTCCCGTGGATCCCGCCACCTGTGGCGTGGCCCTTGGTTACGAGACTTACACCCAGGAGGTCGATTTTGGCCGCACCAACGCAGCGCGCTCACCGGCCTCGGTGCTTGAGTCCCAACTGGAAGAGGCCGTAACCAATCTGGCGATTGCCGACTGCGTTACGCTCGACTCCACCGGACGGCTGGTCACCAGCACAGTCACCGATGGGGTGGTGACGAGTGCCGCCATCGACTCCCCCCTGCAGAACCTGGCGATCTACAAGCAGCTTATGTTGACGGGGTATCTGGGTACCGAATTAGCGCCGCTTGCGCTGCCGGCGTCACCCCTCGATATTGCAGCCAGTGCCATCGGTGCGGCCTCCTCCAAGTCCGGCAAGGTCACCGTGGACATGGTGGTCTATCTCAATCAGTTCCTCGGCCTTAACGACCCAACGGTCGATACCTTCCTTAACAAACAGTGTATTCAGGTCAGGGAGGAGGTGATGGGTACGATGGAGCTGGTCGAAAAGTGCTTTCTCGACTATGGACCTGACGGCGCGAATTACATCTACAGCCGCGGCGCAACCTTCGGCTCGTTGCCGCGACCGGCCAATATTCCTGCCAGTGCGCCTCAGGAGGGCTGGAGCGAATATCTGGTGGTGGATGACACCACGGTAACCGACCCGCTGGATCGCTACGCGCTCAAATTCCTGATCGGCGAGGGACCGACTCTGTCTGTGGTGCCTGAACTCATGGCCGATCCGGCGCTGACGGCGGACAGCATCGTCGGCTTTGCCCAGGCGGCCGACGATGCCCGTGCCGTCATCGAGTATTTGCATAGCTGGCCGCTTCCGGGCATTTATGCGACCCCGTTGAGCTGCGAGGCCTCCGGTGACATCCACTATGACGTCTCCATCAGCGAAGAGTCCGGGCTGCAGGTCCCGGTGCGCATGGTGGCCGGCACTGAGGGGAGGGAGTTCTCGCTGACAGTGGCCAACGCCGGGCCGGATGAAGCCACTGGCAGCGTCTTGCTGACGGCGGTGGACGCGGACGGGGCCAGTATTCCGAGCTTCCCGCGCACCTTTAATTTCACCCTGCCGGCAGGGACCAACACGGGATGGACGGAGCTATTCAGTGTGGACTCGGCAACTACCATCACCTGGACGGCGACGTTGAGCGCACCGTTCGACGTGAACCCCGCGAACGACACGGTGACCAAAACCACCACGGTCATCGGGAAGGGCAGCGGCAAGAGCGGCTCACGAGGCGGAGGCATTCGTTAAGTTGCAGCTCAACGCTAATTTCAGGAGGAGGCCCTAATGGTCTCCTCCTGATCCAAGGGAGATAGCACCATGAATCGCTATGTGTATTACGCCGTGCCGCTGGCACTGGCGGCGCTGATCGGTGGAGGCGCCAATGCCGCACCGCCACCGGCGTACCCGTTTTCCTGGTCCACCGTAGTCAACAATAACGACTATATGCCAACAAATACCTGCGACCCCGCTGCGCCGACGCTGCCGGCGTGTCGCAACTTCAACAGCTACAACCAGCCCTCGGTCAACACCGGACAACGGGTCGTCATACGGGCCCGCAGTCGCGGTGGCCATGGCGGTGGCCAACCTGTCCATGGCATCTACACCCGCGACATGGCGGCGGGCGGTCCGGTGGTCAAGATCCTCGACCGGGAGACCGAGGTGCCGGTGCCTAATAACCTCGGCACGTTGTTCCATGAGCCGCCCTCCTTCCCGCGCATCGACATCGACTCGGACACCCTGGCCACACGCGTTAATCACCAGCCGGTGTGGCGCTATCTACTCGAGGACGGCAGTGAGACCCGGGCGGGAACCTCCGGTATCTACGCGACCCCCTATGGTCCACTGATCACCGCGGCCAGCAAGCTCGGCGCCGTGCCGGAGTTCACCTTCTTCGAGGTGCCGGAGCAGCCCGGCACCCTGTTCGATGTGTTTCCCGGTGCACCCGCCGTCACCGATGGCAATGTGATCGCCTTCAAAGGCAACTATACGGTCAATGGCGAGGGCAAGACCGGCGTCTACTATCGCGTTCTCATGGAAGCGACGATTCCGCTCCCAGACGGCACTGAACTCAGCCCGGCCGGCGGCACCATGCCGGTGGTGCTGATCGCCAATAACACCAATACGCTGATTCCAGGCACGGATACCGTGTTCGGTTCAACCGCGCCACCCAGCGCTGCCGGCGGGATGGCGGTGTTCGCCGGTTTTGACGATGAAGACAATCCGACTCTGGGCGGGATCTATCTGGCCCCGCTCGACGGCCCGGAGCCGGAGCTCACCCCACTGGTCACTATCGGCGGGCCGGTGCCGGGTGAAAACAGGAACGCACGCTTTAACAGGATCGGCGAGGGACTCTCCTTCGACGGGCGATTCGTCGCCTTCTGGGGCGCCTGGGGCAGTGAGACCAGAACCTTGGTCCTGGACTGCCGGCACGAGGGCAATGCGGATCGTGTGGCCTATTGTCACGAGCAATATCCCGAAGGTTTTGCCGTGGCTATCCCGCTGCATCAGGGGATTTTCGTTCACGATATGGGGACCGGCAGGACGCACGAGGTGACCAAGACCAGCGGTTACTTCGATGACTTTCTCTACTGGAATTTCTCCGGTCACGTACCGGGAACCCAGGAGGAGAGCGATGGCGAACCGGCGCGCTGGCGCTCGAGTGCCTTCGTAGCCGTATCCGGGACAGTGGACGGCAGGTTGATAGATCCGCAATTCCATATCGCGTTCAAGGCGCGTAAGGGGGAGCTCTCTGATGGGAGCTATCTCAATCCGGTTGACGGCATCTATTTGGCCAAGGGACCGGGCAACCGCAGGATTGCACCGCTGGTCGAAGCAGGCATGGACGGTACCCAGCTAGATCCCGAAGCGGTCGACGACTTTGGTATGTCCATCGCTGTGACGGAAATGGGCATCGAGCGCGACGGCTTTCGTGGCAACACCCTCGTCATCAACGCCAGCATGGGCGAGGAGGAGATCGGTCTGAGTGGGGTTTATCTGACGCGGGTGACGCGCTAGCGTATGAGAGTGCCTGGGCGGAGGCCGTGCCGCCCTTTCTTTTCTTCATTATTAGGGGAGCCACCCGGCACGCGGATGCGGAAGCCCGCCTCAATAAATATAAATACCGTCGAGTCCTCGACACAAATTAGTATCCCAATGCCCATTGTAGTAAACCCAACAAACCCACCCATCACCAACCACTTCCACACCTCTAACCCATTGATTAATTGATACTCTAACCACTGGCACACCCCTTGCTGACACTAATACCCAATGACGAGGCCTAAACATCATGTCAAACATGAGCATCGATCACGGCTCAGCGCATCGTCCCGGTCGCCCGAATCTTTCTCGCTGTCAACGTCATCCGTTCCAACAGCGGTGAGGGGCAGGACGTCGGGACACCTAACCAACCTCTTTTGTACAGGCTATGTAGTTCATGTCTTTTGGCTTTGATACGAATAACCCCTTTGAGACGGATAATCCTTTTGGTGCAAATAATTCCTTTGCAGGCTTTGTACCACCAACCCCAGCGGATGGCTGTGTACAGTGCGCGGTTTGTCTCTCTACCTGCCCTACCTTCATCAAGAGCAAGGATCCGGAACAGTCACCTATGGGCCGCATCGGGCTGATGCGGGCACTGGATAATGGCAGCAGCGAGGACATGGCCCCGGAGAAACTGGAAAAGCTGGAGAGCTGCCTTGGCTGTTACAGCTGCGAGGCTATCTGCCCCTCCAGGGTCGACTTCGGCAAAATGTTGGATGAATCCCTGGCGCGCCTGAGTGAACAGCGGCCGATTCCGGCTACTACCCGCATGATGCTGTTCCTGGCCAGAAATAGAACAATGCTGAAGAAGCTGATGCAGGCAACCTGGCTCACTCAGATGATCGGACTGCGCGGCCTCTTGGCCAAGTTGAGCCTGTATAGGCTGATGGGCATGCAACGGGCCAATGCCCTGCTGGGCCGGATAGACTACCCCACCGAGTTGCGGAACCACTTCCGTGGTCCGCATAACGACCAGCGCGTCGCCCTCTTCACCGGCTGTTTCAGCTCGGTGATGGAGCGGTCGGTGCAGCAGGCGGCCATTGATGTCTTCAATACCCTCGGCCTGGGGGTGACCCTGCCCGAGGGACAGGACTGTTGCGGCGCCTTGCATCGCCACAATGGGGATCTTGCAACCGCCGGGAAGCTGGCGCGTCAGAACATCAAGGCCTTCTCCTGTGAACAAGTCGATGCCATCGTTACCACCAGTAGCGGCTGCGGCGCCGGCCTCAAGGCCTATGATAAATGGCTGGAGAATGAAGGACTCACGACACCGGTCATGGATGTGAGCCACTATCTTGCTACTGCCTTGAGACAGCGCAAGGTGGAATTCAACCACCTGCCCTTGAAGGTAGCGCTGCATACTCCATGCACTCTGCGCCAGGGTGAGGGCCAGGAGGAGGCCGTGGTAGAGCTGTTGCAGAAGATCCCAGGGCTGGAGATCGTGCCGTTGTCGGGTGAGCCGCGTTGTTGCGGCGCCGGAGGCAGTCAGGTGCTGAGTCAACCGGAGATGGCCGATGCCCTACGCGACGATATGGTCGATGAGATCAGGGCGATGGGGGTCGATGTGCTAATCAGTTCCAATTTGGGGTGCGCCATGCATCTCAGGGCGGGGCTGACACAGGCAGGGAGCGATATTCCACTGCAGCACCCCGTGCAGCTCATCTCTCAAGCAATGCTCGTGGAATCCGTCAGCGTCAGGAGTTGATGGTTTGATTGCGCAGCGCCGAACGTCGTAACCAGCCGACGCTGTCAGGCGTCAGGATGAATGCAACGAGAGTGAGCGATTTTGAGGCGTTTGTTAAGCGCTATCATTAATTTTGTATCCACCCGTTAACCATGCGGCAACCCCACCAAAAAATATTATAGGCAATAGCGCAAGGAGCTTAACCTTATTAGATGCAGTTTCGATTTTTAGAAAATTAAAAATTTCATCTAAATAAGGAATGAGTGATAGCGTTATTATCATTGTCAACACAAATAAAATATACACAATGATATTCGCCTTTATAGGCGCGCTGCATTTGCTGCAATGAGTTTTAAAGGCATTAGTGCCACGCAGCCACTTAGTGAAGCTTATGGCCTGTTCGCTACATTTAGGGCATTTCATGTTATTGACGTCCTTTTGCTTCGTCGTCGCAGTAGGCCTGACGCCCTCTGCACAGTCCAGGGACTTTGCTTTCCCCGCATCCTACCACGTCAAAGTGCAATATGAATTCAGAATACTGTTTACGTTTGGTTGGAAATATTGGGTGCCCTATATGGTTTGTGAGAGTATAACTCTGTATATATTTGCTCAAGATCATATGCTGACGAGGTACAGTGATGCCCTATAGCAAGGAACATAAAGCACAGAGCCGCGAACAGATTCTGCTCAGCGCCAGCAGGCTGTTTCCGCGCAAAGGATTCGATGCCGCCTCAGTTGATGAGCTGATGCGAATGGCAGGACTTACCCGCGGAGCATTCTATAACCACTTCAGCAACATGGGGGAACTCTACGCCGAATCGATTCTCTACGCCTCAGCATGCAGCCCATTTACTCATGAGAAAAACAGTGCTGCCAGTGACAGTGAGTTGTTTGTTAAAACAGTAGACAGTTATTTAAGTCGTGGCCATATCGACCACGCTGAATTACCCTGTCCCCTCACCTTTCTGGTGCCCGACATCCAGATGGATATTGATAAATATATTGATGCACTAACTGCTACAAATAGCATCAATGGGATAATGAATGTCGGTGTCGGGCTGGCAGAGTCGCTTGGCTGTGACTATTTTCTTTATGCAAGGATAGAGCAGGTCCCGATCTCCTCCCCCAAGGTGACGCTTGTTGGTAACTACCCGCCTAAGTGGATGCTGCGCTATCAGGAAAAAGAGTACGCAAAGAACGACCCGACCGTCTGGCATGTTACACATTAGCTGATATCGCTCTACTGGTGTGATCTCGGGATTGCCAATGCCTTGGAAGCGGATTTTTCCGGACGTGCGTGTCCATGGCATCGTTTCAGACGTGACCATTTCACTTCATACCGGCTGCGGTTGCACTGGAAGTATGACTTTTGTCTCTTCCCGTGACGATAAAGGTATCTATGTGGTTTTTCGCTCTGAGATCCCTCACCTCTTCCTGTTTGGCTACCACCTGCACGATACTGTAATGCGGCGTCTCGATGCCTCAAATCAGGCAAACGAGCGTGCACCGTTGTCAGAGCCTGAAAAAATATGCCTGCTGTGGGCGGCCGAGGGGAAAACCACCTGGGAGATAGGCAAGATATTATCGGTAAAGGAAAGGGGGGGTCTTATTTATCTTAACAACGCGGCCAAAAAGCTCGGCGCGATTAATCGCCAAAACGCCATTGCCATCGTGCTGAGGGAGATCCGGGCTAGCATTACCACCCTCCCTGACAAATTCAAATTCTAGGCGTCTCGTTCTCTCTGCGAACTAGCAATAAACCAAACTAACATCAAGTGTTTGATCTGTCATTAGTCCGTGCCGAGGGAGGATGAGGTGTTGCCGTTTGCTTGAAAATGCAGTCATAACCCGCTGAAGGGCCTTCCAGGCTGGCGGGTACAAAACCACCCGAAAAGTGTGCAAGCCGCCATGGTATATGAACTGATTTTGTTCTCAACCCAACTGGAGTATCTAGGTCGCATTTAACGCAGCCATACATGACGGCAGCGAACAGAAAAGGACTAACCAATGAACGTGAAAGTAACGCTTAAATTCGTAACGCCACTTATTGCAGTGGCACTGCTGAGTGCCTGTAGCGGTGGTGGCGGAGGCGGCACCCCCGTTGACCCGCGCGCTCACCTGTACGGCGTCTACATGAACCCGATGACGGCGGAGAATGAAACCTAGGCTGTCGCCCTGGGTGTTCGGGGTCAGAGTAACAACTCAGGATTAGTGGCATTGGCCGAACTCCCCCCCTACTTTCTTTTGGATGTTTTTTCTGCCCCACCGGTAGATTCGTTCTTATCGTTCAGGTATCCCGCCCAGCGTTAAAGCTAGGCCAACAGTTAAAGCTGAGTGAGGAAAGCGGACGTTATGGCTAACCGCGCAAAAAATACTGCGGTGCGGTATAATGTCGCGTGGATTTACACAAATAATGGAAAAGAACAAATGCTGCTTAAAAAAATCACTAACCCTAAATATGCGATTTATTCATGGGCAAAAAGATATATCAGAAAATATGAAGGATTTTCCTATAGGTTCGAAAAAAACGGTGAGAAGGTACTCATAAACCGCTTGCGTGATTTTGACATCAAAACCGTGTTTGATGTGGGCGCGAATGTTGGCGACTGGACAAGCATGGCGTTGGCCAATTTCCCAGATGCCGAGGTCCACTCATTTGAACTTTCAAAAGAGACCTATAAAACATTGTCAAACAACGTGACCAACCAGCGCGCTGCACTCAATAATTTTGGTCTGTCTGATATGGAGTGTGACATCACCTACAAGGATTATGGCGTCAACTCAGGGGTCAACACCATCCTGAGCTGTGCTGACTTTCATGACAAACGTATCAAATTCACTGAGAAAACAGGGCATTTAAAGACTGGTGATGCCTACTGCCAGGAGCATGGCGTTGACAGCATTGATCTGCTCAAGATTGATGTTGAAGGGGCCGAGCATTTGGTGCTTGCTGGATTTAAAAACATGCTTGAGAGGAAGCAGATCAAGGTCATCCAGTTTGAGTATGGCTATACACAAGGTGACGCACACTTTCTGATGAAGGACTTTTATCAACTATTCCATCAGCACGGCTACCTGGTCGGCCCATTAAAGCCCACCGGCGTTTTGTTTGGGGATTTCAACTACACCCTCAATGACTTTAATTCCGGTCCCAACTTTGTGGCCGTGGCACAGGACTATCACGGCATAGTTGAGGCCATCAAAGGCCGGCAGATACTCGGTTACCCGTGAAGAAAACCACAATACTCCACCACAAATAACCGGCTGGGCCGGTTTTTTGTTTCCCCTCCTCGCAACAACAGACCCAATCAACCCGCACCTAAGTAATAAAGGGCTCTTAATGGCCCCCGTTAATTCGTAATCTATGCTGGATGGATATCGACACCTTTAACCGGATAGCGCCCGTCTTTCAGGAATGCCATTGCCACTCCTCCTTGTTTTGTTTTATGAATTAAACTATCCCATTTACGCTGCGATGAAATCGTTGACGGGAAATGGGAGGTTCGAAGCTTGCTCGGCTCCAGCATTCAGCAAACACAAAGGTAATGAAACGCAATGCCACAGAGGATCGCAATGCCGCTCCAAATCTGGTTGCGGTAGCTGCGCATCGGCCCTTCGGTGGGGTGGCTGAGCAGTAGCCAGAGCTGGTAAGGAATGAGCAGTGCGGTGACGATGAGGCCGAGGCCGAAGAAGACCCCGAGCTCCAGCTGGGTGCCGGCCAGCCACAGGCTGAAGATGGCGCCCAGCTGCATGGCCATGATGAACGCCCAGCTGTTGTCGCCGAACAGCTGAGCCAGTGAGCGGATGCCGAGTTGCGCTTCCAGGTCGCGGCGCGGCAGGGCCTGCAGTGTGGCATGGGCGGTGGCCCAGAGCAGGGCGGCGGTAAACAGCAGCCAGGCGGCTTTGTCGGGTACGATGCCTTGCGCGGTGTAGGCCATCGGCACCAGCCCGGCGGTGCAGAGCCCGAGGTAGGGCTGGGTCAGCAGGGTGCGTGTTTTGATAAAGGGGTAGGCGGCGAAGAGCAGCGCCAATGGCAGGGCGTA
>JBFFNE010000086.1:0-12281 GCA_041563315.1 Thiohalomonadaceae bacterium
CTGCTGTTAGTGCCCCGACTGCTGTTAGTGCCCCAAAAGTGCAAGCTGTACCTTCTGTAGACCAGGATGAGTTTGTTCCACCGCCGAGTTCGATCCCTGTTGCTCCCGGTTACGAGGCTCAGGCGGTTGCCGCCAAGCCAGCTCCGACGCCGGCTCCAGCTGTGGCTGCTTCCAATAGCATTGTCTATGGTCCGGTCAAGGCCAACGAGACGCTCTGGAGCATTGCCCGGAAATTGCGCCCGAATAACGATATTACTGATCAGCAGATGATGATGGCTCTGCTGATCGCCAATCCTTACGCCTTTATTGATAACAACATCAATCGCCTGAAGAAAGGTTATGTGTTGCGTATCGATGACCTTTCAGTTCTCACTGCCATGAGCAAGGCAGAGGCGGCACGTGAGGTCTCCCGTCAAACCCGGGTGTGGCAGGACTATCGGTCCGCTATCGCGGCCAAGACGGCCAGGCGCGAGCCAACAAGTACTTCCAGCGAAGCACCGATCGCGTCTGTCGGTACGGCGAAAAAAGTAGAGCCCAAGCTGGAACTGGTTACTCCTGGCGGTAAAGCCGAACAGCCCGGCAAGGCAACGGAAGGAGCCGATGGGGTGCAGCAGGAGCTAATGCTCGCCCTTGAGAGTTCTGCTGCCCAGGCAAAGGAAAACGAAGAACTGCAAAAACGTGTAGAGGGTCTTGAAGAACGATTGCAGGATATGCAACGCCTGCTGACTCTCAAGGACGCGGATCTTGCTGCCCTGCAGAGCCAGTTAAGTGAACAGGCCAAGTCATTGGCACAGCCTTCCACACAGAGCGGGCAGAGCAGTGAAACGGCATCGGCAAAATCGGAGGCGCTGACTGACCCTGTCAAGTCGCCGGCAAAAGAGACTGAGGCTGCTGAAAAAACTGATAATTCAGACGCGCAAAGTGCCGTAACGAGCGCGCCTGTACAGCCTGAAAAAGCCCCCGCTGAGGCGTCCACGGTAAAACCGTCGGCTGCAACATCGGCTGAAAAGCCCACACCGGCAAATAAACCTCCGGTGAAGAAGCCGCCGGTCGTGGTTCCGCCTGAAGAGCCGGGTCTTATCGACTCGATCCTGGGTTTTACCCTCAGTTTAGACACCCTGCGCCTTGATGACCCTGTGGTGATGGCTGCCGGCGGTGGTGCCGCTCTGCTCATTCTCCTGCTGCTCATGGTGATGATCCGCCGTCGGCGCAGTGGTGGTGGTTTTCAGGAGAGCATCCTGACTGGAGGCACCTCCTCCATGATGGGCTCGCAGGACGACGATGGAAATAGTGAAACCTCCTTCCTCAGTGACCTGGCCATCAGTGGAATGGGTAAGAGCACTATTCACACAGATGAGGGTGAGGTTGACCCGCTAACAGAAGCTGACGTTTTTATGGCCTATGGCCGTCATCAGCAAGCCGAAGAAGTGTTGAGCAAAGCTCTTGAAAAGCATCCGGAACGCCATGATCTGAGTGCCAAACTTCTCGATGTCTACTACAACCTTCAGGATGCGGATAAATTTGTTGCGCTGTCTGAGAAATCCGCTGAAGGGCTCAAGGCGAAGCCGGGAGAGTGGGAGCGGATTGCCAAGATGGGCAATGAGCTGTCCCCGGGCAATGCGCTCTTTGCCGTAGCGGCTGGTGCTGCAGCCTCTGCAGTCCATGCCGGCTCCGCGGCTGAAGAGGGCTTTGACGGAGGGGTGCTGGATATCGGTCTGGATCTGGATGAACTTACCTCAGATACAGGCAGTGGCGGCAGTGGGGATGATCTTGGTTTTGATTTGGGTCTTGATTTTGATGATTTGAATGATGACGAATCCCCTCAGGTGACGATTGACGAGGGGCTGGAAACTGCAGAACCGGCTGGTTCCGATTTTGAGTTTGATATGGATTTGGGCGGAGAGACTGTTGAGGAAAGTACTCCTGTAGAACCTGCCGGACTGGATTTTGAGCTGGGTGATACGGCCGAGATGGAGGCCCCAGCTACTGATTCTGACAACGAGTTTGAGCTCGATCTTGGTTCGGAGGATTTTGGCAGTGAAGCGGGTGAGGGGGGGCTGGATTTCGGTGATGTTTCCCTAACTGATGAATCTGAACTGCAGATCACCGAAGAGGATTCAGGACTCGACCTGGGCGAGATGGATGACCTTGACTTCGGTGACTTTGAGTTGGGGGATAGTACCCCGTCAGCAGAGAGTAGCGCAGAGGAGACATTTGACCTGGATATGTCCGGGCTGGAGAGTGCCGGCGAAGAGCTGGGTAGTCTCGATGATCTGGATAGTATCGGGGATCTGAACAGTACGGGTGACCTGGACAGTATGATGGGTGACTTGGATAGCCTCGGTGAGCTGGATGATGAGGGGATCTTCGGCGATGGTGACGGCGACGATATTTCCACCAAGCTGGATCTTGCCCAGGCTTACATTGAAATGGGGGACAGCGATGGTGCCCGCAGCATGCTTGAAGAGGTTGCCGAAGGAGGCAATGCTGAGCAGAAGCAGCAGGCACAGGCGTTGTTAGCCAGGATTTAGTGGTCCCTGTGGAAAATAATGTTAGTCTCAGCCGGCCCACAAACCTCATCGGCAAGATGCATGAGCCGCAGGACTAGTTATTCTAATTCAAGCGAGTGCAACGCCGCTGATGAGGTTTGTGGGCCGGCCCGGAGGGAGCCTCTGCTAATGAGCCAATGCGGCGGTGCACTGCTTGGAAAGGACAGGGCCATTTCCTGCGCAGCGCGACTTGCCTTGACTCATTAGCAGGGCTCTGAGACTGACGCTATTTCCCGCATGGACCACTAGCCAGGCCGTCAAAGAATGGAGTCGCCACGCGCCCCGCATCGGCACACCCGATGCGGGGCGTCTGTTTTTCATACGGGATCAACTATGCGTATTGCACTTGGGATCGAATACGATGGCAGTGAATTCTGTGGCTGGCAGCTGCAGAAGGGGGACGTGCGTACGGTGCAGGGTGCGCTTGAGCAGGCGCTAGGTAAGGTTGCTAATCACGAGGTTCGCGTCACCTGTGCCGGGCGTACCGATACCGGGGTCCATGCCACCGAACAGGTGATCCACTTCGATACCGAGGCGGTGCGTGATGAGCGTGCCTGGGTCTATGGTACTAATGCCAACCTTCCCAAGGATGTGGTGGTGTTGTGGGCAAGGCCGGTAGCGGATGATTTCCACGCAAGGTTTTCTGCCCAACGGCGTGCATACCGTTACGTTATTTTTACCCGTGAGGTGCGTCCGACCTTCCTTGCCTGCCGGGTGACCTGGCATTACAGGCCGCTGGATATCCACCGAATGCAGACTGCGGGCAACTATCTGCTGGGTGAACACGACTTTTCTTCATACCGGGCGGTGGCCTGTCAGGCCAGGAGTCCGGTTCGCACCCTGCACAAACTGGAAGTGTCTGCTCAGGGGCCCTTTATCTTTATTGATATCGAGGCCAACGCTTTTCTTCATCATATGGTACGCAATATTGCCGGTGTGTTGATGGCTATCGGTGAGGGGGAAAGGCCGCTAGAGTGGAGCCGTGAGGTGCTGGAGGCCAAAGACCGTACACTGGGCGGAGTCACGGCTGCGCCCTACGGACTCTACCTCACCAAGGTCGGTTATTCTGAGAAATTTGCCATTCCGCAACTTTCCCCCATTTCGCCGGTCTGGTAACCTGATCTGTTCCATGAATACGAATTATCCGACACGCACACGTATCAAGATCTGTGGGATTACCCGGCCGCAGGACGGTGTCATCGCGGCAGCGAATGGCGCTGATGCGATAGGACTGGTGTTCTATGATAAAAGTCCACGCTTGGTGGATGTTGAACAGGCGTATGCTGTGATTGCCGCATTGCCGCCTTTTGTTAGCAGTGTTGGTTTGTTTGTGAATGCTGAGGTCGACGAGGTGGAGCGCGTTCTCACTGGTGTGCCGCTGGATCTCCTGCAGTTCCATGGCGATGAGACGCCAGAGTACTGCCGGCAGTTCGCCCGTCCTTATATCAAGGCGGTGCGCATGGCCGAAGGCATAGAACTGACAGCTGTCGCTGAGCAGTATCATGAGGCTAAGGGGTTGCTGGTGGACAGTTACCAGAAGGGGATGCCTGGCGGAACCGGACATACCTTCGATTGGGCTCGCATACCGCCTGGTCTGGATAAACCGATTATCCTGGCTGGTGGCCTGGGGCCGGAAAATATCCAACAGGCGGTGCGTCAGGTGCGCCCCTATGCCGTCGATGTCAGTAGCGGTGTCGAGGCTGCCAAGGGCATCAAGGATGCCGACAAGATTGCCGCATTTATGCGAGGAGTGAACAAAGCTGATGGCGAGTGAAGCAAGCCGTTTTCAGGATCTACTGAAGTTGCCCGATGAGCACGGCCATTTCGGTCCGTATGGGGGGGTCTTCGCCTCTGAGACCCTAATGGAGGCGCTCGATGAACTGCGCGAGGCTTACGAGCGCTACAAAAACGATCCCGAGTTTCAGGCCGAGCTCGATTACGAGCTGAAGCACTTCGTCGGTCGGCCTTCGCCGGTCTACCACGCGAAGCGCTGGAGCGAAAAGCTGGGTGGAGCGCAGATCTGGCTCAAGCGCGAGGATCTGAACCATACCGGTGCACACAAGATCAACAACACCGTTGGCCAGGCACTCCTGGCAAAGCGCATGGGCAAGAAACGCATCATCGCCGAGACCGGTGCAGGCCAGCATGGTGTGGCCAGTGCCACCGTCTGCGCTCGTTACGGCATGGAGTGTGTGGTCTACATGGGCGCCGAAGATATCGAGCGGCAGAAGATTAATGTCTATCGCATGCAGGTGCTGGGCGCCAGGGTGGAGGCGGTCACCTCCGGCACCAAGACCCTGAAGGACGCACTTAACGAGGCGATGCGCGACTGGGTGACCAATGTGGACAACACCTTCTACATCATCGGTACCGTGGCCGGGCCCCATCCCTACCCGGCGATGGTGCGCGATTTCCAGACCGTGATTGGCCGCGAGGCAAGGGCGCAAATGCTGGAGGAGACCGGTAAGTTGCCCGATGCCCTGGTTGCCTGTGTTGGCGGCGGCTCCAATGCTATCGGTCTGTTCCACCCTTTCCTGGGCGACGACAGCGTGGCCATCTACGGCGTTGAGGGCGGTGGCCACGGTATCGAGTCAGGCGAGCATGCTGCCCCGTTGTGCGCAGGAAAACCCGGTGTACTGCATGGGAATCGCACCTACCTGATGGAAGACGAGGATGGCCAGATCATCGGCACCCACTCCATCTCCGCCGGTCTCGACTATCCCGGTGTCGGTCCCGAGCATGCCTGGCTTAAGGATTCGGGACGTGCGACTTATACCCTGGCCACGGATGACGAGGCGCTGGCCGCTTTCCATGAGCTCTCTCGCACTGAGGGCATTATTCCGGCGCTGGAATCGAGTCATGCCTTGGCCTACGCCGCCAAGCTGGCACCGACCATGGACAAGGATCAGACCATCGTGGTTAGCCTGTCCGGCCGCGGTGACAAGGACATCCACACCGTAGCGCGCCTGGAGGGGTATGATCTATGAGTCGTATTGCGAAGCATCTTGAGGCAATGCGCGCGAAGGGGCGCAAGGCACTGATCCCCTTCATCACTGCTGGCGATCCGCAGCCCACGGTGACGGTGCCGACCATGCACGCCATGGTCGAGGCCGGTGCCGATATCATTGAGCTGGGGGTACCGTTCTCCGATCCGATGGCTGATGGTCCGGTGATTCAGCATGCCAGTGAGCGGGCCCTGCTGCACCATGTCGGCATGAGAGATGTGCTGGCGATGGTCAGCGAGTTCCGGCAGAGGAATCAGGAGACCCCAGTGGTCCTGATGGGGTACCTCAATCCCATTGAGGTGATGGGCTATGAGACATTCGCCACGGCTGCGGCCGAGGCCGGTGTCGACGGTGTGTTGACCGTCGATATGCCGCCGGAGGAGGCGGCGCAGCTGACCATCGCGTTGCGTGCCAAAGAGATTGATCCGATCTTCCTGCTGGCACCGACCACTTCCGAACAACGAATTTCCCGGATCTGTGAGCTGGCCAGTGGTTTCGTTTATTATGTATCGGTAAAAGGTATCACCGGCGCAGGCCATCTTGATACTGATGAGGTGGCCGAACGGGTGAAGGCTATCCGCAACAAGACGGACCTGCCGGTGGGTGTCGGTTTCGGCATCAAGGATGGCGAATCGGCTGCGCGGGTCGCTAAAGTGGCCGATGCGGTGGTGGTGGGCAGTGCCCTGGTCGGCCGCATCGAAGCACTACAAGAACAAGTTGATAAAATTCCACAACAGGCGGGTGCATTCATTGCGGAATTACGCGCAGCGTTGGATAACGTCTGAATCATTTGAATTAATGTAGGATCCCGTCAGGGGGAAAAGAGAATGAGTTGGTTACAAAAATTTCTGCCGTCCCAGATTCGAACCGAGGGCGGTAACAAGAAGACTGTCCCGGAAGGGCTGTGGGCCAAGTGCCCTGGCTGCAATGGGGTGCTCTACCGCGCCGAACTGGAGCGAAACCTGGATGTCTGCCCCAAGTGTGGTCAGCACATGCGCATCGGAGGGCGGCGCCGGCTTGAGGCCTTTCTCGACCCGGAACCACGGGTTGAGATAGGCGCGGATGTGCAACCGGTCGATGCGCTCAAGTTCAAGGATAGCAAGAAATACAAGGATCGCTTGCTGCAGGCGCAGAAGACAACTGAAGAAATCGATGCCCTGATCGTTATGATGGGCCAGGTCAAAGGCGTGCCTTTGGTGGCGGCGGCCTTTGAGTTCCGTTTTATGGGTGGCTCCATGGGCTCGGTGGTCGGTGAGCGCTTCGTACAGGCAGCCAACGCCAGTCTGGAACATGGCATCCCGCTAATTTGCTTCTCCGCCAGTGGCGGGGCGCGCATGCAGGAGGCGTTGTTCTCACTGATGCAGATGGCCAAGACCTCGGCAGTGCTGGCCAAATTGCGCGAGCGTGGTATTCCCTTCATCTCTGTGATGACCGACCCGACTATGGGCGGTGTCTCTGCCAGCCTGGCCATGTTGGGTGATATCAATATCGGCGAACCCGGCGCATTGATCGGTTTTGCCGGCCCACGCGTTATTGAGCAGACAGTGCGCGAAACACTACCCGAGGGATTCCAGCGCAGCGAGTTCCTGCTGGATCATGGCGCAATCGACATTATTGTGGATCGCCGTGAGATGCGTGACAGGGTGGCAAGCCTGCTTACAATTTTCACCCGCCAGCCAGCACCTTAATGCAGTTCCAAGTGGCAAGTGACAAGTGACGAGTGGCAGAACCTGCCTCTGTTCTTGTAACTTGCTACTTGTGACTTGTCACTTCCCTCCATGAGATTCCAAACCCTCGATGCCTGGCTCGCCTGGCAAGAAACCCTTCATCCGTCAGCCATCGAACTTGGCCTGGAGCGTCCTGGCAAAGTGCTGGCGGCGATGGGCCTGACAACACCTGCTTACGCTGTGATATCGGTTGCAGGTACCAATGGCAAGGGTTCCAGCGTCGCAATGCTCGAAAGCATTCTGTTGGCTGCCGGTTATCGGGTCGGCTGTTACACCTCGCCACATCTCCTGCGTTACAACGAACGGGTGCGCATCGACGGTAAACCGGTTGATGACACATTGCTATGCGAGGCTTTCGAGCGCATCGATCAAGCCCGCGGCGAAACCTCCCTGACCTATTTCGAATTCGGCACCCTGGCCGCGATTGATATCTTCGCCCGGGCGGGACTGGACGTCGCCGTGCTGGAGGTGGGGATGGGGGGCCGTCTCGATGCGGTCAACCTGCTGGATGCTGATGTGGCACTCGTCACCGCCATCGATGTGGACCATGCCGCGTGGCTGGGAGATGACCGCGAGGCCATTGGCAGGGAGAAGGCGGGGATCTTCCGTTCACGGCGTCCAGCGGTATGCAGTGACCCCACTCCGCCACTCTCGTTGCTCCACTATGCGACAGAGCTGGAGACCGAACTATTTTCTCTTGAGAAGCAGTTCAGCTATGCCGTTAACCACGACAGCTGGAGATGGCAGGGGCCGGCAGACACCCTTGATGATCTGCCTCTGCCTGCCCTGTGCGGGCGTTTTCAGTTACAGAATGCCGCCGGGGTGTTGATGGTGCTTGAACTCCTGGCCGAACGGCTGCCTGTTTCTCCGGAGTCGCTGCACCACGGCCTGCAAACCGTATCCCTGCCGGGGCGTTTCCAGATATTACCAGGGGGGGTCCCAACGATCGTTGATGTGGCCCACAACCCGCAGTCAGCCAGGGCCTTGGCGGCGAACCTTAAGGCAACACCGGTGCCGGGGCAAACCCATGCCGTGGTGGGGATGCTAGCCGACAAGGACATCCCTGCTGTACTGCAGCCGATGCTTGAAGTGATAGACCTCTGGTATCCTGCAACATTGAATGTTTTTCGTGGTGCCGACGCTGCGATGTTAATTAAGATGCTTGCTGAACAGGGGCTGTGTTTGGCTCAGGGCTACCGTTCGGTGAGCGAGGCGCTGGTCAGTGCCGGTGCCGGCATACAGCCGGGTGATCGGATTGTGGTCTTCGGCTCCTTTTATACTGTGGCGGAAGCGATGCTTGCACTTTCTTGTGTATCGGATGAAACCGTATAATATCCATCCATGACCGGAGAGTTTGGCAAACCATTGAGGTGTCGCATTGAATGAAAAACTGAAACAGCGCCTAATAGGGGCTGTGGTACTGGTCTCTCTTGCCGTTATATTCATTCCCATTATGCTTGATGGGGGAGAACAGTCCAGTATGCCGATGTACGGCAGTAACATCCCTGACAAGCCTGACTATCAGTTCGAACCGCTTGATATCCCCTTGCAGCCGGTGACGACCGTCGCCGAGGGACGTCCCGTACTGATCGATAAACCGGAGCCGGCCCCCAAGAAGGTTCCGCCTGCGAAAGAGAAGCCGACAGGCGCAACAGCGCTTGCGTCAGCAGAACCCACGAGCCGCCCCCCTGCCTTGGTTAACAACGATCCTGCAGCGATAGCCTCCCAATCCGCCTCTTCGACAACGGCAGCCGATAGCGAACCCGGTTCATGGGTGGTACAGGTCGGCAGCTTCTCCCTATCCACTAACGCCCTGACCCTACGCGATAAACTACGGGCAAAAGGCTTTACCGCCTTCGTTGAAAAGCTCAACTCCGGAGGAGACACGATCTACCGTGTGCGTATCGGACCTGAACTCAAGAAGGAAAATGCCAATAAACAGCTGCAGCGGTTGCAACGCCTCATGGGGATGAAGGGCATCGTCATGGGGCATAATAGGTGACACTGGCTTCTGTATCGGCGTGTGCTCTGGTAGAATCCGCCGCCTGTTACTTCTTCCGTGCCGCCGCCTTGCCAAGACAGCATCATAGCCCTGAGACATGAACTGGGTCGATTACGCCATTCTCGCCATCATCGGCATCTCGGTCGGCATCAGTTTGTTGCGCGGCTTTACCAAAGAGGCCCTGTCGTTGGGCGGCTGGGTGATCGCCGTCTGGGTGGGATTGAGCTTCGCTGACAGCTTGCAGACATTGCTTGAGCCGCACATCACCGTTCCCTCCCTGCGTCTTATTGTCGCTTTTGCCATTCTGTTCATTACCACCCTGTTCCTGGCCGGGCTAGTCAATTATCTTGCGGTACAGGTCATCCGGAAGACCGGGCTGAGCGGCACTGATCGGATGGTCGGTATTTTTTTCGGTGTCGCTCGTGGCGCCCTGATAGTCGCAGTATTGGTACTTATCGGTGGGATGACGCCGATGCCTCAGGATCCCTGGTGGAAAGAGTCCCAGTTACTGCACTATTTCCAAAACATGGCGATTTGGCTGCGGCAGTTCCTGCCGGCGGATATCGCCGAGAACATTCGATATTGAATCGATCCTGCAATTAACGGTTTATGAGGTAGTTGAAAGCATGTGCGGCATTATCGGTATCGTAGGTAAAGGTCCCGTCAATCAGATGATTTATGACGGTCTGACCGTATTGCAGCATCGCGGTCAGGATGCCGCCGGCATCATGACCTGTGACGACACCCGTCTTCACTTGCGCAAGGATAACGGCCTGGTGCGTGACGTGTTCCATACCCGTCACATGCTGCGTCTGCAGGGAAATGTGGGGATTGGCCATGTGCGCTATCCCACCGCCGGCTGCTCCTCGTCGGCCGAGGCCCAGCCGTTCTATGTCAATTCTCCTTATGGCATCGCTTTGGCGCATAACGGTAACCTGACCAACGCCGACACCCTGATGGAAGATCTCTTTCGTGAGGACCTTCGTCACATCAACACCAGTTCCGATTCGGAGATCCTGCTCAACGTTTTTGCCCACGAACTGCAACGTCAGGGAAAATTCCGCATCGATGAGAACGATATTTTCGAGGCCGTCACCCGCGTACATCGGCGAGTCAAGGGGGGCTATGCGGTCGTTTCCTTGATCATTGGTTATGGCATTGTCGCTTTCCGCGACCCCAACGGCATCCGTCCGCTGATGATCGGCAAGCGCGCTACGGCGCAGGGGGATGAGTACGTTGTCGCTTCCGAGAGCGTTGCCATCGATGCCCTGGGATTCGAGCACCTGAGAGATGTCGAGCCTGGCGAGGCGGTGTTCATCGACATGGCCGGAAATTTCCATTCGCGCCAGTGCGCGGACAACCCCATTCATTCGCCATGCATCTTCGAGTACGTCTACTTTGCCCGCCCCGACTCCATTATCGACGGCATCTCGGTTTACAAGGCCCGCCTGCGTATGGGGGAGAAGCTGGCCAAGCGGATGCTCGATCAGTGGCCGGACCACGATATCGATGTGGTGATCCCGATCCCGGATACCAGTCGCACCTCCGCGCTGCAACTGGCTAACCATCTCGGTGTGAATTACCGGGAAGGCTTCATCAAGAATCGCTATATTGGCCGCACCTTCATCATGCCCGGCCAGCAGCAGCGCAAGAAATCCGTGCGGCAGAAACTCAATCCGATTGAACTGGAGTTCAAGGGCAAGAATGTGCTGCTGGTGGACGACTCCATCGTACGCGGTACCACCTCACAGCAGATCATCCAGATGGCCCGGGACGCCGGCGCCAACAAGGTCTACTTCGCCTCGGCCGCGCCGCCGGTGCGCTTTCCCAATGTCTACGGTATCGATATGCCGACCTCGGCCGAGCTTATCGGTTTCGGACGCGACGAAAAGCAGATCGCCGAGGTTATCGGCGCTGATCGATTGTTCTACCAGGAACTCGATGATCTGATTTCCGCCGTGCTCTACAAGAAGAACAAAACCAATGTCACCCGTTTCGATACTTCGGTGTTCAACGGTGAATACATCACCGGTGATATCACCCCGGAGTACCTGAAAAAACTGGAGAACTGCCGTAGCGACTCGATCAAGGAAGAGCGCGAGAACGCCGTGATTGAGATGCACAATAATTCCTGATAACGCCTTTTTTAACGCAACGTCGTTCGTCTTGGATTACTGTGGGAGATAATGTCAGGAACACATTGTCGAGGATACAAAGAAATAATTTGTTGTGCCGGGTGGGGATTTGGCCCGGGACATCGTTTAGGTCCATTGGCCTGAAGTACACGAAAAGTTGTGGGCAGCACCTGAACGAGGGGACTTGACTTCGATGTCATCCCTGCATACTCTGAATACCAGCGCCGATTTGAGTTCAGCTTGCGGGCGCATTACAAATGCTGCTAAAGCGAGGTAAAAGAAACCTGCTTTGGCGTTTGGCTTTGGCGGGTTTTTTTGTGCCCGCAGCATCCATGACAAGGGGCGATGCGATGACGATTTCACGTGATGACTGGGATGAGCTGGGTTTCGATACCTTGGCCGTTCGCGCCGGACAGGTGCGCACCAATGAAGGGGAGCAGAGCGAGCCGATCTTCCCTACCTCCAGCTTTACCTTTAACAGCGCCGCTCAGGCCGCGGCCCGTTTCGGTGGGGAAGAGCCGGGTAATATTTACTCCCGCTTCACCAATCCCACGGTGCGCACTTTCGAGCAGCGACTTGCCGCGTTGGAGGGGGGGGATAGCTGTGTCGCCACCAGCTCCGGCATGGCGGCGATCCTCTCGACCTGCATGGGGCTGCTGAAGGCCGGTGACCACATTGTCTCCTCCCGTTCCGTGTTCGGCACCACGGTGGTGCTGTTCAACAATTTCATGGCCAAGTTCGGCGTCGAGACCAGCTATGTGCCGCTGACCGATTATGATGCCTGGGAGCAGGCGATTCGCCCCAACACGCGGCTGCTGTTCCTGGAGACACCGTCGAACCCGCTCACCGAGGTGGCGGATATC
>JBFFNE010000087.1:0-12188 GCA_041563315.1 Thiohalomonadaceae bacterium
GTCCTCCACGCAACTCCACGACCTGGCACTGTCAGGCAGCCGTTCCCCGTTAGCGCCAATCTTGACGTAGCCCGTCAAAGCCGGTTTCGCCTCGAACGGGGAGTGGGGTTCGCCCTTGTCCTCTTCCAAATCGGCCTGGGGAAGCATTGATGAAGGTATTTCGGTGCTCACGGCAGGCACGCGGGTCTCCGCTTGCGGTTCGTCAACATCCCGGCTCGGCCCCATCACCGGCTCAACCTCAGGCAGTGCCACCTGTTTCATTACCGCCTTTTCGCTCGATGCGATCTGCGGCGGGGCTTTTTGCAAAACCGGCACTGGGAGAGTCGCTGGCTCTGGAGTGGCTTGCGGCAGTCGCTCTTGCGGTGCCTCCACGGACGGTGTCACCGCCACTTGTTTCGTCCCATACCGCATAGAGAACAGGAGCCCCATCGCCAGCAGTAACAATAAAACCAGCATCAGGCCAGCCCATTTGAGCCTTCGGTCCTGCTTCGCAGGGTGCGGATTTTCTGCTGCGCTTTTTGGATGGGTAATACTCATTGCTTCCAACAGGTCGGGTTAATACATCATCCTGACTTTGTTGATGGATCCAGCAATATTTCTGTGACGGAGGTCTCGGAAATTCCTTCTGCTGAATGCTAGTGACAAGCATGCAACATTCGAGTACCTACGTCCAGTATTACGTATGGTGCGGCGCTTCCTGAGTCAGTGACCCTTCACAGCCTACCTTTGCAGGGTGTCGCTGGCCGGATTACTCGGTCTTCACAGCTCCCGGTCTTCCGCGGTTTCTGCCATGCCGAGTTCCTTGATCTTGCGGGTAATCGTATTGCGCCCCCAACCCAATAGATGAGCCGCTTCCTGGCGATGACCACCGCTCTTCTTCAGCGCCACCTCGATCATCAGGCGCTCAAATTGCGGTACGGCCTCATCCAGCACGCCATTCGCGCCGGTGTTCAGGCGCTGCTCTGCCCAGCGGCGCAGTGGTGTCAGCCAGTCACGGTCATCGGTCTGCTCATCACTGGCCGTCTTGAGCTCGGGTGGCAGGTCCTCCAGATGGATCTCCTGACCCGGAGACATCACCGTGAGCCAGCGGCAGGTATTCTCCAGCTGGCGTACATTGCCCGGCCAGTCCAGACTGGAGAGATAGCGCTCAGTCGACTTGTCCAACCACTTCGGTTCTACCCCTATCTCCTCGCTAGCCTTTTGCAGAAAATGGCCGATTAACAGAGGAATATCCTCGTGGCGCTCGCGCAGAGAGGGGATATGAATACGAATGACATTGAGACGATGAAACAGGTCCTCACGAAATTTTCCCTCCTTGACCCGCTGCTCAAGATTCTGATGGGTCGCGGCAATGACACGTACATCCACCTTTATCGGTGAACGACCGCCGACACGATAAAACTGACCATCGGCTAGCACACGCAGCAGTCGGGTCTGCAATTCAGCCGGCATATCACCGATCTCATCCAGGAACAGCGTACCCCCATCGGCCTGCTCGAAGCGCCCCTCGCGCAAGGCCTGCGCTCCTGTGAAGGCACCCCGTTCGTGGCCAAAAAGTTCCGACTCCAGTAGGTCACGTGGTATGGCGGCAGTATTCAGGGCAATAAACGGTTTGTCCTTGCGTGGACTGTGTCGGTGCAGTGCATGGGCGACCAGCTCCTTACCGGTGCCCGACTCCCCATTGATCAATACCGTGATGTTGGAGGAGGAGAGCCGCCCGATGGCGCGGAAGACCTCCTGCATAGAGGGGGCCTCACCAATGATCTCCATATTTTGCCGGCGACTCTCCTCCACATCAGTCCGATGCTGCTCCTCGCGGTGTGAGAGGGCACGACGTACCAGCTCTACTGCCTCATCCACATCAAATGGTTTGGGCAGGTACTCGAACGCTCCCCCTTGATAGGCCGAAACGGCGCTGTCCAGATCCGAGTGCGCCGTCATAATGATCACCGGCAACTCCGGTCGCTGTTCATTGATTCTGTCCAACAGCTCCAGGCCACTCATTCCCGGCATGCGGATGTCTGTAATTAAGACATCAGGCTCCTCCCGCGCCAGCAGCGTCAGCGCCTTATCCGCTGTCTCGTAACTCTGCACCACCATGCCATCCTGTTTCAGCGCTTTTTCCAGCACCCAGCGGATAGAACGATCATCATCAATAATCCAGATCTTGCTGCTTTTGGTCATGATTGTAATTCCTGACGCGATTCGCGCTCACTCTCAATTGGTAGCAATACGGTAAAGACGGTATGGCCGGGACGGCTCTCCCACTCAATCAGTCCATCATTCTGATTAATCAATGACTGGGCGATCGGTAGACCGAGTCCTGTCCCATCTGCCCTGCCGGTCACCATGGGAAGAAACAGGCTTTCTCGCATATCAGCAGGTATACCGGGGCCGTTATCGATCACATCGATCCGGGCAACCAACTTGTGCAGGGTATGACCAATGGTGTAGCGACGCAGGGTCCGGGTACGCATGATGATCTCTCCATGATCGGCCACCGCCTGGGCGGCATTGCGAACCAGGTTCATGATCGCCTGGATCAGTTGATCGGGGTCGGCATTGATCTCTGGGATACTCGGGTCATAATCACGCTGTATCTTCACCGTATCGTTCAGCTCTGCCGCCACGACCTGACGTACACGCTCCATTACTTCATGTATATTGAGTTGGCGTTTACGAGGCAGGGTGTTTGGCCCCAGCATCTGATTCATCAGCGCCTGCAGACGGTCCGCCTCGCTGATGATAATGTTGGTGTACTCCTTGAGCTCCTCATTATTCAGCTCCCGCTCTAGCAATTGAGCGGCGCCGCGCAATCCACCCAGAGGATTCTTGATCTCATGTGCCAGTCCGCGCACCAGAGCCCGGGTGGCATGGCTCTGTGCCAGCAGCCCCTCTTCGCGGGTGATGCGTAACTGGCGATCGACCTGCTTCATCTCAACCAACAGGGCTTCCTTGCTCTCGCTGTCGCTGTCGCTTAGCGGTATGGCGGTCAGGTCGACCGTTACACGAGGCCGATATCCAAGGTTCAGCACCAGCTCCCGTTCTGTGATCGGTGTTCCGCTCACCAACACCTGCTTTAACGCCATGCTCAATTCACGGTCGATCAAGACCTCCTGTGCCGGATGGCCGAGAAAACGCGAAGCACTGACGGCAAATAGCATCTCTGCTGCCGGGTTCATGAATTCCAGTCGCAAATCGTTATCCAGCAACAGCACCGCTGTATGAAGGTTCTCGATGATCCGCTTGTGCAGAGCGCTTTGGTTTTGGCTCATCATATCCATACACTCTTTCTAGCAAGATACACACCAATACAAATAGACACCTTGTTTCTCACATAACTTACTGATTTATAATGAATATTATAGTCAGCAATAAGGTGCTGGGCTAATCGTTGCTCGAGAGAAATGCACCATTACGGTACAACATAAAATACGCACCAACATGGTGCAATTAAAAGGGGGTATTTTTGAATTGTTTAGCGTGAACTTGTGCAAAACCCCTGATTTGACGCCCCCCCTTGCAGGGACAGCGTGTGGATGCCTACCTTGCCAAAAAACAAGACATCAATTGCCCGGTCTGCGCTGAGGATTCTGCACGGAGTGCTGTCGCATGATAAAAAATGTCGGGCCCGCCTCCATGATAACTGAACCTTCACTTTCGGTTATCACAGCAGAGAGGGTATGCGTACCGCGATAGACCTCTGGTAGCGTATAGCTTGCGGAGGTACCTGTGGCAACCAGCTCCCCATCGAGTCGAATTTCTACCTTGTGGCCTTCGAAAAGGCCGGGTTGGAGTTGGAGAGATACGGTCATTCCGGTTTCATCGAACCAGACCGTTTCCCCATCCTGAGGTGAGCTGATAGTGAAGAGGGTGTAGCTTTCCTGCTGTTCCGCTGTGGCAGTAGCGGTACCATTGTCCTGGCTTGTACTGGGCGGACTGGCGACGGGAGGTAGGGAGGGTGCGGGGTAAGTAGGGATCTCTGGCAGTTGGATCGGTGCAGCGCCCTTTGTCGGCTCATCGGTGTACTCGACTGTGCCGTCAGGATGAACAATGCGATAACCCGTCTCCCCGATACACAACGAGGTCACGGCCAACATTCCCACCAGGATTAAGCTCCGCATGAGCACAGCATAAACCAGCACAAGGAATGCCACAACGCAGGCATAAAAAACGCCCCCTGTTGGGAGCGTTTTTAATTTGCTGCGTGTTTGCGATCAGCAGCTGTAGTACAGGTCGAACTCTACCGGATGAGTGGACATGCGCAGGCGGGTTACCTCGTCCATCTTCAGGTTGATGAAGGCATCAATCATGTCGTCGGTAAAGACGCCGCCCTGGGTCAAAAAGTCACGATCTGCGTTAAGTGCCTCCAGAGCCTGATCGAAGCTGTGACAAACGGTCGGGATCTCTGCTGCCTCTTCCGCCGGCAAATCATACAAGTCCTTATCCATCGCTTCACCCGGATGAATCTTGTTCTGGATACCGTCCAGGCCAGCCATCATCAAGGCAGCGAATGCCAGGTACGGATTAGCGGTCGGGTCGGGGAAACGGACCTCGATACGACGCCCCTTCGGATTGGTAACGTAGGGAATCCGGATGGAAGCGGAGCGGTTACGGGCGGAATAGGCCAGCATGACTGGGGCTTCGAATCCGGGCACCAGACGCTTGTATGAGTTGGTAGAAGCGTTAGCGAAGGCATTAATGGCTCGGGCGTGCTTGATAACACCACCAATGTAATAGAGCGCCGTCTCGGAAAGTCCGCCGTACTCGTTACCGGCAAACAGGTTTACGCCGTCCTTGGACAAGGACATGTGCACATGCATACCGGAACCGTTATCGCCCACCATCGGCTTGGGCATAAAGGTCGCGGTCTTGCCGTAGCTGTGAGCCACGTTGTGCACACAGTACTTCAGTTTCTGTACCTCGTCTGCCTTAGCCGTCAGGGTATTAGCGCCTACACCAATCTCACACTGGCCGGCAGTAGCCACCTCGTGATGATGTACCTCAACTTCCAGGCCAATCTCTTCCATCGCCAAACACATGGCGGCACGGATGTCGTGCAGGGAGTCGACCGGAGGAACCGGGAAGTAGCCGCCCTTGACGCCGGGACGGTGACCCATATTGCCATCGGCATAGACTTTCTCGGAGTTCCAGCCGGCCTCTTCGGAGTCGATTTTGACGAAACAGCCGGACATATCGGCACCCCAGCGGATGTCGTCGAAAATGAAGAATTCGGGTTCAGGACCGAATAATGCACTATCGGCAATACCGGTAGACTTCAGATACTCTTCGGCACGCTTGGCAACAGAGCGGGGGTCACGCTCGTAGCCCTGCATGGTAGACGGCTCGACGATGTCACATGTCAGTACAATCATCGGCTCATCAGAGAAAGGGTCGAGGTAGGCGGAGCTGGCATCTGGCAGCAGGATCATGTCGGACTCATTGATGCCCTTCCAACCCGAAATAGAGGAACCATCGAACATCTTTCCTTCGCTGAACAGATCCTCACCCACCACGTTAGACGGATAAGTGACATGCTGTTCCTTGCCTCGGGTGTCGGTGAAACGCAGATCGACAAACTTCGCTCCGCTATCCTTAACCAGTTTTACTACATTTTCTGCAGACATTCAGTGGCCTCCAAAGTGATTTGTTATTTGTTCAAAACAGATTACCCCTTTTTTGGGGCATGATAATTCCTTACCTAAGTCACCAGCATGAAACATGCCAGACACATAACGTTCTAATAAATATGGCTTCTTCTTTTCTACCACGTTAAATATAAGGCTTACATGCATCACAATAGTGCATTATTGAGATGTTCGCACCACTATCGTGCAGCCCTAAAATAGACCACCATCTCGCGTATTTCAGCTAAGTCTTCGATGCTACGACAGAGAGATTCCAGTTGGCTCTTCTCTGCTTCGGTCGCAGGCAACGCCGAATCGGGTAAACATAACTCGATATCCAGCTTGCCGTCGAGATAATGCAGGGAGATTCGTTCAATTTTTTTCGCCATGGGCAGCTCCTGCCATCGCTGTTCCAACTGACTGCGAACCCAGCTGCGCGATGGCAGCCCCAGACTTGGCTTCATCTTCTCGTCATTTTCCGGATCAACATGCACCATCACATCGTTGACCTCATCGACCGCCTCAATCAAATGTTGCCGCACCTTCTCTCCGATATAGTGTCCTTCGGAGACGCTAAGCTTGGGATCAACGATAACATGCACATCAACCAGCGCATCCCCACCCATCATCCGGGTGCGCAACATATGCAACTCCCTTACCCCACCCACGCACAGAATCTCGTGCCGTATCAGCTCGACCCGCTCAGGATTCAGGGCGGTATCGACCAGCTCATGGACGCTCTGCCAGATCAGCCCCCATCCGATCTTGGCAACCATTGCGCCGACCAAAACGGCCGCTACTGAATCCAGATACTCCAGGCCAGCCATGGTGCCGCCAATGCCGATCACCACCACAACCGAGGAAATGGCATCCGTTCGGCTGTGCCAGGCATTCGCCTTGAGCATGTTTGACTTGAGTTTCCTCGCCAAACGCATGGTGTAGTGGTAAATCCACTCCTTGGAGAACACCGACAGAAACGCGACGACCAATGCCCAGACTCCAGGCTGAAGTAACGCCTCAGGATGAAACAGTCGCTCAACTGCGTCCCAGGCTATGCCACCGGCAACCACCATCAACGCCACCCCCAGGGCTACGGTTGCCAGGGTTTCGAAACGTCCATGCCCGTAAGGGTGAGTCTCGTCCGCATCACGGCTACCGTGTTTGGCGGCAAACAGCACCATAAAATCGGTGGCCAGGTCAGAGAGTGAGTGAATGCCATCAGCGATCAGTGCTTGTGAGTTGGCAATGTAGCCAAACAGCAGCTTGAGTACACCAAGTGTCAGGTCGACCGCAGAGCCTACCAGGGTAACCCGTCTAATATCACGATAGCGGCTGTCATTGTTACTCACAGCCTCAACTACTGGATGATGATGGTGTCCGCCCACGTCTTGTCCATATGGTTATTCAGGAAGTGCCGACCTCAATGAGGACAATAATCTCGCCATTCTCCTCACGGGTCTCCAATACCTTATGCCCGTTGATGCGGCACCAGGCGGGGATATCATTCAGTACCCCCGGATCGGTTGCAACCACTTCCAGGGTATCCCCCCTCTGCAACTCCTCCACCTTATTCTGGGTGCGGATCACCGGCATCGGGCAGAGCAGGCGACGGGCATCGAGATGATAAAGCATGGGTTCAAAATTCAAAGTTCTTTAACTCTTTACTTGCAACTTGTAACGGTTTTTCAAACCATCCACTCTTCTTTGATCTCATGTGGCGGCATCGGTGCCACCTCCAGGGTACGGCTCTCGCCATCTGGAAAATGGATCTCCAACGTCACTATCTCAGCCGTACGCCCTTTACCATAGCGCGCGGCAATGCGAGCTGCCAGTTCGAGGTCAGCCTCGCTTGGCTCACCGTCGAGCAGCACCAGCGGACCCATATGGGAGGTGCTGAAGAGGTGGATGAACTGCTTTTTGTAACCGGAGAGGAAGTTGTTCTCTCCCTCTTCACGGCTGACGATCAACTTGAAGTTGGGCGCTGGTCGAATATGCCGTCCCACCTTAAGCAGCATAATGTCATCCATTTCGTACTCACGTGAGCCGCGCCCCTGCCACAGGTCCACCAGCTTGCGCGAATAAGCCTCGTCAGTGAGGAAGCAGCATCCGCCTGCGGGGGAGGCGTAGTCCTCAAACCCGAACTGCTTTGCCAACGCCATCTGCGGTTTGCGGTTACGACCGGAGAAACCGTAAAGCTTCTCCCGGTCTACCCAGCCCTCACGCTCAGGCAGGGTCAGGGGCAGGTTCTTGGCACAGAGCGGACGCAACAATCGATCCTCAGCGCCAGACTCGCGCGCTACCACCGGCATGGTGTCCTTGCGCTGTGACATCGGCCGCTGTCCTATCACCTCACCGGTGATGATCAAATCGAAACCCTTCTTCTCTGCCCACTCGAGCGCCTTGTGCACCATGAAGATCTTGCAGTCCAGACAGGGGTTCATATTGGCGCCGTAGCCATGCCTGGGATTCAGCAGGACATCTTTGTATTCATCCACAATATCGACGATATGGAGCTTGATCCCCAGCTGCTCGGCGGACCATAAGGCATTATTGCGTTTCGGTTTAGCCTTGTCCTGCTTGCGGATGGCATGGGTGTGCCCCTCTACACAGAAGCCGGTGAAGAAGTTGATGCCCTCGACGTGAATACCCTGTTCGAGTATCACTTTGGCAGCGAGTAAGGAGTCGAGGCCGCCGGAGATAAGGGCGACCGCTTTGCGTTGTTGGATCATGAGTGGACTAAACAGGACTGCTGTGGAGAAATAGCCCTCGATCTTACATCAAACCCCTCCTCTTTCCCACAACACTTAACGCTCTTGGACTAAGACGCAGCGCCCTTGCCAGGCAAAGCAAAGACTTCTATTCGCAGCTCTACGTATCGGTAAACTGCTCGTCCCACCTGACAATGCCCTTACTACAAAGGCGAAACAAGAAGTGCCAGGGAGTGTTAAGCATGGCGCTTTCGGTAAACTGGTTGTGGTGTTGAGCTTCGGACCCACGGATGGGGCAACCGGGCCTACTCGGCACTCACCTAAGGGGAGGGGGAGTAATTACATTTCATTTTAAGGATTTTCAGCCCCTGTTATCCTATGTGCCGCACAAGCTATACTGTACGGCTTTGAAATTGAACATATATAAAGGTATCACCTTGAGCGGAACGAACCCGGCAAACGTCTCGACCTTTCAGGGACTCATCCTTGCGCTGCAGCAGTATTGGGCAAAGCAGGGCTGTGTAATTCTCCAACCTCTGGATATGGAGGTCGGGGCAGGTACCTTCCACCCGGCCACCTTCCTGCGCGCTATTGGACCGGAGCCATGGGCTACCGCCTATGTGCAACCGTCACGCCGTCCCACCGATGGCCGTTATGGTGAAAACCCGAACCGCTTACAGCACTACTACCAGTTCCAGGTGATCATCAAGCCCTCGCCGCTGGATATCCAGGATCTCTACCTGGGCTCACTCAAGATGCTCGGTCTCGACCCGCTGGATCACGACATTCGCTTCGTCGAGGACAACTGGGAATCGCCAACTCTCGGCGCCTGGGGTCTCGGCTGGGAAGTGTGGCTCAACGGCATGGAGGTCACCCAATTTACCTACTTTCAGCAGGTGGGTGGTCTTGATTGCAAACCGGTCACCGGTGAAATCACCTACGGCCTGGAACGGATTGCCATGTACCTGCAAGGGGTCGAGAGCGTATTTGATCTGGTATGGACCGACGGCCCCAGCGGTCCCGTTACTTATGGGGATGTCTACCACCAGAATGAGGTCGAACAATCCACTTATAACTTCGATCACGCCGATGTGGACTTCCATTTTTCCCTGTTTGACCACTGTGAGAAGCAGAGCAACAAGTTGATCGAGGCTGGATTGCCGCTACCTGCCTACGAACAGGTGTTGAAGGCCTCCCACACCTTCAACCTGCTCGACGCACGTCACGCCATTTCGGTCACCGAACGCCAGCGCTATATCCTTCGCGTGCGCGCCCTTGCCCGTGCCGTAGCACAAGCCTATTACGATAGTCGGGCAGCACTTGGCTTCCCCATGCTGAAAGCGGAGGGCAATTAATATGAACACCAAACGTGACCTCCTGATCGAGATCGGCACTGAAGAGCTGCCCCCAAAGGCCCTGCTGAAACTGTCCACCGCTTTTTCAATGGGGATCACCGAAGGCCTGAAAAATGCGGAACTCCATTTTGACGCCTTCGAATCCTTTGCTTCACCGCGACGACTTGCTGTACTGGTCAAACAACTTGATGCCGCCCAGTCAGACAAAATCGTCGAGCGCCGCGGCCCCGCACTGACCGCAGCGTTCGATGAGGATGGCAATCCAACCAAAGCCACGGAGGGTTTTTCCCGCTCCTGTGGTATTAGCGCTGATCAGCTGGAAAAACTCGAAACCAACAAGGGCGCCTGGCTGGTCTACCGCTCCACCCAGCAGGGTCAGCCCACTGCCGATCTTATTCCCGGTATTCTTAAAACTGCGCTCGACAAACTGCCCATCCCCAAGCGTATGCGCTGGGGCAATCTCGACGATGAATTTGTCCGCCCGGTCCACTGGATCGTGCTGTTGTTCGGCGACGAAGTCATCGAGGCGGAAGTCCTTAGCGTCACCAGCGGTCGGGATACCTACGGTCATCGTTTCCATCATCCAGCCCCGATTTTTATCGGCGAACCGGCTGCTTATGCGCCTATTCTCGAGACCACCGGCCGGGTGATTGCCGAATTCGACAAACGCCGTGAGGCCATTCGCGCCCAGGTAATGATGACTGCAGAGGAGGCGGGCGGCGATGCCGTCATTGACGATGATCTGCTTGATGAGGTCACCGGCCTGGTTGAATGGCCGCTGGCGGTGATCGGCAGTTTCGAGCAACGCTTCCTCGAAGTCCCGCCCGAGTGCCTTATCTCGGCGATGAAGGGACACCAGAAATATTTCCATATGGTCGATGCGGATGGCAAGCTGATGCCCAACTTCATCACCGTCAGCAACATCGAAAGTCGTAAGCCCGAGTTTGTCCGTAAAGGTAATGAGCGGGTTATTCGTCCTCGCCTGAGTGATGCAGACTTTTTCTGGAACCAGGATCGGAAACACCGCCTTGAAGAGCGACTCGAGAGTCTCAAGAGTGTCGTCTTCCAACAAAAACTCGGCACTATTTACGACAAATCACAACGAGTTGGTGAAATTAGTCGCGTGATCGCTACAGTTATTGGTAGCGATCCCGAATTAGCCTCCCGTGCCGCTCTTCTCGCAAAATGCGATCTCATGACTGCTATGGTGGGTGAATTCCCCGAATTACAGGGAATTATGGGGCGCTACTACGCCCACCATGACGGTGAAGCGGACGAAGTCGCAGCCGCACTGGATGAGCAATACATGCCGCGTTTTGCCGGCGACACACTACCGCATGGCAAAACCGGTCAGGCGGTCGCTGTTGCTGACAAACTCGATACCCTCATCGGTATCTTCGGGATCGGCCAGGTCCCCAGCGGTGACAAGGACCCCTTCGCCCTACGCCGTGCGGCACTCGGTGCGCTGCGCATCATTATCGAGCAGAAGCTGGATCTTGATCTACTCGAGATCCTGCAACAAGCCGCCCAAGCCAATGCCGGCCTGTTCAACAACAGTCAGGTCACTGAGCAGGTCTTCGATTTCATGATGAGCCGCCTCAAAGCCTACTATCACGATGCCTGTATCGCACCAGATACCTTTGAGGCCGTGCTGGCCCAACGTCCCACGCGACCGCTTGATTTCGACTCACGCCTCAAGGCTGTCACCGCATTTCGTCAACTGGCGGAGGCCGAGAGTCTGGCCGCTGCAAACAAGCGTATCAGCAACATCCTGAAAAAAACCGATGAGACGATTCCTGCTCAAATTGACACCACCTTGCTTCAGGAAGCTGCGGAACAGTCACTGCACCAGCAGGTGGAGGCCATCGCCATCACCGTCACCCCGCTGTTTGCCAGTCGCGACTATGAATCAGCACTCAAACAACTGGCAGGGCTTCGTGAAGTCGTAGACTCCTTTTTCGACACCGTAATGGTGATGGCCGACGATGCCGCCATCCGCTCCAACCGCTTAGCGCTATTGAACCGGCTACGCAATCTGTTCCTCGAAGTGGCTGATCTCTCACAGCTGCAAGGATAAGCTGTGTGGCATAGCCTGCAACAGAAGAGATGAATTGTGTGTGCGGTAAAGGGGTAGCATCATGACTAGGCACAATATGGATTCTTATCAGGTCATGCTGGAAGCGGTACAAGCCTTTCACGACAAGCATGATTTTAAAAACAAAGGTGGTGAAGAGCTGACCTACCGTATGGCGCTGATGGCTGAGGAGCTTGGCGAGATCGGCTCCGCTATCACAAAGGGAAAACCCAAGGAGCAACTTGCAGAGGAGGTGGCTGACCTTTTCATACTGCTCATCGGGACGGCTATTGCGGCTGATTTTGACCTTAGCGATGCCTTCTGGACAAAGATGGACATGATCATGCAGCGCGAAGCGAAAATGGTTAATGGTCGAATCCGCGTGTCAGAATTCAGGGATTAAGTTTTCATCGCACAGATGCGA
>JBFFNE010000088.1:0-12147 GCA_041563315.1 Thiohalomonadaceae bacterium
ATGGCGCCCCGGAGAGGATTCGAACCTCTGGCCTTCCCCTTAGGAGGGGGACGCTCTATCCAGCTGAGCTACCGGGGCGTGATAGTGTGAGCGCACTCAAGCGCGTGATCTTAACACTTGAGAGGGGTGAACGGCCAACCTCGGATTACACACAGTAGTTAACCCTTGGAGCCTTAACTAGGGAAATCCGGATCTATTTCGGTGATATCCCTTGCACGCAGAAGGATGGCCCGCCTCACCCTGCGGGCCGGCTTTCGCCCGTTCCAAATTACCTAGTGACTCGATCTAACATCGATTTAATAACAGCCGGATGTGAAATCCTTCCAGCCGCTACAACGAAAAAGGCCCCGGTCTTTCGACTGGGGCCTTTTTGCTTATATGGCGCGCCTGGAAGGATTCGAACCTCCGACCGCTCGGTTCGTAGCCGAGTACTCTATCCAGCTGAGCTACAGGCGCGTAAGGCGGTGCATTATCTAGAAGGAGCCTGTTACTGTCAAGCAACTCCCAGTACTTTTTACTGCTACTGACCGAGGTTTATGCACCATCGCTCTCGTTCCACTTCATTCCCATGAAGCGGTCGAACCGGCTAATGGATTATCCTGGGTTCGAATCCTCTGGGGCTTCGACTGGCTTCCGGGTAATCTGCCGATTCTAATTTTATGGCGGAGAGCGAGGGATTCGAACCCTCGATAGAGTTACCCCTATACACCCTTAGCAGGGGTGCGCCTTCAGCCACTCGGCCAGCTCTCCTTCAAACTACGGGCGCAAGGATACCTGCGCCAGCGTCGAAGGTAAAGACCAAATCGCTAGAAATTACCCGAGTTATCATCCTTTTCACGCTGAATGCGCTCATAGATTTCTTCACGATGTACGGATACATCCTTGGGGGCGTTCACACCGATGCGCACCTGGTTTCCCTTGATGCCCAATACGGTTACCGTCACTTCATCACCAATTACGAGGGTTTCGCCCACGCGCCGTGTCAAAATCAGCATTTTTTTACTCCTAGTTCAGTCCTTATACGCTAGCAGCAACACAAGTAACCAACCGGTTACCGGGTAAGCCTAGCAGGATACCCACAAGTTTCGACAATATTACTGCCTGTCCTGTGGACAATACGTTGGGTTATGCGGCTGAAAAATCAACCACGACTCAATTCACGATATAACAGGAACTTCTTCGTCCAGGTTGAAAGCTGAATGCAATGCACGTACACCCAGTTCCAGATACTTCTCATCAACCACAACCGAAATCTTGATTTCGGAGGTGGAGATCATGCGGATATTAATACCCTCTTTAGCCAGTGCCTCGAACATGGTACTGGCGATTCCCGCATGGGAACGCATCCCTACACCAACCAGTGAAATCTTGACGATTTTGTTATCGCCGGCAACTTCACGCGCCCCCAGTTCCCTGGCAGTCCCCTCCAGGATATTGAGTGCCTTTTCGTAATCATTGCGGTGAACTGTAAAGGTAAAGTCGGTAGTGGCATCGGCACCGATATTCTGCACGATCATATCGACTTCAACGTTAGCATCACCGATGGGGCCCAGGATGCGGTAAGCAACCCCGGGTTGATCGGGAACACCCTGGATGGTCAACTTGGCCTCATCACGATTAAATGCGATACCGGATATCAGCGCTTCTTCCATCCCATCTTCCTCATATGTGATCAACGTGCCTGGCCCCTCTTTCCCTTCAAAGGAAGAGAGCACGCGCAGCGGTACATTAAACTTTCCTGCAAATTCAACGGAGCGAATCTGCAACACTTTTGAGCCGAGGCTTGCCATCTCCAGCATCTCCTCAAAGGTGATGCGATCCAATCGGCGGGCAGTTGATACCACCCTCGGATCAGTGGTGTAGACACCGTCCACATCGGTGTAGATCTGACATTCGTCGGCCTTGAGTGCCGCTGCCAAGGCGACCGCGGTGGTATCGGATCCGCCACGGCCCAAGGTAGTGATATTACCGTGTTCATCGACACCCTGGAAACCGGCAACGACCACTACCCGCCCCAGCTCCAGGTCATGGCGTATCTTGCTCTCGTCGATATCGAGGATGCGCGCCTTGTTGTGCGCACTGTCTGTGAGGATATGCACCTGACTACCGGTATAGGAACGGGCATCACAACCAAGGCGCTTTAACGCCATGGCCAGCAGGGCGATTGTCACCTGCTCGCCGGTCGAGAGCAGCACGTCGGTCTCTCGTGGATCAAGCTCTGAGTTGATGGCGGTAGCCAGTTCAAGCAGGCGATTGGTTTCGCCGCTCATCGCCGAGACCACCACCACGACGTCATGCTGTTGATCACGAAAGTTCTTGACCTTACGCGCGACGTTCTCGATGCGGTCAATCGCCCCTACCGAAGTACCACCGTATTTCTGAACTATCAGTGCCATTGCAGTTTTAAACCGAAAAGTTCACAAAAGAGCGCGACTCCCGCGCCGTGAATTGCTGCCACAGAAGACACCACCCGCCGTAGACATCGCCGTCTATCGGGAAACGCTCTGAATAAAAACCAGCAAGATGCACAGCCATGCGAGATCCATGAATTATTCGGGTTTCGTCCAAAGGGCGGAGATTAAACACCAATTTGCGCCGAAATTAAAGAGGAATGTGACATTTTAGACACATGTTTGCGCACGAACCCACTGATTCACTGATTGTAGCGCTGCCTCAAGCTTCTCCGGCTGGCTCCCGCCGCCCTGGGCCATATCCGGACGCCCACCGCCCTTGCCACCCACCTGCTCGGCTACCTGCTTGAGCAGGTCTCCTGCCTTGATGCGATCCGTGGCGTCTTTGGTCACACCGGCAACCAGGCTAATCCGTTCACCTTCAACCGCTGCGATGACAACCGCTGCCGTGCCCAGCTTGCTCTTGAGCTGGTCGACGATCTCACGCAGCCCCTTGGGATCGGCTCCTTCCAGTCGTGCAGCAAGTACCTTAATACCATTGATCTCTTCGGCCTGTGAAACCAGATCCGAGCCCTGACTGCTGGCCAGCTTGGCCTTGAGCTGCTCCAGCTCTTTTTCCAGCTTACGGCTGCGATCGACAAGCTGTTGAACCTTGTCGGTAACCTCTTCACGGCCGCCTTTGACCAGTTCACCTATCCGGTCGAGCTTCTCCTCCTGGACATCGAGCCAATCGAGTGCACCCTGTCCCGTCATCGCTTCAATGCGACGCACTCCGGCGGCGACACCGGCTTCACTGATGATCTTGAACAGGCCGATATCCCCGGTGCGACTGACATGGGTGCCTCCGCATAGCTCCACGGAAAAATCCCCCATGCGCAAGACGCGCACCTTATCACCGTACTTCTCGCCGAACAGTGCCATCGCACCACTTTCTCTGGCCTCATCGATAGCCATGATACGGGTTTCAACCGGCAGGTTGGCGCGGATCTGGGCATTGACCAGCTTCTCGATAGCCGCCAACTCCTCAGGTTTGAGCGCCTCGAAATGGGAAAAGTCGAAGCGCAAACGCTCGGAGGTCACCAGCGACCCCTTCTGCTGAACATGCTCGCCCAGCACCTGGCGCAAGGCCGCATGCATCAAATGGGTTGCCGAATGATTATAGGCGGTATTGCGGCGCAATGCCGAATCCACCTCCGCCCGTACCGTGGCGCCGTTTTTCAGGCTGCCGCTGACGACAACGCCCAGGTGAACAAAAGCGGTGCCCTGCTTTTTGGTGTCCTGTACCTCGAACACGGCCCCCTCAACCGTGAGGCGGCCACAGTCACCGGCCTGGCCACCGGATTCAGCGTAAAAGGGGGTCTTGTCCAGTACCACCATACCGCGCTCGCCCTCTGCCAGCTCGGTCACGACCTGACCTTCACGTACCAGGGCAATAATGATGGCGTTATCTTCCACTTGTTCGTAGCCGGTGAATTCGGTGCTGGCGTCTATCTCGACACCCTCGCCGTAACCGGCATCGAAGTGGCTGGCGGCACGGGCACGCTCACGCTGCGCGGACATCGCCTGCTCGAAACCGACCATATCAACACTCAGGCCGCGCTCACGGGCAACATCGGCGGTCAAATCGACCGGAAAACCGTAGGTATCGTAAAGCTTGAATACGGCTTCACCCGGGATCTCCTTGCCGACAAGGCCGTTAATGGCCTCCTCCAGCAGGGCCATGCCCTGCTCCAGGGTTTCGGCAAAGCGCTCTTCTTCCTGGGCCAGCACTTTCTCCACCTGGGCCTGAGTCCGGGCCAGTTCCGGATAGGCCTCGCCCATCTCAGTCACCAGCGGTGCCACCAACTTGTGGAAGAAGCTGCCGTTGATGCCCAGCTTGTGTCCATGGCGGATGGCCCGGCGGATAATACGGCGCAGCACATAGCCGCGTCCCTCGTTGGAGGGGATCACCCCGTCGGTAACGAGGAAGGCGCAGGAGCGGATGTGGTCTGCGATCACCTTGAGCGAAGCGTTTTCCAGATCCTCAGTGCCCGCCAACGTTGCCGCCGCCTTGATCAGGTTCTGGAACAGATCGATTTCATAGTTGGAGTGAACGTTCTGCAGTACCGCAGCGAGACGCTCCAATCCCATGCCGGTATCGACCGAGGGTTTGGGCAGCGGATTCATGTTGCCGTCCTTGTCCCGGTCGAACTGCATGAATACCAGGTTCCAGATCTCGATATAGCGGTCGCCGTCCTCCTCGGGGGTACCGGGAGGTCCGCCCCAGATCTCGGGACCGTGGTCATAAAAAATCTCGGTACAGGGGCCGCAGGGACCGGTATCGCCCATCGACCAGAAATTGTCGCTGTCGTATTTCTTGCCAGGCTTGTCGCCGATGCGGGTAATGCGGCTGGGGTCGACGCCGACTTCCTTGAGCCAGATCTCCGCCGCCTCACCATCCTCCTCGTAGACGGTTACCCACAGCTTCTCGGCAGGCAGCTTGCAGGTCTCGGTGAGAAACTCCCATGCAAAGCGGATGGCATCGTGCTTAAAGTAGTCACCGAAGCTGAAATTGCCCAGCATCTCAAAAAAGGTATGGTGACGGGCGGTGTAACCGACGTTCTCCAGGTCATTGTGCTTCCCGCCGGCACGTACGCAGCGCTGCACCGAGGTGGCACGACTGTAGGGGCGCTTGTCGTTGCCAAGGAAGACATCTTTGAACTGCACCATCCCGGCATTGGTGAAAAGCAGGGTCGGGTCGTTACCGGGCACCAGTGGGCTGGAGGCGACGACCTCATGTCCCTTGCCTGCAAAAAAGTCCAAAAAAGCCCTGCGGATCTCTGCGCTGCTGTTCATTCAATTACCCAAATACGTTGTGACCAAGTTGTTCATTTATTATCGATCGCCGCGGCGATCTGCTCGTGAGTGAAACCGCGATATTGCATAAAGCGCAACCGTTTCGCCCTCTCCTTGATATCCGCTATTGGCCTGTTGCCAAACTTCCTGGCGTAGACCGCCTCGGCCCGCTCGAACCAATCGATCTCCCCTGCGGCCTCGGCCTGGCGGAGACTGGCCGAGATAAGGCTATCATCGATCCCCCGCTCACCCAGCTCAGCAGCGATGCGCTGGGGACCATAGCCTTTCTCGCTGCGCTGGCGCAGGTAAGCCTCGGCGAAGCGCTCGTCACTCTGCAGCCGCTCCACCGCCAGCCGCTCAAGCACGGAGTCGATTACCGTCGTCTCAAAGCCGCGAAAACGAAGCTTACCCGCCAACTCCCGTGCAGAGTGCTCGCGTCGAGCAAGTAGTCCGACCGAGACAGCATATGCCTCGGCATCCTTCGAAGCCGTCTCGTCACTCATGGCAGTACTTGGCTTTAGATCGCAAAAACACTGTAGTGTAATTCAATCGGCGGAAAAAAGGGCAAGGGGAAAAGCGATTTGGCGGAAAAAATTCCCATAGCCGTACCTTACCTCTGCAGACCTTCAGGTCGGGGGAGGCGCGCCTCCGCAGCCCAATTGTGGGAGCGACCGTCCCGGTCGCGATTTGGATGAATCGCGATCGAGATGTCTGCCCCACATGCAAAACGCCCACCCTAATCAGGGTGGGCGTTTATATTACAGCCGGATCGTGCTACCGATTACGCCTCGGCCACCTTGGGCGCCTCCACGGCTTCGCCCTGATGCTCATCCGGGTTCACGCTAGGCAACAGCTCAGCGCGAATCCTGCCCTCAATATCAGCAGCCATATCGGGATTATCCTTGAGGAAGTTACGCACGTTATCCTTGCCCTGGCCAATACGATCACCGTTGTAGCTGTACCAGGCGCCGGACTTGTCGACGATATCCAGCTTGACGCCCATATCGATGATCTCGCCCTCGCGGGAGATCCCTTCACCATAGAGAATATCGAACTCCACCTGCTTGAAGGGAGGGGCCACCTTGTTCTTGACCACTTTGACGCGGGTCTCGTTACCCACCACCTCATCGCCTTTCTTGATCGAGCCGATACGGCGGATATCGAGGCGTACCGAGGAGTAGAACTTGAGGGCGTTGCCACCGGTGGTGGTTTCCGGGCTCCCAAACATTACACCGATCTTCATACGGATCTGGTTAATGAAAATCACCAGGGTGTTGGAACGCTTGATGTTGGCAGTAAGCTTGCGCAGCGCCTGGGACATCAGGCGCGCCTGCAGACCGACGTGGGAATCGCCCATGTCGCCCTCGATCTCCGCCTTGGGGGTCAGCGCCGCGACCGAATCGATCACTACCACATCGACGGCGCTGGAACGGACCAACATGTCAGTGATCTCCAGCGCCTGCTCGCCGGTGTCGGGCTGTGAAACCAGCAGTTCGTCCACATCGACGCCCAGCTTTTGTGCGTACTGCGGATCAAGGGCGTGCTCGGCATCGACGAAGGCACAGGTGCCACCCACCTTCTGTGCCTCAGCTATCACCTGGAGGGTCAGCGTGGTTTTACCGGAAGATTCCGGCCCATAGATCTCAATCACCCTTCCCTTAGGCAGGCCGCCTATCCCCAGCGCTACATCCAGCCCCAGTGAACCGGTGGAGATGGCTTCAATATTGCGTATGACACTCTCATCGCCCATCCGCATTACAGAGCCCTTGCCAAACTGCTTTTCGATCTGCCCCAGTGCTGCTGCCAACGCTTTTTTCTTCTGTTCGTCCACGGCTTGTTACTCCTCAATCGGTTTCATTCAACGGGTCGCATCGTGATGCCTGAAACAAAATTTAGCCTATACTTTTCACCATGTCAATATTTTTTACTACCCATTCAATATTTACTTACCACAAAAAAGTACGTATTCTTCGTCACCATAATCAACAAGAGAAAATGAGATGGAGCGGCAGTAATGACCTTGCCCGACAAAGCGATAAAGAAGCAGCTTGAGGAGATGAAGTGGAGCACCCGCCAACGGCTTCAATATATTGAAGTCATGGCGTTCTATTGCGGTGTGGTCACCCGGAACGACGTCGCCAAGGCCTTCGGCATCTCCGATGCAGCGGCGACCAAGGACCTGGCACTTTACGGCCGCCTCGCCCCCGACAACCTGATCTACCGACAGCTCCTGTTTGGCTATGTCCCGGCTCCCGACTTCCACGAGTGTATCGCTGATCTCTCGCCCGAGGCGGTGCTACCGATGATCGCACACAACCTGACCGGCATGAGCGGACCTTATGGCAAACAGCGGATCTTCGGTATACCGGCCGAATCCCTGCCCATTCCGGCGAGGCTGCCGAACAAGGAGATAACGGCGCAGGTACTGCGCTCCGTGGCGCAGCAGAAGAAACTGCGCCTGCGTTATCGCTCCCTCTCCGACCGTCAAAGTGAGCATGAGCGGGTCATCGAGCCCCACTCCCTGTGCCATAATGGCCTTCGCTGGCACATCCGGGCCTACAGCGAGGAGACCTTCGACTTCCGTGATTTTGTCCTGTCACGGATAGAGGAAGCGCAAATGATGGATGAGGCGTCGGAGTCCAGTGCCCAATATGATGAGGAGTGGGTCGAGACCCTCACCCTGGAATTGGTGCCTCACCCGGGCCTACCGGAAAACAAACGGCTCAACCTGTTAATGGACTACGGCGCAACAGCCGAGACAATAACAATCGAGGTACGGCGCGCGCTGTTCGGTTACCTGCTACAACAACTGTCAATCGACACCACCGCCGATCACTCCCGTAATCCACATGCCTACCAACTGGTGGTCGCCAACCGGGATGAGGTAGAGCCTTTTGCGGAGTGGGCGTTTAAATGAAGTTGAAAGTAACTTTCAACTCAAACCCCACCGCTGCAGCACCTCATAGCGCACCCCTTCCGGGCGCGTCTCGGAAACCACCAGGGCAAACTCATTGATAGGCCAGGCGAGGGGGGATATAAAGTTTTCTGCCGGGGGCCGGCGGGCCTTGCGCATCAGGGTCATGTGGGCCTGGAACGGGCGTTCGTCGGGTTCGAGGTGACAGCCGAGCATCGCATTTTTCATCGCCATGGCCAGATCGAGCAACGGTGGAGGCAGGGTTTCTGTCCCCAGCCATACCACCTGGGGACGGCGCCAGAAACCGAGCCGATCCAGCTGCAGGGTAAAAGCGGGAAGCGAGATTGCATCCGCCGCCTGCTCCATGCAGCGGCGGGTATCGGCATCGACACTACCGAGAAAGGCCAAGGTAATATGCAGATTCTCCAACACAACCAGTCGCCCGCCACACCCCATTAGCCGCGGTGGATAGGCGGCCAGTTGCCGGCGGACCGCCTCGTCCGGCCACAGGGCGAAGAAGAGACGCTGGCGTTCTGCCTCAGCCATGCAGTTGCCGTTGCGCACCACGAAGCGCATGGACCACCGCCTGGCGGCGCACCGCTTCGCGGTCGCCGTCGAAGCAGATGCGCTCGGCCTGAGCCCCCACCCCGCTGTGGGCCCAAGCAAAGCAAACCGTGCCGACCGGTTTTTGCTCGCTTCCGCCACCAGGTCCGGCGATGCCGCTGATGGCCACGGTGAACTGGGCATGACTGCGCGCCAGGGCACCCATGGCCATCTCGGAGACGGTCTGTTCGCTTACCGCCCCATGGTGCGCCAGGGTCTCCCCACTGACCCCAAGCATCTCCTGCTTCGACGCGTTGGTATAAGTGACGAATCCGCGCTCGAACCAGGCGGAACTCCCGGGAAGGTCAGTACAGACCTTGGCCACCCAGCCGCCAGTGCAGGACTCGGCCACCGCCAACATCCAGCCGTAACGGATCAGGGACTCTGCCACTTCCGCTACCAGCGCCTGCAGCGCCTCGTCACTATTATCAGTCATCGCATTTATCCTTATTAGACGCAGGGGCCCCGAACCGGACAGGCACTCGAGCCCAAGATCCTAAGTATGGAAAGCGCCAGCACGTGAATCAATCCCTTTTCCGTTAACCGTAATATCAACACCTCGTTTTCCCTGCATCCAGCCGTGATGTAGGTAAAGACTGACGTTGTGCTACGTTGTGCGGCACAGTTGGGCTTTAGTCCGACATGGCGAGGATACGTTGCGCAACGCGGTTGGAGTGTAATCCGACCAACTACCAAGACAACGTGTTCAGGTTAATCGCCATGACGGGCTGTTTCTATCTGGCCGACAAAAGGGCTTTTCCGATACACTTGCACGAATGAGCAGAACAGAGAACAAGAGCGCCCAGCCGCCCGCCCACACCCCGATGATGCAGCAGTATCGACGCATCAAGGCCGAGTATCCGCAGATGCTGCTGTTCTACCGCATGGGGGACTTCTATGAGCTGTTCCATGACGATGCCCGGCGCGCGGCCGAACTACTGGACATCACCCTGACTGCCCGCGGCGCCTCGGCCGGCGAGCCAATCCCCATGGCGGGGGTGCCCTATCATGCGGTGGAGGGCTACCTGGCGCGGCTCATTCGGCTCGGCGAGTCGGTGGCGATCTGCGAGCAGATCGGTGACCCGGCGACCAGCAAGGGGCCGGTGGAGCGCAAGGTGGTGCGCATCGTCACCCCAGGCACGGTCACCGACGAGGCGCTGCTTGAGGAGCGACGCGACAACCTCATCAGCGCCGTGACACACCATGGTGAGGTATTCGGGCTGGCTACATTGGACCTGACCAGTGGGCGCTTCACCGTGCAACAGGTAAATGGTGAAGAGGGTCTTCATGCGGAACTCGAACGGTTACGCCCGGCCGAACTGCTGCTCAATGAGGAATCGGGGCTGCCCCTCCAGCACAGTAGCCTCAAGCGCCTGCCGCCCTGGCACTTTGAGCACGATAGCGCCAAACGCCTGCTCTGCACCCAGTTCGGCACCCGCGATCTGAGCGGCTTCGGTTGCGAGTCGATGGAACTGGCCATTAGCGCCGCCGGGGCACTGCTTCAGTACGTGCAGGAGACCCAGCGCACCACCCTGCCCCACCTGCAGCGCCTGATCCCGGAACAGCGGGATCAGGCGGTGCAGCTCGACGCGGCCAGCCGGCGCAACCTGGAATTGGAGCACAATCTCGGCGGCGATCACCGCCGCACCCTGGCCGGCGTGATGGATCGCACTACCACACCGATGGGAAGCCGCCTGCTACGCCGCTGGATCAACCGCCCGCTGCGCCAGCATGCCGCGCTGCACGCCCGCCAGCAGGCCATCGCCAGTCTGCTGGAAGATGCCCTGTTCGAGTCGATGCGCGATCGACTGCGCGGTATCGGTGACATCGAACGCATTCTCACCCGCATCGCCCTCAAATCGGCCCGTCCCCGCGACCTGACCCAGCTGCGTAGCGCGCTGGCACGCCTGCCGTTGTTGCAGCAGGAGCTGGCCGGGGTCGACTCGCCGCTCATTGCTGATTTGCTAATGCGCATCGGCGACTACCCTGATGTCCACGATTTATTACATCGAGCCGTGATCGATGAGCCACCGGTGCTGATCCGCGACGGCGGCGTCATCGCCGCCGGTTACGACAGCGAACTCGACGAGCTGCGTGCTATCCGCGAGAATGCTGGCCAGTTCCTCCTTGAGCTGGAGGCCCGTGAACGCGAACGCAGCGGTATCCCCACACTCAAGGTGAGCTACAACCGGGTCCACGGCTATTACATTGAGGTCAGCCGGGCGCAGAGCGAAAAGGTGCCCGAGGACTACATCCGTCGCCAGACCCTCAAGAGCGCCGAGCGCTACATCACCCCTGAACTCAAGGGCTTCGAGGAGAAGGCACTCTCCGCCGCCGAGCGGGCGCTCTCACGGGAGAAGGCCCTTTATGAAACCCTGCTCGCTACCCTGTGCGAGCATCTGGCACCGCTGCAGGAGACTGCAGCGGCCCTGGCCGAACTCGATGCCCTGAACAACCTGGCCGAACGGGCCGATGCCCTCAACCTGAGCCAACCGCAGCTAATGGATGAGGCGGGCATCGAGATCCACGGCGGGCGGCACATTGTGGTCGAACAGGTGATGGACGCGCCCTTTGTGCCCAACGATATTCTGCTCGATGATGAGCGGCGCATGCTCATCATCACCGGCCCCAACATGGGCGGCAAATCGACCTACATGCGTCAGACCGCGCTGATCGTATTGCTGGCCCACATCGGCAGCTTTGTCCCCGCCGACAGCGTCCGCATCGGCCCGGTGGATCGCATCTTCACCCGCATTGGTGCCTCCGATGACTTGGCCACCGGGCGCTCCACCTTCATGGTAGAGATGACCGAAACGGCCAACATCCTCAACAACGCCACCGACCAGAGTCTGGTGCTGATGGATGAGATCGGTCGCGGCACCTCCACCTTCGACGGTATGTCGCTCGCCTGGTCCTGTGCCCGTCACCTGGCAATGGAGCTGCGCGCCTATACCCTCTTCGCCACCCACTATTTCGAGCTGACCACCCTGCCGGAGTCGCTGTCCAACGTGGCCAACGTCCACCTCGACGCGGTCGAACACGGCGACGAAATCATCTTCATGCACAGTGTTAAAGAGGGACCGGCCAATCAGAGCTACGGCTTGCAAGTGGCACAACTGGCCGGCGTGCCACGTGAGGTGGTGCGGCGGGCGCGCGAGAAACTGCGCGAGCTTGAGGACAGCAGCGCCACAGAAGTACAGAGTGAGTCTCCGGCCCATCAAATCGGCCTGTTTGAAACGGCTCCTCCGCCCCACCCCCTGCTGGAGGAGGTAGCGGCCATCGATCCCGACAGCCTCAGCCCGCGCGAGGCCTTGCAGCAGCTCTATCGACTCAAGGAATTGCTGTAGTCAACACCTCCCCAACAGATGTTCTATCCTTAATATC
>JBFFNE010000089.1:0-11815 GCA_041563315.1 Thiohalomonadaceae bacterium
CGGCAATACTGTCTACGCTGGAGGGGGATTCGCCACGGCCGGCGGCGTTACTCGCAACAATATCGCCGCGCTCGACGCCACCACGGGCGCAGCCACAGCCTGGAATCCCGATGCTGACAATACCGTCTGGTCCATCGCCGTAAGCGGCACCACTGTCTACGCTGGTGGCGACTTTTTAACTATCGGCGGCCAGCCGCGCAACCGCATCGCCGCGCTCGATACCACAGTGAACACAGCCAATGCCACGGCGTGGAATCCTGGCGCTGACGCCGAAGTCTCCACCCTCGCGGTGGATGGCGCCTCAGGGACGCTCTACGCCGGTGGACGGTTCCACACCATTGGCGGACTGGCACGCAACGGTCTTGCCGCGCTAGATGTCACGGTTAACACAAACAGTGCCACGCCCTGGGATCCAGCGGCCCTATTTGAGTGGGAGCCCTTATACATTTTGATTAACGCTCTAGCCCTTGATGGCACCACGCTCTATGTCGGGGGCACATTCAGCAACATTGGCGGGGCCCCGCGTAACAACATCGCAGCACTCGATACCACGGTGAACACTGGCAACGCCACGAATTGGAATCATCCCGGCGTGGACAGCCAGGTCAATGCCTTAGTCATCGACGGCACCACCGTCCATGCCGGCGGTCACTTCACCGGGGGGTATGCGGCACTTCCGAAGTAAGAGCAGTAGAAAATGGGATAGAAAACGGGCCAGTGACATCGGCTAGCCGATGTGGTGATTGCCACTGGCCCTTTTTTACCTGCCCCGCAAGAGGATGCTGATGAAGAACGAGCACCTTGATAAACCACATCAGAGACGGAGAATCGCCACGAATTTTTGCGGCATCCCAACAAGTTAGCGATGGCTTTTCTTCCGTATCATAAGAACATCCATACCCAATAGCTCCTAGCATATTTCCGACGCAGACAACCTTACTGAGCTGCCACCGCGTGCCGCTGGATGACGGAGGCCACAATTGGATCCTTTCGGTTTCAGGTACGGTGACACAGGTATCCCAACCCCCACAGGTTCCAGTGATGAGTGTTTCTGGCATAATGAGGACACTTTTCACAGCCAGATGCCCCACCGATGCATGAACTGACACTCACCCGCCCCGACGACTGGCACCTCCACCTGCGCGATGACGACGCCCTCAAGGCCGTGGTCGGCCATAGTGCCGCACGCTTTCACCGCGCTATTGTCATGCCCAACCTGCGCGCCCCTGTCACCACCGCGGAACAGGCGCTTGCCTATCGTGAACGGATCCTGGCAGCCCTTCCCGCCGGGAGCGATTTCACTCCCCTGATGACGCTCTATCTAACAGATAACACCACGCCAGAGGAGATCATCAAGGCAAAGGAGAGCGGGATGGTCCATGCGGTCAAGCTCTATCCGGCCGGTGCCACCACCAATTCCGACTCGGGTGTAACCCACATCTATAAGCCGGAGGCGGCACTGCGGGCAATGGCCGAGGTGGGGCTGCCCCTGCTGGTGCATGGTGAGGTGACGGAGTCCCATGTGGACATCTTTGATCGCGAAGCGGTGTTTCTGGACACGGTGCTCAAGCCGCTGCTGGAACACGTCCCGGAACTCAGGGTGGTGGCCGAGCATATCACCACGAGAGAAATGGCCGATTTCGTGCTGCACGCCGGTGATCGGGTAGCCGCCACCATCACCCCGCAACACCTGCTGCTCAACCGCAATGCCATGCTGGTCGGCGGCATCCGTCCGCACCACTACTGCCTGCCGGTGCTGAAGCGCGAGTCCCATCGGGAGGTACTGATGGAGATGGCTGTCTCCGGCAACCCGAAGTTCTTTCTCGGCACCGACAGCGCCCCCCACGCCCGAAGCGCCAAGGAGACGACATGCGGCTGCGCCGGCATGTATTCGGCCCACGCCGCCATCGAGCTTTATGCCGAAGCCTTTGAACATGCCGGAGCGCTGGACAAGCTGGAGGGCTTTGCCAGCTTCTTCGGCGCCGACTTTTATGGCCTGCCGCGCAACAGCGATACCATCACCCTGCGCCGCGAAGCCTGGGAAGTGCCAACCGCCTACCCCTTCGGTAATGAGCAGCTGATCCCCTTCCGCGCCGGCGATCAAATCGGCTGGCGGCTGACGCCAACCCAATAAGCAGGTAAAATGACCGGCTTGTGACTAACCGAGATCCCCATCCCATGACCAATAGCAACATCTTCCGCTTCGTCCTGCGCAAACATCGCGTGCATATCGCCCGCGTGATCTGGTTACTACTGTTTTTCTACCTGTTCGTCTATCTGCGCCAGCCGGTAAAAGAATTGTCGTCGCAGGAAGGGTTGATCGGCATTCTTCTGATTTCCGCCGGCGCGTTCGTGCGGTCGCTGTCGGCAGGAATGCTGCACAAGAGCCAGCAAATTGCCACAACGGGCATCTATGCGGTGGTGCGCAACCCACTTTATTTCGGCTCACTGCTTATGCTGGTAGGGGTGAATGTCATCATCGCCAATCCCGTGGCCTGGGTGGTCAGCCTATTGCTGTTCACCATCACCTACATTCCCACGATCCTCGGCGAGGAAGAGGGGCTGGCCTCAGACTTTGGTGATGCCTGGGTCGTCTACAAGAACAGCACCCCACGTCTCATCCCCAATCCGCTCAAACTCCCTGAACTACGTCACACCCGCTGGAGTGCCCGCCAGTGGTACAGAAACCACGAGCACAACACCATTCTGGCGGTACTGGCCATCCTCGCCCTGCTCTACGCCTATAACCATTACTGGACGATTCAATAAACCGGTGTAAGATGCATCCCCTGCTGGCGAAGCAACGCCAGCAGGCCGTTTTTCCCCGGCAGATGCAGGGCACCGACAGCAGCGAATAACTCACCTTTCTCCAGCAAAGGCAACAGACGTTGCACCATAAGCTGGTTGCGCTCATCCAGCAGTTTTTCCATGAAGCGCTGCTGTAAGGCCGCGTCATCGCCTTTCACACTCTCTTCACCCAGTTCAGCCAAGGCCTGCAGATCGTGCTGAAGATAGGCCTCAAGCAATCCCTCGAAGATCCGGGGGAATTCATCGTGCTCACGCAGTGTATCGCGGAGCAGGCTTACCTGCTCATCAAGACTCAGCGAGGTAAAAACACTGATCTGTTCTTGCATCCGTTCGAGCCCGAGCACGCTCTTGCCCTGCTCGATCGCCTGAAGATAAAGGACATAGTCAAGAAACAGCCCGGTTTCCGCTTTTGGCATGTTCAGGGTCAACACGATGGCCCAGGGTTGGAGACGATTAACGACCGCTTCCGTATAACCGCGTTCGGCCATGGCATCGACGCTCTGGCGATAGAGCGTATCACCTATCAGACTCTGCAAATCTTTGCCTGAAGGGAGTATCATCGCCTGTCCCATCGCCACGGCCTGCTCTTTCCCCAAGTCAAGCTCCAAGACCAGAGTACGCGCCGATGCAAAGGCTTGCTTGACCGAAGCGGGTAACTCCAGCACTCGTGGATCTTCCGAATGAATGGTACCGAAAAGATGGCTAACTGCCCCTTGCGGTGTCACGATCCGCCATAGCAGAGCATTTTCACTTTCCGCCTGTGCGACGCTCGCGGCCAGCAGGAACAAGAGCAAGTAGAGAGGTAAATATCCGAGAACTGATTTTATTTTCACCCAAACATCTCCCTTACTTAGAAATATCACAGCCGATCCGTTAAGCTTCGTCCATGTCAGAATTAAGCCAATATCAGATCGCAAACCGCTTTCGCGGTTTTCTCCCCGTAGTGGTCGACGTGGAAACCGCCGGTTTTAACGCCGCAACCGACGCCCTGCTGGAAATTGCCGCGGTCACGGTGCGCATGGACCTTGATGGTCAGCTCCATCGTGACCAAAGTTTCTGTTGCCATGTCGAACCCTTTCCTGGGGCCAACCTGGAACAGCGCGCCCTGGAATTTACCGGCATCGATCCATTCAACCCCTTCCGCATGGCGAAACCGGAAAACGAAGCACTGGACCGTATCTTCAAGCCCGTTCAGGAGGAAGTAAAGCGGCACGGGTGTACCCGTGCCATCCTCGTCGGACATAATCCCTTTTTTGATCTGGGTTTTATCAAGGCGGCGGTGGAGCGGACGGGAAACAAGAAAAATCCTTTCCACAGTTTCAGTACCTTTGACACCGCTACCCTCGGTGGGCTGGCCTACGGTCAAACCGTGCTGGCCCGCGCGGCAAAAGCCGCCGGGATTGACTGGGACGGCTCACAAGCCCACTCAGCATTGTATGATGCAGAGCGCACTGCGGATCTCTTTTGCGCCATCGTCAACCGCTGGAAAATACTGGGCGGTTGCCCATTGTCTGAGTGACCTCCCTGCACAACAGGCTCACCAGGAGTGGGCTTATGGTTGGGCGAGATCACAAAGTGGGGGGGGTGTTCAGGACGGCCTCATCCCCTCATAGAGGAGCAAAGCGTTTAATCTTCCCAGCGTCCCATGCCAGGGATAAGAATATCCCGCTCGGCATATGACCCTGTTTCGGCACGGGTATGGCAAGCGGCACAGTTGCTCAAACTGCGCAGCGCAGCATTGGTACGGATCAGGCGTGGCGGGATCTCATCGTGCTGTCTCCAAATATAGGGAACATCGGTAATCCGGATAGGGATCTCTTTGCCCAGTGAGCGCAGGATCTTGGCAGAGCGGCGCGTCCCGGAGTTTTCCGCCGCATTCGCCACCAGGTAGCCAATCAACTGCTGGCGCGTCGCCCCATCCAGGGCGGCATTCTCGCTGAAATGGTCTTCCAGCGAACCCATCAATTTCAGCCATGACTCCATGGGTAATAGACCCGGCTGATAGGCAAAATGACAACTGCCGCACTCATCCTGATAGAGCGCATTTTCCACCGGCGCCACATCAGGACCGTGGCGCGAATAACTCCCGTCGTCATCCGCTGTCACGCTTCCACTTGCCAGACCCACCGTGGCCGCCAATGCCAGAAAGGGCATTAATTTACTCATCGCTTACTCTCCGAAATTTTCATTTATTGCAGTCGCATGTAACTGAGAAAATCACCCTTTTCCTGAGCCGTGCATTCACGACCCATTGTCCATTTGCAGTTACGCCCAAACCATTTCTCGATCTCCCTGGCCTCGGTCAGGCGTTTTGTATTAACTGAGGGTGCCATCGGTTCGATCGCCTTTCCGGTACGGGCGTGCTGCCCGCTGGACTTGAGATTGTCGGTATGACAACTTGCGCAGTTACGCGGTTTATCCGCCTTGGCATGGACGTAACTGCCATTCCACATTGATTCACCTTGGGCGGCATCAAAAGGGCCCGCACCTTCCGCCTGGTAGGAAGCCAGGCGCTCATCGACCGCATCGGCCAACACGGCACCGCCACCGAAGGTGAGGCTTGTCAGGATCATCAGTTTTCCCATATTTCTCATTAACTTAAACCCTTGAATCATTAAACCTAAACAGCGCAAATAAGAGTTTCCGGACGTTAAAGGCGGGTGTGGAAAAATCACTGCTTTTCTGTGACCGTACTTTTCACAACACTCAATCCTTTTGCCCAACCACGTCCCCCAAAACGGGTAACACTATTGGGAAGATACATCGCACCATTCACAAACCCTCCCAGCCTGGCATCCCGATGGCAGGCATCGCAGTTAAAACTGCCGTTCACAGAAGGATGCTCCCATGTCTCTACCGCAAGGTCCTGGTGCGTGGTCTTCCAGTACGATGTTTCGGTGATACGTAATGGCCTGGCATCGGCCGCCAGAGACTGGAGCGTGCGCCAGCTTGCCTCACGCGACACCTGCTCGGCGCTGTTCTTTTTGGCGTACTCCAGCAGTGCGGCGACTGAAACGGGTGTCAGAAACAAATCCTCGCCAAAGTGCTCATGTTGTTCCTCGAAAATTCTCTGCCAGGAGCGAGCCGGCAGCAGGCTCGGATGGTACGCCAGATGGCATTCGCCACAGCTATCCTGCCACGCTGAATCGTGAGTGAGTTGTACGTCGACGAAGGGTAAATAGGGCTGCTCATCGTCCGCCACGAGGTATGGGTAAAACCAGACAGCGGAAAAGGTCACAAAGGCAAGCAACACCATCCCACCGGAAACAGTCGCATTGTGCCGTTCCGCCATGTCTCGGTCGGCGGCTTTCTGGCCGCTAATCATCGAATGCGGCAAATTCTGGCGCTGCAATCGGCTCTCCAGCAAAACACCGGCCAAATGCAGGAGCACCACCAAAAGGAGTATCCACGCCAGCCCTTCATGCCACTGGTGAACGGTAACTCCCAGGCCGATGTCGAACCAACCTGCCAGCGGACCGAATCCCTCTTCACTCCCCAACACAACAAGGCCGGTCGCAGCAAGCAATAGCACCATGCCCAGCATCACAAGAATCGCCCAGCCCCCAGCCGGGTTATGGCCAGGCCCGTGGCGTTGGGACGAATCGAAAATCCGGCGTAAATGGCTGTATACCACCACAGGTCCGTGGACGAATTGTTTGAATCGCGCATAACGGCCACCAACAAATCCCCACACCAGGCGAAATATCACCAGCCCCACCGCCAGGTAACCGCTGTAGAGATGGAGGTCAGTATAGCGAGGATCATCACCGCTCAGCCACGCCACCGTGCAGGAGGCTGCAAACAACCAATGGAACAGCCTGACAGGCAAGTCCCAGATCCGCACGGTATTCACCGACTTACTCGCCGCGCTTCTTGCCTGTAATCATGGAGCGCGGCAGATTCTCATGATGGGAAATGCTGGTAAATATCACACCGGCGATATGCAGAAACACCAGCAACAAGGTGAAATTGGCAAAGAACTCATGCAGTTCTTCCCATAACTCCTCGTCGCCTTCGTCGTGACCTTCGCCATCCTCGTGCTCCTCCTCATCGGCCATTGCGCTACCGATAGGACTGAGGCCTTCCATCTGTATGGACGCAAACGGGCCACGATTCTCCTCCACCGCATAGAGCTGCATGCCGGTAAGTGTGGTCGCCGCTAACGAAATAAGCAGTGCAATAACCATCGCTCCGCCGGCTGGATTATGACCGAGATAGCGCCTGGCTCGATACGTCATCATGTCCCTGAGATAACCGAAAACCGTGGTGGGACTGAACACAAAATCACTAAACCGCGCATGCTCAGGTCCGATGAAGCCCCACACCAGGCGAAATGCCACAAGACCCGCTACGGTATAGCCTGCCCATACATGCAGGGATTGCCATTCATCCTCAGTCAGGTAGGCAATAGTAAAAGCCGCGACTAACGACCAGTGAAAGATCCGCACCAACGGATCCCATACCTTGATTTCATTACTTGTCAGCATCGCCGTCACCACGAGGTTGATGATCTGTAGGGGACCTTTTTACAAGGTAAAGCTGAAATTTCCCTTAAAGAAAGGCAGAAGGAAGGTGACAAATGTAAAAAAGCCGGCACGAGGCCGGCTTTTTTTCTGGAGGGTAAAGAAATTATGCCTCGTCGGCCTTTTTTCCTGCAGCGGCCTGTAGTAACGGCTGCAACTCGCCCTTCTGGTACATCTCCATCACAATATCGTGACCACCAATAAGCTCGCCATTGACATAGATCTGGGGAAAGGTCGGCCAGTTCTGGTAACGGGGAAGATTCTCGAATATCTCCGGGTCGGCCAGTACGTTGACGTAGGCAAACTCCACGCCGCAGGCCTGCAATGCCTGGGCGGTACGGCTGGAGAAACCGCACATCGGCATCTGCGGGGTGCCCTTCATGTAAATGACGATAGGGTTACTCTTCACCTGCTCGTCAATGCGCTCTAGTACATCCATAATAAACCTCTTGTGCTGAAAATGAATTGCCTAAAAATTCGATAGTCTCTATGTCAATGGTGCCAACCCCGCCGTTATCAAGGGTATACCGCTAAGAGCGTAGTATATTTCGGCGGTGCGCTGGTGGAATTTAGCGGATCTTCCTCTACTTGCCTGAATCAAGGCCTCTTCTCCATTTACCCCCTCGCAATACGTGGATGGGCCACTGCAGAAAAGCAAACACGTCCCAAGAGATGCTGGCATGTCGTCCCGGTCTGGACGGCGCACCGTCCTGGCGAGACGACATACTGGATGGACAGCTGGGCCAGGTCTCAACCCACCTGGGGACAAGGAGCCGTCAACCTGATTGTCAATATCTCGCTATGGGAGAGCAGGATCCGTGGCTAGTATCATCCCAAAGGCACAAAGCCGCAGACAACATCGCCGGGTTGAGTTCGACTCCACTCATACGGTTACAGTAAAAACAGCGCCAGCGGGTGCCGTTTACCTTATCTGTGAATGAGTATCCAGCATGCGACCCTACCGCTTGCCTGGGGTAGAAGAACAGAGAGCATCAGGGCCTTTCAAAAGCTATTCAGCCGGCGGTATTCACCTGGCGCGAGTCCCACGCTGCGTTTAAACGCACGATTAAACGCTCCATCACTTTCGTACCCAACACGCTGGGCGATTTCGATCAACGCCAGATCGCTTTGACGCAGGAGGTTTTTTGCGCGATAGGTGCGCCAACGGTTAAGGTAGTTGAGAGGCGTGTCACCGACGATGGTTTTAAAATGTTGGGCAAATGCAGAGCGTGACATGCCGGCGATAGTGGCCAGAGATTTTACAGTCCAGTTTTTGTCGATTTCCGCATGCATTGCCCGCAATACCATACCTAGTCTGCGGTCGGTATAGGCGGACAGCCACCCGCTGTGCAGGCAGCCCTCTGAAGTGCAATAAGCACGCACCGCCTGCATAAACAAAACATCCGCGAGCCGGTTTACCACCAGCCTTGCCCCCATGGACTGCTCCGTGGTCTCCATTGCGATCAATTGCAGGGTTGCCTGCAACAGTCGGGCGCGTTCGCTGTCCATGCGAATGTGCAGCACCGAGGGGAGCAGTGACATCAGGGGCTCACCACCGGAGACATCGAAGGCAAAACGCCCGGCAACGATATCGGTCAGTGCGCCATCGCCACCGACGGTAACAGTATCACCAGCATATTCATGAAAGACCTCGTTACAGGCCTGTAGCTCGCAGCCCTGCTCATCTTGTAGCTGAAATTCCGCTTCGCCCTTGACGATGAAACAGTCCCCGCCGGTCAGAGCGATGGGCTGTGGCAGGCTGGCGGCACTCAGCCAACAGTGGCCGCGTACCACAATCGCATAGCGTGCATTGGGGCTGGTATCAAAAGCGATCCCCCAGGGTGCTTTGGCCTGAAGTCGCGCATAGAGCGCGCTTTCAATGCGCATGGCCGTGAAGACATCTTCCAGTGGGTCCATAACCTTCTATGAAATTTGGACGAACAGATAATAATTAGGGACGCTAAGTGATTAAGCATATCGGATAGCCAAATTAACATGCTGACACTCACACATACAAGGAGTCGTCTTCATGCAGAGCTATCGTCTTGAGCAGTTTGGCAGCCTTGATCACCTTGTCCTACAGAATGAGGAGATACCGCAACCCGGCCCAAAGGAGGTGCTTGTCAGAGTTAGGGCCAGTGCCCTCAACTACCGTGACCTGGCACTGCTGCACGGAGAGTATCCCATGCCATGTCGTCCCGGCCTTGTCCCATTGTCGGATGGAGCGGGTGAGATCGTTGCGGTCGGTGACGGGGTATCGCGTTTCAGGGTTGGGGATAGGGTGGCGAACACGTTTTTTCCCAACTGGATGGGCGGCCGTTTACCGGTCACGGCTATCGCAGAACAGTACGGCAGTGACAGAGATGGTTGGTTGACCGAATACAAGGTCGTCAGTCAGGAAGCACTGGTATCGATCCCCGAATATATTTCGTACGAAGCTGCTGCGACACTCCCTTGTGCGGCGGTAACGGCCTGGAGTGCTTTGGCCGGCCCGGCACCTGTATCCCCGGGCGATACCGTTCTGACGCTCGGCAGCGGTGGCGTCTCTCTGTTCGCCATTCAGTTGGCAAAACTGCGCGGGGCGCGGGTAATTGCTACCACCTCCAGTAGTGAGAAGGCGGAGCGCCTGAAGGCTGTAGGTGCCGATGAGGTGATCAATTACAACGAAGTTTCGGCCTGGGGGAAAAAGGCGCGTGAGCTAACTGGAGGGCGCGGGGTGGACCGTGTTGTTGAAGTGGGAGGAGCGGGAACGCTGGAGCAGTCGCTCGGCGCAACGACAATCGGCGGTGAAATTGCCGTTATCGGTTTTGTTGCCGCAGGTCCTGCCGATATCCCGTTCAGCTCGCTTTATGGGAGCGGTGCGAGCCTTCGCCGCAATGCCGTGGGGAGCCGTGAGGAGTTCGAGGACCTTAACCGCGCCCTGGAGAAGCACCAGTTACATCCGGTGGTGGATCGCGTTGTTCCGTTTGATAAAGCAAGGGAAGCCTGGGAGCATTTCGACAGCCGATGTCATTTTGGTAAGGTCGTTATCCGTCATTAAGCAAGTTTTGTAGCAGTACTGAAATTAAACAGGGAGCAGGTTGTGAAAAATATTGTGATAAATGGGGTAACTTCCGGGTTTGGTACTGATTGGTTGTATCAGCTCGATAAGCGGGAGAGTGCCACATTTTTTGTGCTGGCAAGAAATGAGGAAAAGTTTGCGCAATTGATACGGAACCAGCCATTAAGGAACAGCGTGCACTATATCCATTGTGATTTTTCCTCACTGGAGTCAGTGCACCTTGCCGCAGATACAGTCGCTAGTATGACCGACTCCGTTGATGTGTTGGTCAACAATGCCGGGGTCTGGGCGGATGACACCTTCTCTGAGTCGAAGGATGGTCTGGAAATAACGCTGGCTGTGAACCATCTGGCGCCGTTTGTTTTAACCGGCAGATTGATGGCCTTGCTGGAAAACTCAACTGACGCCCGGGTGATTAATACCGCCTCATTCAGGCATGCCGATGCGGTGGTGGATCACGGTGATATTGAGTTAAGGAAAAATTACAGCGCTGAACAGGCTTATTGCAATAGTAAGTTGTATAGCATTCTGTTCACCAGGAGACTGGCCGATCTGGTCAGGGGCAAAGGAATTACAGTCAACTGCTTTGACCCAGGGATTGTGGATACGCCGATGCTGCGCCAGGCCTTTCCAAAAAAACTGTTACCGATATATCCGCTGTTTCGTCGCTATTTTGCCCGCTCGCCAGACAAAGGGGCAAGAACAGGGGTATTCCTCTCATCGTCACCATTATGCAAGTCCGTTTCCGGAAAGTATTATAAAGACTTCAAGGAGAAGAGACCGCGTAAATTCGCACTCGATGAAGCGTTGGCCGATTGGTTATGGAACGAGACCGTACGGCTAACGCAATTCGAGTACTAACAACGCGACACAAGATGGCGACCGGAACGACCGCTCTCATGAGACTCCTCACCCACGGCCTGGACAATACGAGCTATAACTCCGCTATTGCATCGACATTGCGCTGCAGCCACAACTCCAACAGCGCCAGATGCCACAATTTGGAACCGCGTAGCTTGGTAAAATGGGCTTCGTTATCCGGGTCCGCCAGCAGCTTCTCCACATAGGCCCGATTGTAGACGCCGCGGTTTCGGCAAGCCTCGGAGTCGAGGATGACGCGCATGAACTCAAGGAACTCACCGCGCACAAACTTCAATGCGGGCATCGGGAAGTAACCCTTGGGCCGGTCGATCACCGCATCGGGGATGAGACCGCGGGCGACCTTCTTCAGCACATACTTGTGGTCGTTACCATCGGGGCCGAGTTTCATCTCCTGCGGCATCGACATGGCCAGTTCCACCAGTTCGTGGTCGAGAAACGGCACTCGCGCCTCCAGTCCCCAGGCCATGGTCATGTTATCGACCCGCTTGACCGGGTCATCTACGATTAGCGTAGTGGTGTCCATGCGCAGTACCTTGTCCAG
>JBFFNE010000090.1:0-11361 GCA_041563315.1 Thiohalomonadaceae bacterium
GGGATTCAAAATCCCCCGGTGGCAACACCTTGTCGGTTCGAGTCCGACCCTCGGTACCATTATTCCTGGCTCCATACAAACCCGCCTTAATGACAAGCCGCGTTTCGGCTGCGCGCAGTCGAGGAAATCCGCGAGCCTCTGCCCAGCCATGCGTGCTGCAATCGTTGAAGGATGAGCCCGTCGGATCCAGCCCGCGGCGCGCAGCATCGTTATCGTCCGTATCGCTGGGTCATACCGGCTAACTGCTCTGCCAATCCCTCGGGCACATCTGCCCAATCGAATCGCCAGCGCCAGTTGCCTTCGGTGGTGCCTGGCACATTGAGGCGGTGTTCACTCCCGAGGGACAGGGCATCCTGCAGGGGGATAATCGCCTGGCGGGCGACCGAGGCGTAGGCCGCTTCAATCAAAGGCCACGGCATCGGCTCTCGCGGAGCATCAAGGTAGTTGAGTACCCGTTGCCGCTGCTCGGCGGTGAGGCCGTCATACCATCCGATGGTGGTGTCGTTATCGTGGGTACCGGTGTAGACCACACTGTCTTCTGTGTGGTTATGCGGCAAGTAGGGGTTTTCCGGACCACTGTCGAAGGCAAACTGCAGAATCAGCATGCCTGGGAAACCGTATTTTTTCCGCAGCGCCCGCACTTCATCGGTGATCACCCCCAGGTCCTCGGCAATGATCGGCAGGGGGCCGAAGCGGGCCGCAAGACTGGTGAACATCTCGTCGCCCGGCACCTTGACCCAACGACCGTTGATTGCCGTCTGCTCATGGGCGGGCACCTCCCAGCAGGCCTCAAAACCGCGGAAGTGATCGATACGCAACAGATCAAACAGGTGGAACTTGTGGGCGATACGCCGGTGCCACCAGTTGAAGCCATCCGCTTCCATCCAGTCCCAGTCGTAGAGCGGGTTGCCCCAGCGTTGTCCGGTTGCAGAGAAATAATCGGGCGGTACCCCGGCCACGACAGTAGCCTGGCCGCACTCGTCCAGCTCGAAAGCATCGCGACAGGCCCAGACGTCGGCGCTGTCGTGCGAGACGAAGATCGGCATATCACCCAGGACACGAATGTCCCGGGCGTTGGCGTACTCCTTCACTCGCTGCCACTGGCTGAAAAAAACAAATTGTTCGAAACGGTAGCCGGCAAGCGCCTGCGTTTCCGTTTGACGCAGCTGTTCCATCTCCTTTGCATGGCGATCGCGGTATGACGCGGGCCATTCCATCCAGGAACGCTGCATGAACCGCTGCTTCAATAGCCGGAAAAGGACGTAATCTTCCAGCCAGTGGGCGTGCTCATGGCAAAAAGAGTCAAATTCCCGGCGCTGTGTGTCATCCATATGCCGGGAAAAATGCGTCCAGGTCTGCGCCAGCAACTCCTCCTTGGATAAGGAGGCGAGCACGTCCCTGTCGGCCTCGCTCCACCACTGCTGCAGAAGCCAGTCACGACCGATCAAGTCGGCACTGCCGGCAAAAGCGGAAAGCGATTGATAGGGAGAGCGATCCTCATGCACCGGCCCCAATGGGAGTACCTGCCATAATCGCTGGCCGGCCTGGGCAAGAAAATCGATAAACCGCAATGCCTCTTCACCCAGCTCTCCACAGACGCCATCGCCAGGGAGGGAGGTCGGGTGAAGCAGGATCCCAGCCTCGCGCTGTGACAGGAGTGACGGAGCGGTGTTAGCCATGAGGGGTAACAGGGTCGCTCCCGCGGCGCATCACCCCACCAACCTCGGCCTCCCCCCCTCCGCTGGAGATTGCCTTCTCCAGCGCCACCGGTGGTGACAGGCCAAGGGTGTGATAGAGCGCCGTCAATTGATGCCGGTAGAGTTGATCGAAATCCTGTACGGACTCGGAGGGGTTATAATCACCAAACCACCAGAACCAATCGGAACCTTCACACAAGGCCAGCTGATGCTCGGCCAGGGTCTGCTGTTCCCTGTCGAGACTACCGCTGGCCATAACCTGGTCATAGGCGTGCTTGGCCTCGATAAGCAGCTCCCAGGCACGATTTTTATCACTATCGCCGATCCAGGTGGAAAAGGTGCCATAAACCCAGCTGCCGGCGACCAAGTGTCGCAGAGGCTGCGCCTTGATCTTATCCTCAAGACAACGACTGAATGTGGTCATTTCAATATGCGGGTGAGCCGCAAGACGTCGGTAGAGAGCATCCAGAAAGTGGTAGCCATTATCCGGGTAATGTTCCCACGCGTTTTCGCCATCCATAATGACGCTCGCCACCCTATTCGGCTCATGCCGGCAGGCCACCGCAATATTCTCCAGGTGATGGATAAAATTGGTGACCGCATCCTCGGCATGCCAGTCGGCGTAGCTGAAGCCGATGAGATCGGACAACCCGTCATCGCGAAAAAAACAGGTCAGGGGCTGCCTGTCCAGCCGGTAGGGACGGTGAATGCAACCATGGGAGCTGGCCTCCGAACGATGCAGACTGTTACGCAGCACCGTCTCGCCACTGGCGGTCCAGTGAAAACCCGAATCGACAAGCAGGGTGAGTGTCTCCTCGCTGAGCGAGCCTTCTGAAGGCCAGCAGCCCTTGGGACGAAAACCGAAATATTTCTCGAAAACATCCAGCCCCTCTTCGATATGCCACAACACTCGCTCTCGCCCGCCAGGGTAGCGGCCGATCGCAGGCAATGGGGCCTCAGGCAATGCCTCATGGGTAACCGCTGTGTCTATCAACAACGGAATAATGGGGTGTGCGTATGGGGTAACCGACAATTCGACCCGCCGCTCTTCGGCCAGCTTGCGATAACGCGGCACCACTCCGGCAAGCAACTCACCGATCAGTACCAGGAGTTCACGTCGATCCTCCAGGGTGTAGCCATGCAGTTTGGCCATCAGGCGCTTGGCCCGCGTATCCCCCTGGCGTACCGTCTCTCCCAGCCAGGCCAGGTGATACCATACCAACAGATCAGCAAGGTATTGGTCGCTCAAATAAGCTAACATCGCCGGATTTTTGAGCACGCCTTGTGCCAGGTCGACCAGATGACGATAACTGGGAAAACGGTCGACCAGGCGTTTTTCATTGGCGCGCAAGGCTGCCCGGATCAGCGCTTCCCGCTCCTCAGCCTGTGTCGGTAACTGCTCTGCGATGAGTGTTGCAAGCAGCGGATCACCCGGCACTACCTGTCCCTCGAGGGCATCAGTAATCTGCGCCACGTAGTCACTGAGCTGCTCGAGCAGTGTCGGGGTAAAATTTACTACAGCGCGCGCATCGGGAACCTTTTCAAGAAGAGCGACCATATCCACGTAATCCTTAATACCATGGAGGTAGGTCCAGGGAAGACGGTAATGCCCGCTCCCCGCATCCCGATAAGACGGTTGGTGCATGTGCCAGCATATCACCAGCTTGATCGATGCCTCAGCGGACATGATGCAATTCTTGCCCCAGCATCTCGGGAGTAACCAGCACGACGCCCTTGTCGCTCACATCGAAACGTTCGGCATCGGTAACCGGATCCTCGCCAATCACGGTCCCCTCGGGGACGATGCAACCCTTGTCGATGACCGCCTTGCGGATCCGGCAATTGGGCCTGATGATGACATTGGGAAGTATCACCGAATCGTGGACTTCACTACAGGCCTCGACACAGACGTTGGAAAAGAGCAGGGAATGCTGCACCATCGCCCCGGAGATAATGCAACCGCCCGAGACCATCGAATCCACCGCCATCCCCCGGCGATCGACATCGTCAAACACGAATTTGGCCGGTGGCAACTGTTCCTGATAGGTCCAAATCGGCCAGTTACTGTTATAGAGATTCAGGTCAGGGGTCACTCCAATCAACTCCATATTGGCTTCCCAGTACGCATCCACTGTCCCAACATCCCGCCAATAGGACTTCTTGTCGCTTTGTGGATCACGAAACGGATAGGCAAAAACACGGTGTTCTCTTATCGCCCGCGGGATCACATTCTTGCCAAAATCGTGGGAAGACTCACTGTCATCAGCATCGCAAATCAGCTGCTCATAAAGATAGTCGGTATTGAAGATATAGATCCCCATGGAAGCAAGGGACTGAGTCGGGTCATCCGGCAAGGTCATCGGATTATTCGATTTTTCGGCAAAAGCGGTAACGTGCCATTGATTATCCACCTGCATAACGCCGAAATCGCGCGCCTCCTCGACCGGCACCTCAAAACAGCCAATCGTCATATCGGCCCGATTTTCCACATGCGCGGCGAGCATCGGACCGTAATCCATCTGGTAAATGTGATCACCGGCAAGGATCAGCACATATTTTGGTTTGTGCAAACGAATGATATCGAGATTTTGATATAGGGCATCAGCGGTACCGGAATACCACTGGGCACCGAGGCGCTGTTGGGCCGGTAGCAACTCAATGAACTCGCCCAGTTCGCCACGCAGAAAACTCCAGCCAAGCTGGATATGACGGATCAAGGAGTGGGCCTTGTACTGGGTAAGAATGCCCACGCGGCGGATGCCGGAGTTGATGCAGTTGGATAGCGGAAAATCGATGATGCGAAACTTGCCGCCAAAGGGAACGGCGGGTTTTGATCGCCAGCGTGTCAATCCTTTCAATCTCGTTCCTGCGCCGCCGGCCAAGATCAGGGCAAGGGTTTCTCGGGTCAATCGGCTGACAAAACGTGGTGTATCCATACTTGGCATATACTCCCCCAATAAATGTCACAATAATTTTCAGCGTATCGTGATAGGCTGAACACGTACATGATTCATTTTCCAGAACCTAAGTTAAGCATAGACTACCTTTATCACAACGTTGGATGATGATCGTTTTATGACTCAGCTGCCGGGCGGAGTCCAGCGCCTGCTAGAGGCCCGCCATCACGATCCCTTCGAAATCCTCGGCCGTCACCCCTGGGGCGACGGCGTAATAATCCGTGCCTTCCTGCCGGGTGCAACCCAGGCAAACATCCGCTGCGGTGAGACCTTATTACCGATGGAGCGCTATGCGCAAAGCGCCTTGTTCGAATGGCGCGGCATGGCGTGCCCCCACGATCGCCTCTATACCCTTGAATGGCACGATTCGGCTGGTCAGCGCCATCAACAGTACGATCCCTATGCCTTCCAGCCTATGCTCAATGAAAGCGGCCTGTCGCAATTTACCCATGGCCAGCACTACCGGGCCTACCAGATGCTCGGTGCTCATCCATGCCAGCATCAAGGAGTAAAGGGGGTGCGCTTTGCCGTCTGGGCACCCAATGCCGAGCGAGTCAGTGTTGTGGGGGACTTCAACCGCTGGGACGGGCGTTGTCACCCCATGCGCAACCGCGGCAGTAGCGGGGTTTGGGAGCTGTTCATTCCGGAATTACCCACGGGCGCGCTCTATAAATTCGAGCTTCGTGATCAGTACGGTGGACTCCACCTCAAGAGTGACCCCTATGGGCGTCACTTCGAGATTCGCCCGGCGAGTGCTGCCATCATCGAATGCTCAACTTATCATTGGGAAGACAAGGCGTGGATGAGTCAGCGCGCCAACGGCGACTGGCTACACCGGCCAATGTCCGTTTATGAGGTACACCTGGGTTCCTGGCAGCGCAATCCACAGGGAGGATTTCTCAGCTACCGGGAACTGGCAGAAGGGCTCATTCCCCACGTAAAGGGACTGGGCTTCACCCACATTGAACTCCTGCCGATCACCGAACATCCGCTGGATGCTTCCTGGGGCTATCAGACCACCGGCTATTTTGCCCCCACCAGCCGTTTCGGCCCACCGGACGATTTGCGCTGGTTTATCGACCAGTGTCATACCCGTAACCTTGGTGTGATTCTCGACTGGGTGCCCGCCCATTTCCCCAGAGATGGATTCGCTTTGGCTCGTTTCGATGGCACCCCACTCTATGAGCACGAGGACCCGCGCCGCGGTGAGCATCGCGACTGGGGGACATTGATATTCAACTACGGCCGCAACGAGGTTAGAAACTTCCTGCTCTCCAGCGCCCTATACTGGCTGGAGGAGTTCCATATTGATGGACTCCGGGTCGACGCAGTCGCCTCCATGCTTTACCTGGACTATTCGCGAGAACCCGGTGACTGGCTACCCAATATCCACGGAGGTAATGAAAACCTGGAAGCGGTCGAGTTCCTGCGTGAAATGAATACATTGGTCCACCGCGAACATCCCGGTGCCCTGACCATGGCCGAGGAGTCAACCTCCTGGCCGATGGTCTCGCGGCCAACCGACATGGGGGGCCTTGGCTTTTCCATGAAATGGAACATGGGCTGGATGCACGACACGCTCACCTACTTCCACCGAGACCCCATTCACCGCAAGTTTCATCAGGACAACCTGACCTTCGGCCTGACCTACGCCTTTGCAGAGAATTTCATCCTCCCCTTCTCCCATGATGAGGTGGTGCACATGAAGCGCTCACTGCTGGAGAAAATGCCCGGTGACGAATGGCAACGGTTTGCCAATCTGCGCTTACTCTACACATATATGAACACCATGCCGGGAAAGAAGCTGCTGTTTATGGGCTGTGAGTTTGCTCAGGGACGTGAGTGGAATCACGACACGGCACTGGAGTGGCATCTCTATGACAACCCTTATCACTATGGCATCCACCAGTTGCTGGGCGATCTCAACCGCCTCTACGCTGAAGAACCGTCACTACACCGCTTCGACTTCGAAGCGGCCGGCTTCCAATGGCTTGATTGCGAAGACGCCCAGCACTCGGTACTGAGTTATATGCGCCTCGGCGGCGAACAACCTGTCATCATCGTCTTGAATTTCACCCTGCAACGGCACGAAGGTTACCGTATCGGGGTACCTGTGATGGGGCGTTATAGTCAGTTACTCAACACCGATTCGGCCTGCTATGCTGGCACGACTCCTGATGAAACTGCGCAATTCGAAGCCGAAGACATCCCCTGGAGCGGGCAACCCTGCTCGATTGTCGTGCCCCTGCCCCCCCTTGCCGGCATGATCATCCAGCAGCGTTATACGTGAAATTCATTACTTTTTTATAAGAAATTTTTTGTATTAATCGAAAAATCACATAACAAAGACACGAAACATCCATCAAGAAGGAAGCCGAAAATGGGCACGATTTTCAGGCAGGGGAAGGTAAAGAGTAACGAGCGGCAAATCAATCTCACCATCTACAGCAGCTCAGACTTTACCCACTATGCTTTTTGCCTGCCAGCACGAATGGTCGTGCGTGACTTTATCGAACTCGCCCTCAAGCGACTGGCCCGGGGCAAAGGTGCCGAACGCGTGCAAGAGTTGAAAAATAATTATGAACCGGTGCTGGAGCTGCCAACCCCGGAGGGTGGCCGCGAACTACCCTCTGACATCAGCCTGTTCGAGGCTGGCGTATTTGATCACGCCATCTGCAGGATTGTCGCGCGCCCGCGCAAAGAGCGCATCATGTTCTGCCGCTACACCGACTACTCGTGACGATTGCGCTTATAGTAGTTAATCAGTCCGTTGGTTGAGGGGTCATGCTCCACCACAGAGGCATCATCATCGAGTTTAGACAGAATCGTCTTCGCTAGCTGTTTGCCCAGTTCTACCCCCCACTGATCAAACGAATTAATCCGCCAGATAATCCCCTGCACGAAGATCTTGTGCTCATACAGGGCGATGAGCGAGCCCAGGGTGTAGGGGGTTAATTTGTGGAACATGATGGAATTGCTCGGCTTGTTGCCGGTAAAAACCTTGTGCGGCAACAGCCGCTCCAGTTCCTCCTCGGTTAATCCCTGAGCCTGAAGTTCATTGCGCGCCTCCTCTTCAGTCCGTCCCATCATCAGCGCCTCACTTTGGGAGAAGAAATTGGCCAAGAGGATAACGTGATGGTCCCCTACCGGATTATGGGACTCCACTGGGGCCATAAAATCGATGGGAATGAGTCGCGTGCCCTGGTGAATTAACTGGTAAAAGGCGTGCTGTCCATTGGTGCCCGACTCGCCCCAAATAATCGGACCGGTCGCATAATCGACCACACTGCCGTCGCGGTCTATGCGTTTGCCATTACTCTCCATGTCCGCCTGCTGCAGATAGGCGGTGAATCGGTGCAGGTATTGATCATAAGGCAGAATGGCATGAGTCTCGGCACCGAAAAAGGAGCTGTACCACACGCCCAACACCCCCATAATCACCGGCAGATTTTTTTCCAGCGGTGCGCGCAAAAAATGCTGATCCATTGCATGTGCCCCGGCCAACAACTCCTCGAAATTATCCATTCCAAGGTAGAGCGCAATGGAGAGTCCAATAGCGGAACAGAGCGAATAGCGACCGCCAACCCAGTCCCAGAACTCGAACATGTTTTTCGGATCGATACCAAACGCCTCTACCGCTTCAGCGTTGGTGGAAACGGCAACGAAGTGCTTGCTAACGGCCGACTCATCGCGCAGATTCTCCACCAGCCAGCGGCGGGCAGTATGCGCATTGGTCAGCGTCTCCTGGGTGGTGAAGGTCTTGGAGGAGACGATGAACAGGGTGGTTTCCGGATCCAGGCGCTTGATACGCTCCGCCACATGAGTGCCGTCCACATTGGAGACGAAATGCACCCGAATATCACCACGGGCATAGGGAGTCAATGCTTCAGTGACCATATACGGCCCAAGATCGGAGCCACCGATACCGATATTCACCACATCGGTGATCGGCTTACCGGTATGCCCCTTCCAGATCCCGGTGTGGATCTTGATACAGAAACGGCGCATCCTCTCCAATACCCGATTGACCTCAGGCATGACATCCTGGCCATCGACATAGATAGGTGTGTTGCTGCGATTGCGCAATGCCATATGCAGCACCGCTCGATCCTCGGTGAAGTTGATATGCTCACCGTTGAACATGCGGTTGGCCCAACCGGTGACATTCGCCTCACGGGCCAGGCACAGCAACAGCTGCATCGTCTCCTCGGTCACCCGGTTCTTGGAGTAATCGAGCAGGATATCATTGAACTGCACGGAAAGTTTTTCGAAACGCAAAGGGTCGGCGGCAAACATATCCCGCATCTGCAACGATTCAACTTGAGCGAAATGCTCCTGCAGTGCCTGCCATGCCGCTGACTGTGTTAAACGGGTTCTGCTCCCGTTATGAAACTCACCTTTATAGGCTTGAACAAACTCCATGTCTCTCCCACTTTTTCTGTTTTTATCTCGTTGAAGGCAATCAGCAAGGCCCGATTCCACCCATCTCGCGAAGATGTAATCCTGCTCCAGACCGCTCGGGGCATGCTTGCTAAATACCCGTCAAACGGATAATGATACCCTGAGAGGGCGGCTCACTCTATCGCTCATCCACCTTGATACTGTTGCGCCAATACTGGTCATCACGCTCAAACAGACGATTGGAGGCCTCGGGTCCCCAACTCCCTGCGGGGTAGGTGTGTATGTAGTCTCGCTCCATTGACCACACCTTAAGGATAGGATCGACCACCCTCCAGGCCCATTCCACCTCATCGTAACGCAGGAACAGTGAGCTATCGCCCTCAATCACATCCAGGAGCAGTGCCTCATAGGCATCTAGTTTCTGCTGTTCGACACCACAATAACTTGCATCAAGCGTAGTCGTCTGTGTCTTCATTTCCAGCCCGGGAACCTTAACCTGAATCTCCGCACGCAGACACTCATCTGGCTGGATACTGAGAATCAGCCAGTTAGGCTTGATCTGCTCTAGCTGGGTTTCGCGAAACAGCTGTTGCGGCGGATGCTTGAAGCGGATGCAAATCATCGAGGAACTGCTTGCCATGCGCTTGCCGGTTCGGATATAGAACGGCACATTGCGCCAGCGCCAGTTATCGATATACAACTTCAGTGCGGTGTAGGTCTCGGTGGTGCTGTTTGGGGCCACCCCCACCTCTTCCAGGTAACTGGCGACCTTCTCACTATTTACCAGTCCGTTCTTATACTGGGCGCGAAAGGCTTGGGCGTGAACCGCGCTCGGTGGAATGGGGCGAATGGACTTGAGCACCTTGACCTTTTCATCGCGCAGCGACTCGGCATCCAGCCTCGCGGGCGGTTCCATAGCCACCAGAGTCAGCATCTGCAGCAGATGGCTTTGCAGCATATCGCGCAAGGCCCCGGCACCATCGTAATACTCGGCCCGCTTTTCGATTCCCTGCGATTCGGCATGGGTGATCTGCACATGGTCGATAAAGTTGCGATTCCACAGGGGCTCCATCATCAGGTTGGCAAAGCGGAACACCAGCACATTCTGGACGGTGCCCTTGCCCAGGTAATGATCGATGCGAAACAGCTGCTCCTCGCGAAAATGGCGATGCAATTGCTGCTCCAGGATATGAGCGCTCTCCAGGTCATAGCCGAAGGGCTTCTCGATCACCAGCCGACTGCAGCCACCGGTCTCGTCATTGAGTCCCACCGATGCCAGCTGGGTGGCAACCTCACCGAACTCCGCCGGGCGGATGGCCAGATAGAAGATTTTATTACCGGGAAAATGGTTTTCCTCAAGATAGCGGGCCAGGCCACGATAGGCATGGGGGTCATGAATATCCCCCCTGAAATAGCGCAGGCGACTTGCAAACCGGGCGAACAGCACTTCGTCCAGTCCGTCCCTCGCCTTAGGGGCCAGGTAATCGGCCACGGCCTGCCGATACTCCTCATCTCCCCAGCCACGTCGGGCGATACCCAGTATCACCATCTCACGCGGCAGCCGACCTGCCGTCTCCAGGTGGTAGAGGGCGGGTAGCAACTTATTGCTGGCCAGGTTACCGGTGGCGCCAAAGATAATGAAGGTACACGGTTCAATCATGGTGGCCGACTGACTTCTTTACCACATCATGACCACCGAAGGCATTGCGCATCACCGCCAAAAGCCGTGACTGATAGCCATCAGCGTCCTGACTGGCAAAGCGCATCTGCAGCGCCAGTGTAATTACCGGCAATGCAACCCCTTGATCAACCGCCTCCACCGCCGTCCAACGACCTTCTCCCGAATCTGGCACAACAGGGGCGATATCCTCCATGGCCGGCCCCTTGGCCAAGGCCTCTGCGGTGAGATCCAACAACCAGCTACGCACTACCGAGGCATGACGCCAGGTCTCCGCCACCTTAGCCAAGTCCAGCTCGAACTCCTTTTTACTGCGTAGCAAATCGAAGCCCTCAGCGAAGGCCTGCATCATGCCGTACTCGATACCGTTGTGGATCATCTTGGTGTAGTGACCGGCCCCGATCGGGCCCATCCTTGCCCACCCCCTGTCCTCAGCGGGAGCCAGTGCCTTGAGTACCGGCTCCAACCGTGTGACATCGGATTTACTGCCACCCACCATCATGCAGTACCCGTTTTCCAGTCCCCACACCCCGCCCGAGGTGCCAGCATCGATGAAGCCGATATCATGTTCCGCCAGCATGACTCCCCGGCGCTGACTGTCATGGTAATTGGCATTGCCCCCGTCCAC
>JBFFNE010000091.1:0-11310 GCA_041563315.1 Thiohalomonadaceae bacterium
ACAGGCCTCGACAGCAACACGGTTGGCGGCGGCGCCGGCGGCGTTACCCCACGGATGTCCCAGTGTTCCGCCACCGAACTGCAGCACGGAGTCGTCACCGAAGATGCTGACCAGTGCCGGCATGTGCCAGACGTGGATACCGCCGGAGGCAACCGGGATAACACCGGGCATGGCACCCCAATCCTGGTCGAAGAAGATACCGCGTGAACGATCTTCCTTGATGTAGGAATCGCGCATGATGTCAATCCAGCCTAGGGTGGCGTCACGGTCGCCTTCCAGTTTGCCGACAACAGTACCTGAGTGCAGGTGGTCACCACCGGACAGACGCAGCACCTTGGTCAGCACGCGGAAGTGGATACCGTGGTGCGGGTTGCGGTCGAGCACGGCGTGCATCGCGCGGTGAATGTGCAACAACATGCCGTTTCGCTGACACCACTGAGCCAGCTGGGTGTTGGCGGAGAGACCACCGGTGAGGTAGTCGTGCATGATGATCGGTGCGCCGATCTCTTTGGCATACTCGGCACGACGCATCATCTCGTCAGCGGTCGGCGCGGTAACGTTCAGGTAGTGACCCTTGCGCTCACCGGTCTCGGCCTCGGCTTTGTGGATCGCCTCCATAACGAAATCGAAGCGGTGCTTCCAGCGCATGAACGGCTGGGAGTTAACGTTCTCGTCGTCTTTGGTGAAGTCCAGACCACCACGCAGGCCTTCGTAGCAGGCACGGCCGTAGTTCTTGGCGGAGAGACCCAGCTTGGGCTTGATGGTGCAGCCCAGCAGCGGACGACCGTACTTATTCATGATGTCGCGCTCGACCTGGATGCCCTGCGGCGGGCCATTACAAGTCATCACATAGGCGACCGGGAAGCGGATGTCCTCCAGGCGCAGGGCGCGCAGTGCCTTGAAGCCGAACACGTTACCGACGAGTGAGGTCAGCACGTTGACCATTGAACCTTCCTCGAACAGGTCGATCGGGTAGGCGATAAAGGCGTAGAAACAGGTATCGTCGCCCGGCACGTCTTCAATGGCGTAGGCGCGGCCCTTGTAGTAGTCCAGATCGGTCAGCAGGTCGGTCCACACAGTAGTCCAGGTACCGGTGGAGGACTCAGCGGCCACTGCGGCAGCAACCTCTTCACGGGGTACACCGGGCTGGGGTGTGACCTTGAAGCATGCCAGGATATCGGTGTCCTTCGGCGTATACTCGGGCATCCAGTATGTTTCGCGGTACTCTTTTACGCCCGCGCTATAGCTTTTTACCGCCATGGTTCTCATCTCCTCATGGTTCTGCAGTTTATTTGCCGGGGGCCCTGCTTCACCTTCCCGACACATGTTTGCCTTTCACGGTTGAAAAGATAGACAAGCACAGCGATAAATTGAAATTAATTGTTAATATGATTAGCATTTACTTTTGTTAATACCTTTGCCACTGGAAACAAAATGATCAGAGCCACCCTGCAGCAACTGCGCCTGTTCGAGGCGGTCGCCCGCCACGGCAATTTCACCCGCGCCGCGGAGGCGATCCATCTCACCCAACCGGCGGTATCCATACAGATCAAGCGCCTGGAAGAGACCCTGGGGGTGTCGTTGTTCGAGCAGATGGGGAAAAAGATCTACCTTACCGCCGCCGGCAAGGAACTGTTCACGACCTGCAAGGATGTATTCGAACGCTTGACGGCTTTTGAGGGAAAGCTGGAAGAATTACGTGGTGAGGTGGCCGGGCCGCTGAATCTGGCAGCGGTGACCACGGCGAAATATTTCCTCCCACACTATCTGGGCGCCTTCCTGCGTCGCTACCCCAAAGTGGTGCCGCAGCTGAAAGCGAGCAACCGTGCCCGCATCGTTGAGCGGCTGGATGCCAACGAAGATGACATCTACATCATGGCCACCCTGCCGGAGCGGTCCGATATGGAGATCCACCCGTTCCTCAAGGACGAACTGGTGATGTTCGCCCATCCCAAACACCCGCTGGCTAAGAAAAAAAAGATCACGCTGGAACAGCTTACTGGGGAGCGCGTGATATCCCGGGAAACCGGCTCAGGCATCCGCATGACCTTCGAGCGGTTGCTGGCGGAGAAGGAGCTGAAAATCGAGCCCTATCTGGAACTGGGCAGCGGAGAGGCCATCAAGCAGGCGGTGATGTCCGGCATGGGCATCGGTGTGCTCTCCACCTTTAGCCTCAAACTGGAGCTGGAGAGCAAGCGCCTGGTGCTGCTGGATGTGGAGGGCCTGCCGATACGGCGCAACTGGTATGCAGTGCACCGGCGCGGCAAGCACCTCACCCCGGCGGCGCTGAAGTTCATCGAATTTCTGCAAACGGCGGATGAGGAGCAGTTGAGGGCGGAGTTGTGAGTTTGGTTTGTTAATGATTTTGTGTCGCTATCGCGACGGGTAATTGAATGCGGGGATTTCGCCCCCGCGCGGCGAGGTACTTTTGTTTTGGCAAAAGTACCCAAAACCATCTCCCGAAGGCTTGCCGCTATCGCGGTGCCCTGCGCTTCTCGTCATTTCAGGCCGTTCAGGCAACTCGCGAGGCAAACAGCACGCCTCGCTCAGACATGCCTTCACTTCCCCTGAAATGACTGCGATGCTCGGCTGCGCCACACGGGAAAAAAACCGCTCCGTTTTTCCTTCGACTTTAAAAAGCGAAACTTAACGCTGGCACGGACCGAGCTCCCTTCTGCATCGCCGAGCATCGCAGTGGAGGGAGGGGAAGCCCGAAGGGTTGCGCGCATGGACGCGCGCAATCCGTCAGCCGGGCCAGGGAAGGCCCGTCTGACGGACCCGACCGGAGCGAGAATCGCAGGGTACCCACAGGGCGATGCAGAGGGCGGCCATCTCTTTGGTTACTTTCTCTTGGCCGCGCAAGAGAAAGTGACCTGCGCGCGGGGCAGCCCCCCGCATCCAATCAATCCGTCGCGTCAGCGACACCCCTTCGCCGCTCGGGGGCGAGACCCAGCATTAAATTAATCGTCGCGACAGCAACACAAATCCCCCCAAACAAACCACCTGCGCCATCACCACCCTTGTATGCTACGATTCCAACCCAAATCTGATTAAAACACCATCAACAACATGGACCCCAAGGATTTATGAGCGAAGTAATGACCCACCCCGCATTCGAGTTCGTGCGCCAGCACCGTGTCCCCTCCCTGAATATCGAAGTTCAGGAGTTTCGTCACAAGGGTACCGGTGCAGTTCACTACCATCTGGGGGCTGAGGATGACCAGAATGCCTTCCTGGTAGCCTTCCGCACCGTGCCGCAGGACTCGACCGGGGTGGCCCATATCCTCGAACACACCAGCCTGTGCGGCAGCAATAAGTATCCGGTACGTGACCCTTTCTTCATGATGACGCGCCGCTCGCTCAATACCTTCATGAACGCTTTCACTGCCGCCGACTGGACCGCTTACCCCTTCGCCAGTCGCAACCGCAAGGATTTCGACAACCTGCTCGATGTCTACCTGGATGCGGTGTTCTTTCCCACCCTGGATGAGCTTGACTTCCTGCAGGAAGGGCATCGGGTAGAATTTTCCGAGCCGAATAACCCGGACAGCGAGCTGGTGTTCAAGGGGGTGGTGTTCAACGAGATGAAGGGGGCGATGAGTTCACCGACATCAGCGCTCTACCAGGCGCTGACGCGCGAACTGTTCCCCACCATTACCTATCACCACAATTCTGGCGGTGATCCGGCCTGCATCCCGGACCTCTCCTATGAACAACTTAAGGCTTTTCACGCCCATCACTATCACCCGAGCAATGCGGTTTTCATGACCTTCGGCGATATCCCCGCCGCTGAGCATCAAGCCCGCTTCGAGACCGGTGCGCTGACCCGGTTCCAGGCACTGAAGATGGATATCAGCGTCCCCGACGAGAAGCGCTACAACGCCCCTATCACCGTCGAGGACCGCTACGCCCTGGACGGCGAGGAGGAGACCGATAACAAAACCCACATTGTGCTCGGCTGGTTGCTGGACAAGAGTATCGATGCCGAGGCAGTGATGCATGCTCATCTGCTCTCCGGGGTGCTGCTCGACAACGGTGCTTCGCCACTGCGCCGCGCACTGGAAACCACCGAACTGGGCAGCGCGCCTTCGCCACTTTGCGGGCTGTCCGACTCCAACCGCGAGATGATGTTCGCCGCCGGGGTCGAGGGCTCCAACCCGGAGCACGCCGAAGCGGTTGAGCAGTTGGTCCTCGATGTGCTGAAGGATGTGGCCGACAACGGTGTCGAGCTGTCGATGATCGAGGCGGTACTGCACCAGCTCGAACTCTCCCAGCGCGAGATCAGCGGCGATGGTTTCCCCTTTGGCCTGCAATTGATGGTGCATGCCCTGAGTCCGGTGCTGCACGGCGCCGATGTGATCGAAACCCTCGACATCGACCCGATTCTGGAAAAACTTCGCGAACAGATCCAGGCCCCAGACTTTATCAAGGGACTGGCCCGTAAGGTGCTAGAGAATCCACACCGGGTGCGCATGGTGATGCGCCCAGACACCAAGCTGAGCGAGGAACGCGCCGCCGCCGAGGCCGAGAGGTTGGCGCAGACGAAAGCGGGAATGAACGATAGCGATAAACGGCGCGTGGTCGAGATGGCCGCCAGACTCCTGGAGCGGCAAAACCAGCAGGACGACCCGGAGCAATTGCCCAAGGTTGGACTGGAGGATATTCCGGCCGAGCTTGCCATTCCTACCGGCAGTGAACATCGGATCGCAGGCATGCCCTCCACCTGGTTCGCGCGCGGCACCAACGGCCTGGTCTACCAGCAACTGGTGATCGACCTGCCGCAAATGGAACAGGATCTGGTCGAATTAATACCGATTTTCTGCGACATCGTCACCGAGGTCGGCTGCGGCGAGATGGACTATCTGCAGGCCCAGGCCTACCAGGCGGCGGTCACCGGCGGTATCGGCGCCAACGTCGCGATTCGCGGTACCGTAGATGACGTCAACCGCGATCGCAGCGTCCTCACCCTCTCCGGCAAGGCGCTCAGCCGCAATCAGGCAGCACTGGGCGAGCTGATGCTGGAAATATTCAGCCGCGCCCGCTTCGACGAACTCACCCGTATCCGGGAGCTGGTCTCTCAGGAACGTATGTACCGGGAGCAACGAGTGACCAGCGCCGGTCATGCCCTGGCCATGGCCGCGGCCTCCAGTGGCCTGGCCCCCAATGCCGCGCTCAACCACCACTGGAGCGGTCTGGCCGGGATCAAGGCATTGAAGGCACTGGATGACTCACTGGACGACCCGGCAACCCTCGAAGCCTTTGCCGCCAAACTGGAGCGCATCCGTGACATCATGCTCGGCGCACCGCGCCAGATGCTGCTGATCGGTGAAGAGGCCGAGCAGGCAGCGATCAACGACAATATCGACAGGCTCTGGCAGGGCCGGGAGCTCTGCGCAGAGTGCGCGCATTTCGCCGCCCCCCCCGCCGCCGGGCAACTCCGCCAGGCTTGGTCCACATCGACCCAGGTAAACTTCTGCGCCAAAGCCTACCCCACCGTGGCGCCGGAACACCCGGACGCACCGGCGTTGATGGTGTTGGCCGGTTTCCTGCGCAACAACTTCCTGCACCGCGTAGTGCGTGAACAAGGTGGCGCCTACGGCGGCGGCGCCAGCTTCGATCTGGACAGCGGCGCCTTCCGCTTTTACTCCTACCGCGATCCGCGCCTGACCGAGACCCTGGCCGATTTCGACAGCTCCGTCACCTGGCTGTTGGAAAACGAGCATGAATGGCGCCTGGTTGAAGAGTCCATTCTGGGCATCATCAGCGGCATCGACAAACCGGGATCCCCCGCCGGTGAGGCGAAAAAGACCTTCCACGGCAACCTGCACGGACGCACACCTGAGCAACGCCGCCGCTTCCGCGCCCGTATCCTTGACGTCAAGCAGGACGACCTCAAGCGCGTCGCCGAAACATACCTCAAGCCCGAACGGGCCAGCACCGCGGTCATCAGCGACCCGGCAACCCTCGCCAAGCACGGTGATCTGGGGCTGGAGATCCTCAAGCTGTAGTGCAAAGTCAATTTTCTCCGTGTGAGGCATGCTCAAGTGCCTCACCCCGGAAGGAGAAATCCCCACTTCCGTTCGATTAAGAAGCCTTGACGGTTTTGACTGGCTGAAATCAGCTAAAACACAGCTGTCCATAACAATTGGATAACGACTTCATTAACGCCGCACACCTAGACCACGGTGTCGCTAATTTTAAGCTTCACCCTATGCCCAAAGCAGGTAAGAGTCCGTCCTCGACCCAATGGTGCCAAAGCCGCAGGGAGAAAAAGTTATTACCCTGTGACTCTGCTTCCCCCACCTGACAATACGCTTAGCGCAAAGAGAAGTGACAGGGTGCATGGCGCTTTCGGCAAGCTACGCTGTGGTGTTGTGGTTCGGGGCTCTGGATGGGACAACCTGGTCTACTCGGCACTCGCATAAGGGGGCGAGTAGTTACCTTACCAGAAGATGTTGTTTAGACTGAGGGCAAAGCAAGAATGCTTATCAGTAAAATACCCATAGACATGGATTTATTGACTCCTTTTAATTATTCTTTAGCCCAATGACAGCGGCTGGCATCCAAAACAGTCCCTTTGTTAAGGCGATGGAGGTTAACCTCTTTCGATAAAGCCACTTTTTTGTTCATAATAATTTTTCGTACGGCAAGGAGAAGCACTCAATGCATGCAGGCATGCGTAAAGTAGTCTATATTCTCACTCTCATAATCCTTGCAGGTCTATTTTCCCTGTTAATTCAGAACAAGCAGAGAGATAGCCATACTAACCGAGCGATCATTGCCAATATCTATGCTTCGGCATCTCAAATAAAACTATCTGTTGAGGAATATTTCTATGAGCATGGAGAGTTACCAAACTCCAACTATTCATTGAATCTGCCGGAACCATACGAATTTCAGCAACAGGGACTTAATGCCCTTTCAATAGAATCGGGTGGCGTCATTCATATCGAGCTTGCAGGAAAGAGTCCTCAATCAATTGGGCATATATTTCTCATTCCAAAACAATTAAAGGATCATTTGAATGATCGTTGGTTATGTCTTACACCAAGCTATCCCAGTATTGAAAAATGGATGCCCATGTGTCAGTACGAACCTGTTGATGACTGGTAATTTCTAACGCTTACTCTCATGCGGAATCTTTAAGGAACAATCCCGAACTCTTCCAGAACCTCCTCAATACGTAGCGCATATCGCTCATTGCCAATACCGTTGACATTAATCCCAAGCACTTCACCCTTTTTATTAAAGAGAGGGGTTCCCAAAAGACCGCCAATTGAAGCTGCACTTGCCGTATGAGTAATTAGGCCATAACCTGAATTTGTTGTCGTGAATCCTGTAACAACCCCGTCTGCAACCCTGCCACTCGCCCCCATCATGAAAATTTCATCACCCGGTTTAAGTGAGTGCGAATCTCCAATGGTTACTGGCTCACAAGCAGTATTACTGTTAATGCGCAGAAGAGAAACGCCTAGCCCCTCATTACGCTCCACAATATCTAAGGAATAAGAGTTACTATTAAAATTGGCGGAAAGTGTTTCCGCTCCTCCTGCAGAAACCGGAATTTGCTGATGAATTCTTTCCCGCTCTTTTACCGCCGACTCAATTTTATCCTGTATCCGTTTTGTCACTTTTTCAAAAGCTTCTTTACTACAATCTGAGCATGTTTTAATGAAATGCTGTCTTTTTTCTTCTAATTGCGCGCTCAGATTTCCGATTTTTTGATCGACAGAGCCTATTCTTGAATTAACTGAGCCTCTAGATGACGGGGGCATTTTACTGATATAAGAATCAGTCAATGCATAACAACTACGAGTGATAAGGAATGAAGTACTCGAATCTTTTGGATATGAAATCCTTGAATTCCGCACTTTGAAAGTTGCATGGGCGACTTGACCTTTCACGTTGTCATCAAGAAGCTTTTTCGAACTGTACTGACTATAGGGGTTGGTCAACTGCCTGGAACTACTCGTACTCTGTTGGGGAGTAGACGCTTCGTTGTCCAAATTAACAACCACCACTACCGACACACAGACAACAACAATTGCAGCGCCAAGTTTCTTAAATAGCTGGCGCCGGTTTTCTTCTTTTTGTGCTACCCGTTGGTATTCCAACTCTCCGAGGCGACGCCGTTTTTCAGCGTACTTTGAAAATACAATGCCACATGATGGACACTGCTCCCCCCCATCTCGTGGGTAGCTGCATTTCGGGCATTTCATTATTGAAGTGTTCACTTTTCAGCTTCCTTGGCTAACATTTTTATTGCCTTTGAATAACCTTCAAAGGTAATCGGTGCTGACAATACTTTTGATACTGGACACAGATTAATTTGACTCTCATATTATCATTCAATTCATCGTAGCAAAAGCCAGAGAATCTCGTAAAAGAGCTTTACACGACGTGAATGTGGGCCATGAGCCCAGCACTGCAACGGTAATGTATTGACTAAGCAAATTGCCCAGGTTATTTCAGAAGTGAGAATTCAACTTCGCTCTTAGTGCAGCACAGGGTTACTGGTTGAGCTTTGCGCACTCGGCGTCTTTGCCCTTGGCGTTAAATCATTCTTTGCCGCAGTCAGCTCGACCCACGAAAGAGCTGCACCCGCTCTTCGGTATCGGGGTGGGTGGAGAGGTATTCGAAGAGCTTAGACCGGGACCCCTTCTCCTCGGCCTCCTTGCTGCGTACCTGGTGTTCCTCCTCAATATGCATGAGAATGCTGGCAAAGCGCTCTGTTTCAATATTGTGGTTGCTGAGGTATTCGTAGGCATAGCGATCGGCCTCATGCTCAAACCTCCGTGAATAGCCGAGCTGGACCAACAGCATTGGCAGGGCTACCGTAGCGCTCGACACATCGCCTGTGGCGTAGGTCACGAATAGCGCCAATACCGAGTTTTGGAGGATCTGGCGTAGGCTATGGCGGTGCACCACGTGACCGATCTCGTGTGCCAATATCGCCACCAGCTCCTCGTCGTTCTGCGCCAGCTTTACCAGCTCATCGGTCATCACCACCGTGCCCGAGGGCAGGGCGAAGGCATTGGCGCCCAGCATCTCCCCGCCCTGGCGAAACAGCAACCTGAAACGAAAACCACTATCAAGCGTCCCGGTCATCTTGGCAAATAATGCCTGCAGGCGGCTCTGCGGGTCTTGCAGCAGCTCACTAGGCTCAAACAGGTGTTCATCGAGATAATCGAGGGTCTCTTCACTGACACTGGCGGTGATATCGGCGGGTAACCGGTAGGCGATACCTTCGGCGGCAGCGGGAAGGCCGTATTGTACCATCCCCCAGATAAAAGCAACCACGAGCAGCAGCGAAGCAAGTACATAGTGCCAGCGGCTTTCCAAACGGTAAATGAAGGAATTCCAGCCATTTTGTTTGTGCTGCTGTAACAGATGATCGACGCCATCGTTATCACGGGTTTCGAATTTCCAGCCGCCGGGAAGAGTGAAGTAACGTGGCGTATTACCCAAACGCGAGCTGACCTTCACCGCACCGAATAAATAACTGGCGCTGCCTTCATCCCAGCTAAACTGCAGTTCACCGTCCGGACGGACGGTGAGTCTGGCCGGCCAGTGACGCGAAGTCCTGCCGTCAAAGAGCTCGCCGCAAAGCTCACTCATAAACCGATATCCATATCAAAGACATCACCGATCTCCTCTCCCAGGGAACTGACATTTTTCTCCTCAGCAGCAACGAAGCTGTCGAGATCACCGTCAACTATCAGGGTCAGGCATTCGGCATGATAATTTGCCAAGCGTACCTTGGCCCAGGGCGCCGCCAGGCCGAGAGTGAGTGCTGTGGCAATCGCATTGGAAAAATAGATCCAGGCCACCCTGCCTACCTTCAATCGGCTCTCAAAACAATGACATTGCAGGACACTGCTATTAAACGTCAGATTGCTGGTGGTAGCGCTGACATAGGCGAAGAGGAGCAGATATAATGGTAATATCACCAGTGGTGCGAATAGTGGGAAGATGGCGCCCACCCCCGCAGCGAGAAGCATACTGATGATGATAATGCCGAGAGCACGAAGGAAAATACCGTAGAAGTCGCCAGCGCTAAAGTGCGGCTCGAATGGCGCCGTGCCGTATCGGGAATGCGCAACAATAAAGCGCTTTTGGCGGTACACGACGTAGGGTATAAGGATGCCGATAGTGAGCACACCGGCAAGCGGCCACAGCACAAACGTCTTAAACGCCTCCCTGTAGGTACCATCGAAGTTGAACCGGATATTACGAAATGCCGTGTTGCGATTGCGAAAGGCCATCGACTTGCACACCAGCCAGGGTAGAGCGACAAGAAATACCAGCATGAACAATATATTCAGCAGCGGCATGAGTTCACCGACGATGACATAGATGGTGAAGAAAACCACAGCAATGATCCGTCCCTTGAGTATAGTGATGGGATCAGCCAGATATTCAAAGCTGTGATGACCAATATGGGTATTACTGTAGAAATATCGGTGGTTGCGCACTTTCGCCCAGGCCGAATAGATGCCCAGAGTCAGAATAGAAAGCAGCACATTGACGATCCAGATCTTGAAATACTCTCCGGCTTTACCTTCGAAGCGAAACGGCATCGGCACGCGACCATCTCTCTGCACTGCACCCTTTTCTGCACTGGCCGAAGCGGGGAGAAGCACTGCAGCGGATGCAACTGTCTGCTGCTCAGCCATTTGAGTGACACTGCTCTCAGACATCAGTTGGATAAACGTAATCAAACCGCGCTGTTGCAGTTGGGCCTGGAATGCCTGCGCGCGCTCGTGGCTAAGATTTTTTTTGACCACCACAGCGGGTAAGGAAAAGAGCTGCTCCACCTTTTCCTGCGAAACCTTGAACAACTCTTCTATATTCTGCTTGACCTTTTCCAGATCAAATCCATCGACCAGATCACCCTGAAATACCAGCATGTAGGCTTGCTGTTGCATCAAACCGCTCCTTGGGTTGTTATTATACCTGTGTTGGTGCCTAGTTAAGCATGTCCGCTCCCCGCAGGGGATTTGAAGTAAAAAAAAGCCTCACCAAGCACAATGGTTTTAACATGGGCCAAATTCGATGGTCAACCTGGCGCTACCAGGAGTAGACCCGCGCTCACTATTACACATGGCAAGAATCTCAGCATTAAGGTAGACTTTCAGACTTGTCAGTAGCCTGTCCGCTGATTCCAGCCCGCAACTCTCAACAAGCAGTCACCGCTATGCATGCCCTCGAACTCCAGGGTCTGAAAAAGACCTACAACAACGGTTTTGAAGCCCTCAAAGGAATTGACCTGGTGGTCGAAGAGGGCGACTTCTTCGCCCTGCTCGGCCC
>JBFFNE010000092.1:0-11297 GCA_041563315.1 Thiohalomonadaceae bacterium
CACCCCTGTATTCGGTACGCAAGTCTATGGTACATATATAGGTGAAAGCGAACACAAGCATAACAACAACAGGAAGATGCCATGAGTCGCCAACGTCTCTATTCCCTGCTTCTTGGAGTGTTATTGCTGCCTAGCCTGAGCGGCTGCGGCATCAATAATATTCCGACTTATGACGAATCGGTTAAAGCCACCTGGAGTCAGGTATTGAACCAGTATCAGCGTCGTGCCGATCTGGTGCCCAATCTGGTCAATACGGTAAAGGGTTTCGCCGCCCAGGAAAAAGAGGTTCTGACCGCGGTGACCGAGGCCCGGGCCAAGGTCTCACAGATGAGCCTGCCACCGAATATCCTCTCCGATCCTCAAGCATTTCAGACCTTTCAGCAGAATCAGAGTGCGCTCGGTTCCGCGCTGTCGCGTCTGATGGTGGTGGTCGAGCGCTACCCGGAGCTGAAGTCAAACCAGAATTTTCTTACTCTGCAGTCACAACTGGAGGGCACCGAAAACCGCATTGCCGTGGCACGGAGAGACTACATCATGGCAGTACAGCGTTATAACACGGAGCTGCGCACTATTCCGGGCCGCTGGTGGGCAGCACTGCTCTACCCGGAGATGGAACAACGCCAGAATTTCACGGCCGATGAATCGGTGCAGCAGCCCCCGAAAGTCACGTTTTAAGGCCGGGTCAATGCAACGATTGCTTGCACATGGCCTGATTTGGATAGCAATTCTGGTTACCCTACCGGTGCAGGCCGCGCCGACATTCCCCACCCTCAGCGGCAGGGTTGTGGATCAGGCCGGACTGCTCTCGACGCAGACTAGCAGTGAATTATCCACGATTCTGGAACGACACGAGACGACTACCAGTAACCAGGTGGTCATCGTCACTCTTGATTCACTGCAGGGGTATGACATCGCCGAGTATGGCTACCAGCTTGGACGCGAGTGGCAGATCGGGCAGCAGGGTCGGGACAACGGTGTGTTGCTTATCGTCGCTCCCAACGAGCGCAAGGTGCGCATCGAGGTCGGTTATGGTCTGGAAGGAACCCTTACCGATGCACTCAGCAAAAATATCATCGAGACGGTGATTACCCCGCGTTTTAAACAGGGTGACATGGAGGGCGGTATCAGGGAGGGAGCGCTTGCCATCGTCGCGGCAATCGAGGGCACCTATACGCCGCAAAAGCGCAGTCGTGGTGATATCAACGAGGCCTTCCATTTCTTTGGTGCCGCGGTTGTTCTCTCAATGATCTTCGGCGGCAGCGTGCGCCATTTCATCGGTAACCGCATGCTCGCCAGTGCCGTGATGGGCGGCATCGCCTGGCTGATTGGCTTTCTTCTCTATTCCATTGCCGTCGGCGTATTTGCCGGGATCGCCGTTTTCCTCATCGGTCTGCTCTCTGGGCTGGGTGGCACAGGGGGCGCCGGCGGATATCGTAGCGGTGGCTATTACGGTGGCGGCTACTCCTCAGGAGGAGGCTTCAGCGGAGGATTTTCCGGCGGTGGCGGCAGTTTTGGTGGCGGCGGCGCCTCGGGAGGGTGGTGAGGATGGCTTTTTTGAACGCTAATGATAAACAGCGCATTGCCGAGGCAATCCGCCAGGCTGAAGCAAAAACCGAAGGGGAGATCGTCACGGTCATCGCTCAGGAGGCGGATGATTATTACTACATCCCGACTCTATGGGCGGCTCTTTGTGCCCTTTTTCTGCCAGCGGTGGTGACGGTGAGCGGAATGCAGCAGACCCTGCTGGATAACTACGGCGCACAGGTGGTGGCGTTTATTCTGGCTCTGGTGTTATTTCGACTCCCTGCCTTCAAATACCGGGTGATCCCCAAGTCGGTGAAACGCCAGCGTGCAGCGCGGCTGGCGAGGGAGCAGTTTCTGTTGCAGAACTTGCACCATACGGAAGGAAGAACCGGCGTCCTGCTGTTTGTCTCGGTGGCGGAACAGTATGTGGAAGTGATCGCCGACCGGGGGATTAATGCCGTAGTGCCGGCTGGCACCTGGGACTGGGTGGTCGCCGATTTTCTCGCCAAGGTCAAAGCGGGCAAGGTCGAGGAGGGCTTTGTTAGCGCCATCGAGGGCATTGGCGGTCATCTGACGGCGCATTTTCCTGCCGAGGTCGACAACCCGAATGAGTTGCCGAATCACCTGATCGAGCTATAAGGCAAAGTCAGCGTTTACTCATTTTTGTCGAAATCCAGCGCAATTGAGTTTATGCAGTAGCGCTGGCCGGTGGGAGGCGGGCCATCCTGGAAGACATGGCCGAGGTGTGCCCCGCAGCTGGCACAGGTCACCTCGATACGGTGCATACCGTGGGAGTGGTCCTCCTTCAGCTTGACCTTGCTCGAATCCAGCGCATCCCGAAAGCTGGGCCAGCCGGTGCCGGAGTTGAATTTGGTGGCGGCGTCGAACAACTCGGCGCCGCAGCAGGCACAGCGATAAATCCCCGGCTCCTTATTGTCGAGGTACTTACCACTGAACGGCGGCTCGGTGCCCTTCTCCCGGCAGATGTGGTACTGCTCAGGCGTTAATTCTTTTTGCCACTCTTCATCGGGTTTATCGAGATGGTCGCTCATGGATCTCACCATGGTGAATTGTGTTGGGAAATTATAGCGGATTCCTAACGCGGTTTCGTTGCAGATATCGCCGTAATAGCGGCGGATGAAAGAACAAGGTGAATATAAGAGCTGACCATAAGAAGGGTGGCGGTGAAGCCGCTACTTCCAGAGTTCCTTCAGTCGGGCAGCGCGACCGCAGGTGAATTTATAGAACTTGTAGCTAACAGGATTTTTGATGTGATAGTCCTGATGTCTCTCCTCGGCCGGGTAAAATACTGTAAGTGGTTCGATGGCGGTGAGTACAGGCCGCCCGAAGGGCTTGTTTTCGCGCAGGATCTTACGGGACTGCTCTGCCAGCTGCTGTTGTTGCGTATTGTGGTAGAAGATTGCCGGGCGGTACTGGTTACCGCGATCACAAAACTGACCGCCGCCGTCAGTCGGGTCATGATTGTGCCAGAACACCTCAAGCAGTTGGTCGTAGCTGACTTGCTGTGGATCGTAGATAACTTGCAGGGATTCCACATGCCCGGTGTTGCCCTGGCTCACCTGCGCGTAAGTGGGATTGTCGAGTTTGCCGTTGGCGTAGCCGGAGGTGGTGGAAAGTACCCCCTCGACCTTATCGAAGGCCTCCTCGACGCACCAGAAGCAGCCCCCGGCAAAGGTGGCGGTTTGCGGTTCGGCGGCGGACAGCGGGGCGATCAGCATGAGCAGGGTTAGCCACAGCGCACGAAAAGTCATCGAGAACTCCGGTCAAATTGCTTTGGTAATGGATAAAGAATAGTCGGCGGAGGGCTGACGCGCCCCCACATCGGTGCTACAAGATCTGAAGTGGCTAAACCTTGCCACGTTACTCCGCGGCAAACCAGATGTCCCCGTACCATGCGCTGGCGCGCTGGCCGGTGTTGTCGGTGTCGGTCATGATCGCCACTGCATCGACCTTGCGCGGCGCAGTGCCAAACAGACGACGGTAATCCTCGGCGACGTTGCGCTGCTCGCTTACCCACTGACCGAGCCGATCACCGCCGGACTGCACGGCGATCATTTTGGCGTTGGCGGTGAAGGCGTTGGGCCAGGTGGTACCCACCGGCTGATTGCTGGACCAGACATAGTTGATCGCCTGGGTGCGCCAGAAAAAAACCCCACCCGAGAACACCACATACACCCGTGCCGGGTAGTCATCGCCCGCCTTGCTCTGTTCATCCACCCCTTGCAGCAGGTTGTCGATCTTCCACGACCAGTGCAGAACCGGCGTAGTGGCAAGATCAATCTGCACCTCCTTGAAACGTCCCGAGGCGGAGCCATGGCTCCTGGCACGCAGCGCGGTCTGGCTGTTGTGCCGAAACAGGCGATAATCGGTCTCACCCTGAAAGCGTTTCTCCTGCCAGCCGTTGAGTTCGCCACGAGAGAAGAGGCCCACGGGAACCACGGTATCGGCGGCGGCAAGTGAAAGCGGCAGTAACAGGAGAGCGATCCGGAGTGGGTTCATTGCGGTGTCTCCTTCTCCTGAGTCAGCGTAAACAGCTGCTGGATAAGGTAAGGGTCGTCAAAATGGCGGCGACCGACGAACGCGGTCGGGTGGTGTCCCCACTGCCGCATCGCGCCGGGTGAGCGAATACCCATGGGCCACAGCAGTACCCGTTCGGGCCGTTCACTCCCCTCGACGATGCCGTGTTTGCCGAACAGGCTGCGTCGCTGGCCATCGTTTGTTTGCAGACTGCGCAGGCGGTTATAGTCATCCCACTGATAACTCTTCCCCTCACGGTTCGTGGTAAAGGTGAGTCGCTGAATAAAGTGGGCACGGCTGCTCACATGAAGTTGCGGCACCCCGTCAACGGACTCGATGACCTGTGGCAGCAGCAGTGGCTCGGTCCAGAAACCGATCGTCGCGGCATGCTGTTGCAGTGGCGTTACCGGAAAAAACAGGTGGTAGCAGCCGCAGTTGTGAATCGAATCAAACAGCAGCGGACGCCCGTCACTTCCCAGGGTGATACGGAAGTTGATACCGTCGAGCGCTCCGGCATAGATGTCGAAATGGGAGGCGGGCGGTCGCGCCTTGAACCAGATGATGTAGTTAAGCTGGAGCAACACCTTGCCGTCGAACCGGGTATGGGAGAGGTGACGGAATACCGCCGGGCGGAGGGTAGCGATCTGCGGGGTTGACCGGCTAGTATCGAAATAAGGGGTCCCGGGCAGGTCGTTATCATCGACGGTATCGATGAGCCACCGTGGCGCGAAGGTGGCAAAGAGGGCGTCGCTCTGTGCGGCGTCCGGTTCCGGGATGGCAAGCGGGTTCGCGGCGCTGGCGCGCAGTATGGCGGCAACCTCATCGCTGGAGAGTCGGGTTGCAGCGGGCGGCGCCCAGGTCAGCCACTCTCCGTTGTGTGGTAGCTGGGCCAGGGGCAGGGCAAAGGTGTCGTGTGTATCCCGGTGCCAGCGGCCGATACCTGCTTTAACAAACAGGGCCGTGATGGGGTAGAGGCCAAGCAGCCGCCAGGCGGCGACATAGTCATCGGGAACCCGTGCCTGTGCGCGCAATAGCTCGCGGGAGGCAGGTAGGGGGAGTTCGTGTCGCACAAGATGGTCACGGCAGGCATCGGCAGTCTCTATGATCCCCTTGCCGGTCGGAGCGAGCGCGGCAAGGCGGCGCTTTTCCGGCGCTGGCAGGTGGGTGATCTCAAAGCGCCGCGCCTCCCGGTCGAGGTGCGCCAGTCGTACACTCCAGGCGGTGAAGCGGGCATCGTCATCCAGTTCATCAGTAAACGAGGCAAGAAAGCGGTCGACGCGCAGATAGGGAAAACCGGGGATAGGCCGGGGACCCTGATCACGTACGCCCGTTACATCGACAGCATGATCCAGCGCAAGGAGGAATTGACGGCAGGTTGGGTCGGCATCCGCAGAGGGTGGCACCGCCGGCGCAGCGCAGCCAGCGATGAGTGGTGCAACCAGTAGCCAGGTATTGCGCATGGTGCCTCCTTTACCTGGAGTCCCAAAATCGCGTGCAAGCGCGAAGCGCTTAACGCCTGCACGAATAAAGGTTGACTCCTCGACCACCGTACCGTTTGGCCCCTGTCGGAAACAGCGAGCCAAGGCTGGGATAAGTGGATGCGGATCCCCCTCACTCTGGTCGCGTTATTACGGGCTTCCAGCCCTACGGCAACGGTCCACATCGGCTTCCGGCCGGAGGCCGATATCGCGTGGGGTATTCCAAGTGTGAACCAGCCTGCTCGTTGCGCAACCCGGCAAGCGGTAAATGATGGTAGAGGAGGGGGACGAACCTGCCTGCTTGAGGCGCCGCTCGACAGGGGGCCGGCAGCCATAAGCAGCTACATGGGGAGGGAGACGATAATCCGCGCACCGCCGTGGGGTGAATGGGCGATCTCGAGCTTGCCGTCGTAAGCTTCCACAATGTCACGAACCATCGGCAGGCCGATGCCGTGACCGGGTGTCGCTTCGTCCAGGCGCACCCCTCGGGCCAACACCCGTTCGGCCTGGTGCGGCGCGATGCCTGGCCCATCATCCTCGACACTGAGCCGCAGAATTCCCTTTTCGTGGCGAGCCTCCAGCCATACTCCGGCCACCGCCCATTTGCAGGCGTTATCCAGCAGGTTACCAAGCAACTCCATCAGGTCGCCCTCGTCACCGCGGAAGGTGGCCTGAGGCGTCACGGATTGATGCATGTTTAGCGCCTTGTCACGGTAGACCTTTTGCAGACTGGTGATCAGCCGCTCGGTAATCGGCGCGACGGGCAACGGGCTGGCCAGAACGGAGCGACCGGCGGTGGCGGCGCGCTGCAGCTGGTATTGTACGATGTTGTCCATGCGTGCGACCTGCTCATCCACAGTTTGTGAGTGTTCACTTTCGGTACTAAGGCTGCGCAATACGGCTAGCGGGGTCTTCAGACTGTGGGCAAGGTCAGCCATGGCGTTTTTGTAGCGTGCCTGCTGGGCGCGTTCATGATGCAGCAGGGCATTAATGTTGTCGGTAAGGTGCTTGAGCTCGGTGGGGTAGTTGCGCGCCAGACTCTCCTGTTCGCCGCCCTCGATAGCACGCACCTCACGCGCCACGGTGCGTAGTGGTCGCAGCCCCCAGGCGAGCGCGAGGCTTAGCGTCAGCAGTAACAGCAGCGCCAACACACCGAGCAAGCCCCATAGATTGTTACGGTAGCGATTCATCTGCATCAGAAACGGGGAGGTATCCTCGGCGACGCTAAATAGCAGCGGGACGGTCCCATCAGCGCTTTCCCAGACGATGGAGAGTGCGGCGATGAAGTGATCCTCACCATTAATCTCGGTGCGGCTGAAAAGTTCATCACCCGTTGCATTAACCGGCGGGGTGGGAAGTGTCAGGCCGATGGCGGAGGGCGATTGCCACAAGGTCTCCCCCTCACCGTTGCCGATACGTGCATAGAGCCCGGAGCCGGGCAGGTTAAGGCGAGGCTCGCCCAGGCGGTTCGGCATCTGGAGGGTACCGCGCGGATCCACTTCCGTGGCGGCCATGACCAGGTAAAGCTGGGCAAACATCCGCTCGCGCATCGCCAAGCGGGCGCTGTCGGCAAAGGCGCGCTCCAGCGCGAGGGCGGTCAGGGCAACGAAAACCATAAGCACCAGCGCGGCGGCAAGACTGACGCGGGCGCGCAGGGAGATCATCCCTAAAACCCTGGAGGAGTGGGGTGAGGCGTGGCGAATTCAGGGGCCAGAATCATGCGTCACCCAGGGTAAAACGGTAGCCACGGCCACGCAGGGTTTCTATCGGTTGCAGGTGGTTATCAGTGTCGATCTTGCGGCGAACGCGCCCGATCAATACCTCAATCACATTGGAGTCCCGATCGTCGTCGTGAGGATAGAGATAGTCGGCCAACTCGCTTTTCGGGATCACCTTGCCCGGATGGCGAGCCAGGTACTCAAGCAGCTGGTATTCGTAGGCGGTCAGCTCCACCGCCGTGCCGTCGACGCTCACCTGCTGCCCGGTGGTGTCGAGGCTGAGCGGGCCGAAGGTGATTTCCTCCCGCCCATTACCGTGGGCGCGGCGCAGCAGCGCTTTGACCCGCGCCAGCAGCTCCTCCATGTGAAACGGCTTGACCAGGTAGTCATCCGCCCCGGCTTCCAGTCCGGTCACCTTCTCCTCCCATTTGCCGCGGGCGGTGAGGATCAGGATCGGCAAATCGCGCCCCTCGGCACGCAGGGTGCGGATAATATCGAGCCCCGGCATACCGGGAAGACCAAGATCGATAACCGCCAGATCGACCGGGTATTCGCTGGCCAGATAGAGGCCTTCCTTGCCGTCACCGCAGGCATCGATGGTGTAGCCTTCCGTTTGCAGCCGCGCCTGTACCTGTTCGCGCAGTGCCTGTTCGTCTTCTATCAGCAGAATGCGCATGATGATCAGCGGTCGCCGGCGTCGATCTCGCGAATCACTACCTTGTGGTTCGGGGTCAGCACCTTGATGCGGTGTACCTTGCGGCCATCTTTGTTGATCGTTTCGGCAGAGAGGACACGACCGCCGGTCTGGCGTCGCACCTGCTCGGTGGCCTGGCTCAGAGTGGTGCCGGAGGATTTACCGGCCGTCTGGTAAAAGGCGCCGCCATACCCTTCCGGCGCGGCAATGGCTGTGCCGGCGCCCAGTGCGAGGAGGATCAACAGTGCTGTGGTCTGTGGTTTCATGCGGTGCTACCGATGGTGTGATGGAAGTAGGTGAATACATAAACCTGTTGCCGAGGGTTGCTGATTACCCCGGCCTTTACTGCAAAATTAGACCATTGCAGAAGTTTAGCATTCCGCTTCCCTGAGAATATGGATAAGAATACACGTACCCTCGCCACTTAATCCAGCACCGAAACCTGCACCCGCACCGGGACAAATTTGCCCGGATGGCGAGTCATCTCGGTGGTGAAGGTCTCACCGTGATAATAGTAGGTTACCCGGTAAGCGCGCAGGCGCTCTTCCTGGACATAATCAGTACGCACCTGGCAGTGGCGTTCGGTGGTGCTGTAGGGTTCGGTGCGCGTCGCTTGGCGGTCGGCATCGGCCCCCACCGCCGCGCCGATAACCGTGCCAGCCACGGTAGCGACCCTGCGCCCGTCACCACGACCGATCTGGTGGCCCAGCACCCCACCGATGATGCTGCCGACCACCATTCCGGCGCCGGAATGGTGTTTACGGGTGCCATGCACCTCTTCGGTCCAGCATTCGCGGCTCTCTGCCGGCACCTCCACGATCTCATAGATAGGGGTGACATCCACCACACGTGCCTTGTCCTGAAAACCCCCGTGGCGGTTGTGCTCCCCGGCATAAAGTGGCACAGAGGCGAGGCCCATCATGATTAAGGGGACAAGCAGCAGTCGTTTGTTCATGGTTACTCTCCAGCGATTATTCTTAACATGCCATCAGGATAAGGCTGGCCGGCTGAACGGTAGTTGAACCGTCAACCGGTCAGCCCCCTATTACAGGTGCAGGTCATAGAAGATGCGCACACGAAAATCGTCATTGTGGCGGTGCTGAGGGTGACGCTCTACTGGTCGGTAATCGTAATGTTTACCGTGTCGGTGGTGACGCTCGTAGTGCTGGCCACGGGAGTGACGGGGGTAAGAGGGTGCCCACTTGGTGTGGCCGTGTCGCTGCGATTTGTTGTAACGTCGCTCGACATTGTGGACCTTCTGAATGTGGCCATCTCGCGAGTGATCGCTACGCACCATCTGTGTCTCTTGATGCTTGAAGGAAGCGGCAGAGGCGGTGGCCGGCAGCGACAGGCTGGCGGCGGCGACTGCGGCAATAGCCAGAGCAGAGAGCAGGTTAGACTTTTTCATGAAGGTTCTCCTTCTCAGGTGTCGGGCGGGATTGCCCGTTGTTCAGTTGCAGGTTACGCAAGGGCCGCTGAACGGTAGCTGAACGGAATTGAGGAAGTGAAAAGCGGTATATCCCCTTGATCATCTTTCGTGGCGAGGGGCGCGTCGATCATTACGCTGCTCTTTTGTCCTCTTCTTTTTCTGTGTCGGCGATTCCTTGGAGTGATGCTTTGACGGCTTCGGTTTGGCCGGTTTGTGGGTCTTGTTTTCGGTGTCCTTACGCCTCGCCTCCGTTGCCTGTCTTGCGAAAGCCCCCGCTTTTTTGACCTGCGGGGTGTAATGCGGCGCGCGCTTGGCATGCTGCTTCGGCTGCGGTGTGTGTTTGACCGGGTGTGCGGGTTTTGCCTCCACATGCCGGGGTGAACGATGATCACGGCGTGGCGCCTTATGCCGTTCGGCAGGAACGACCACACGCATGGGCGCAGACGGATGGATGACCACACGCTGCGGTCGGCGGGCTTCGTGGTGATGCTCCTGTCCCCGCACATCGCGGTGCTCCACATGCACCGTGGGGTGGGTCTTAATCATACGCACGGGCGCAGGCGGATGGATGACCACACGCTGCGGTTGTCTGGCTTGGTGGTGATGCTCCTGTTCCCGCACATCGCGGTGTTCCACATGCACCGTGCGGTGGGACTCAATCACCGGCGCAGGTAGGTGGTGGCGCACCGTCACATGCTGGCAACCGCCCAGCAGGGTCACGGCGGAAACGGCGAGGGCGGAAATTTTCACTATGTTCATGGCCTGGCTCCTTCTTCTTCTTCATGGCATCGACGGCCACAGGATAAGAAAGCGCCGCTGAACGAAAGCTGAACGAGAGTAACTACTCGCCCCCTTGTGCGAGTGTGGCGTAGGCCAGGTTGCCCCGTCCGGGACTCCGAACCTCATACCACCCGAAATCCCCTTTCGCGGAGGCCACCACCAGAGTGAGTGTGGGAGCGGTCGTTCCGGCCGCGGTGAGCAGAGTTTGAATCACCACTAAACCCCAAACACAACAACGCTGTTGCATTTGCATCACATCATCATTATATTTTGATAAACGCATCACTTAATGGGGCAGAATTCCATGCCAACAGCCAACGCCCACAAACCCGATCCCACCGCCGTCCTCACTCAGGCCCTGCTCGGCGCCGGCGATTTCCTCGGCCTCACCAAGGCCGAACTCGGCGCAGCCATCGGCAAGGACCGCACCATCTTCACCCGCGGCAAGGTCGCCCCCGACACCAAGGCCGGCGAACTCGCCCTCATGCTGATCCGCTGCTACCGCAGCCTCTATGCCCTGGTCGGCGGCGACCGCAGCCAGATGCAACACTGGATGCACACCCCCAACAGCCACACCGGCGGCATCCCCGCCGAACAGGTCAAAACGGTGCAAGGTCTGGTACGGGTGATGGAATACCTCGACGCCATCCGCGGCAAGATCTAGAAAATCTTTTTGTAGGAGCCGAGTCCTCTCGGCGAATTTTACAAACAAAACGAAGAGTCCTTTCTCCCTTAAAAGAGGGATAGGGAATCAAAAAATATTAATTTCTGCCCTTATCCCAGAAACGAAAAACTAACCAAAACCCATGACCAACCTCTGGCAAACTTGCGCCCTGGAAAACGCCGCCCGCCGCATCGGCGGCGAACTCTACCGCCTGGTCGAAAGCCAGGAACAGGTCGCCACCATGCAACTGGTCGACAGCCTCGAAGCCCAGAGCCTGCTCGAAGAGATGCTCGAAGCCGCCAAACCCCCGTGTCCGCCAGGCAGCGAAAGCCTGCACTACCTGCTCTACTCCCCCTTCCGCTACCCGCCGCTGAAGTACGGCTCGCGCTACGGCGCCCGCCACGAGCCCTCATTATTCTATGGCTCACTCACCCCGACCACCGTGCTGGCCGAATCTGCCTACTACCGCTTC
>JBFFNE010000093.1:0-11233 GCA_041563315.1 Thiohalomonadaceae bacterium
CAAGCGCACCAACCGTGTCGGGTCGGAGAGCAGGAGATTTGGCCGTTTGTATTCAGTGAAACGCCGGGCAAAGCCAAGGGTCAGTGCGTTGGGATCCAGCACGTTGCGATACTGCTCCACGACCTGAGGGGCCTCACCGCGCTGCGCCAGTTGGCGGACCAGGCGCTCCCTGGCGTATTCAACCAGATCGCGCCGTTCCTCACCCGTGAAGCTCCAGAACATTTCGTCATTCAGGTTCTTTATCGCCTCACTCAGCGGCTCTACATCACCCCGCCAGCGTTCCTTGCCTGCGGCCTGGGTCCACAATTCATCGGCCCAGGGGGAGTCCCACGAGGGCACGTGCACACCATTAGTGACATGGCTGATGGGCACTTCCACCAGCGGCCAGCCCGGGTAAAGTCCCTTGAATATGCCGCGACTGACCTTGCCGTGCAAGCGGCTTACGCCGTTCGAGCGGGCACAGCTGCGCAGGGCGAGGCAGGCCATGTTAAAGGGCTCGCCCGTATCGGTCGGCTCTTCGCGCCCAAGGCCGATTAACGCCTCCCGTTCCACCCCCAGTTGTTCTGCATAGTGGCGCCCGTACTTCTCCAGCAGCGACACATCGAAGCGATCGAAACCCGCCGCCACCGGCGTGTGGGTGGTGAAGACATTCCCGGCCCGGGTTGCCCACAGCGCGGTCTGAAAATCACAAGCGTTCAGCCGCTTGAAATTTAGCGCCCTCTCAAGGGTGAGGAAGGCGGCATGGCCTTCGTTGAGGTGGCACACCTGCACCGGCAGATCCAGCGCCTCGATCAGACGCCAGCCGCCGATCCCCAGAGCAAATTCCTGGATCAGGCGCTGCTCTTTGCCCCCGCCATAGAGCTTGCCGGTGATGCCGCGATCACTGGGGGCGTTGAGCGGGTCATTGCTATCGAGCAGGTAAAGAGGCACACGACCTACCTGCGCCAGCCATACTCGCAGGCGCACTACCCGCCCCGGAAGGTTGATCGGTACAGTCAGCCAGGCACCATCCGGTCCCGGAACCGGGCGTACCGGCAGACTTGCCGAGTCGTTATACGGGTAGATCTCCTGCTGCCATCCGCCTGCATCGACCACTTGGCGGAAATAGCCCTCCTGGTAGAGCAGGCCGATGCCTACCAACGGCACACCGAGATCACTGGCGGCCTTGAGAAAATCGCCTGCCAGTACACCAAGTCCTCCGGCATAGAGCGGCAAGGCTTCACCCAGGCCGAACTCCATGCTGAAATAGGCCACCCGGGAAAGGGGTTGTCCGTCGTAGGTTTCGCCATACCAGCTTGGACTGCTGTGGTATGCCTCACGCGCCTCGGTCAGCACTTGCAGGTGTTTGAGGAATTGGGGGTCGTTCTTGAGTGCCGTCAGCTGCGGCTTGGTAAGGTTCTGCAGCACCTCATAGGGGTTCTCGGTCTGCTCCCACCCCTTTGGGGCGATACGCTCCCACAGGGCATCGGCCTCATGACTCCAGGTCCAGCGCAGGTCCACCGCCAGATCGGTAAGCTTGTCGACAAGCTCGGCCAGCTCGGGTGGCAGATCGGGGGAGAGGAATCGCAGACTTTTCATCGGCAGGTCGCGTAGCGCCTCCGCGGAAGATGCAAAGAGATACCTTCAGCTTATCCGCGAACGGCGGTTATGCAATGGGTTTAGTAATGGATGTCAATTTAATAGCGGCAACCGAGGCGCTTCGTCCCTCACCGCATCCTACGGAGTAATTCCGTCATGAGATAACGCGGAATGGTTTCTCTGTTTTTCCGTGGATTTTGTGACATTAAATGACCACGCTCTGGCGGATCGTCTCGGCCAGGGCCCGGAAGGTCTCCTCGCGATAGCTCTCCTTGCGGTACAACAGGCCGATGCGGCGGCTTGGTGACGGCGCGCCAAAGGGCAGGTATTGCACCGTATCCTGCCTGGTCCGCCGCTTAGGCACGGCCAGTTCCGGGATTAACGTGATCCCCATTCCCTCACCGACCATATGACGCAGGGTCTCCAGACTGGTGGCATGAAAGGCAGCCACCTCGGTGGCCCCGGCACTGAAACAGACATCAAGCGCATGTTCTCGCAGACAGTGCCCCTCCTCCAGCAGCATCACCTCGCGCTGGTTAAGATCCGTCAGCGAAGCCTCATTCCTCTTCGCCAGAGGATCGTCTTTCGGCAGCGCCATCCAGAACGGTTCACGAAACAGCTCAATCTCAACAAAGTCACCGGCCGCCGCCACCGGCAAGGCGATAACGACGAAATCCAGCTCAGCGTGGCGCAACCGCTCCAGTAGAGTCGCGGTCTGCTGCTCATGCAACCAAAGTTTCAGTTTCGGAAAGGCCTTTTTGATCGGTGACATGATCAGCGGCAACAGGTAAGGCGCGACAGTCGGGATCAGACCGAGTTGCAACTCGCCGGCCATCGGGTCGTGAAAGCTCCGGGCGATCTCGCCGATCTCCCTGGCACCGGCCAGTACCTGCCGCGCCTGGTTGACCACGGCCTTCCCCGCATCGGTCATTACCACCTGTCGGGTGCTGCGTTCGATAAGCTGTATGCCCAGGCGCTCTTCCAGTTTCTTTAATTGCCCACTCAGCGTTGGTTGACTGACAAAACAGCGTTCGGCAGCGCGGTGAAAGTGGCGTTCCTCTTCGACCGCGACTAAATATTCCAGATCACGCAGGTTTATCGCCATGATATTTATCCGTCAGCATTAATCGTCTTGACCTATCAATATAATCGATACAAACGATTTCATCTATCTATGATGTTCCACCATACTGGCTTCGTGTTCAGCGGCGATCCTCATCGCCCACCAGTCAAATCGAAAACAGAAGGAGTAGATCCATGTTACAGAGCAAAGAAGGACAGAAAGTACCCAGCGTTGTTTTCAAGACCCGTGAGAACGGTGAGTGGCGCGATGTGAAATCGGACGAGCTGTTCAAGGGCAAGACAGTGGTTGTCTTCTCGCTACCCGGAGCCTATACCCCCACCTGCTCCTCCACTCACCTGCCGCGTTACAACGAGCTGGCTGACGTGTTCAAGGCCAACGGTATCGATGACATCATCTGCATCTCGGTTAACGATGCTTTCGTCATGGATGCCTGGAAAAAGGACCAGGAAGCCAAGAATGTCACCCTGATCCCCGACGGCAACGGTGAATTCACTGAGGGCATGGGTATGCTGGTGGACAAGTCCAATCTCGGTTTCGGCAAGCGCTCCTGGCGCTACTCGATGCTGGTTAAGGACGGCGTGGTGGAAAAGCAGTTCATCGAACCGGAGGTCGAGGGCGATCCCTTCGAGGTCTCCGATGCCGATACCATGCTGCGCTACATCAACCCTGAGGCGACAGCGCCGGCATCGGTCAGCATCATCACCCGCCCCGGCTGCCCGTTCTGCGCAAAGGCGAAGAAGATGCTCGAGGAGCGGGGCATGCCCTACGAAGAGGTTGTACTCGGCAAAGGGATGACCCTGCGCTCACTGCGCGCGATCACCGGCAACGAGATGGTGCCGCAGGTGTTCATCAACGGCGACCACGTCGGCGGTTCAGATGACCTGGAGAAGTTTCTCTCCAAGTAGTCCGGCAATGCCCCATCGTTCCCAGGCTCAGCATGGGAACATCGAACGGGACGCTTAGCGTCCCGTTTTTGTTTACCCCCCCGACAGGACCTGTGAACGATCATTCGTGACGCAGAGCGTCACGACCGGCTTCCCACGCAGAACGTGGGAATGATAAAGATTTTTTCAACGTTCAATTTCATTTGGCCACGTCCACTCCCGCACCTCCGGCATGTCCTCCCCATGGAGCACGATATACTCCTCGTGCTCAATCAGCTTGTCTCGCACGAACTGCTTCAGGTAGGCCGCCTGATAACCGAGCTTTGGCACCCGGTCGATAACATCGGCAACGAGGTCGAAACGGTCGATGTCATTGCGCACGGCCATATCGAAGGGCGTGGTAGTGGTGCCCTCCTCCTTGTAGCCGCGCACGTGCAGATTGCGATGATTGGTGCGCCGGTAGGTGAGGCGATGGATCAGCCAGGGATAACCGTGGTAAGCGAAGATCAGCGGTTTGTCGGTGGTGAACAGGGAATCGAAGTCGCGGTCCGAGAGGCCATGGGGATGCTCCTCCTTCTGCTGCAGGGTCATCAGGTCGACTACATTGATCACCCTGACCTTCAGTTGTGGGGCATGCTCGCGCAGAATCGCCACCGCTGCCAGAGTTTCCAGGGTCGGCACATCACCAGCACAGGCCATCACCACATCCGGCTCGCTACCACGATCATTGCTGGCCCACTCCCAGATCCCGATTCCCGCACTGCAGTGCTTGGTCGCCGCCTCCATGTCCAGCCATTGCGGCTGCGGCTGCTTACCGGCGACGATGACGTTGACGAAATCGCGCGAGCGCAGACACTTGTCGGTGATATAGAGCAGGGTGTTGGCATCCGGCGGCAGGTAGACGCGAATGATGTCTGCCTTCTTGTTTACCACGTGATCGATAAATCCAGGATCCTGGTGGGAAAAGCCGTTGTGGTCCTGGCGCCAGACGTGTGAGGTGAGGAGATAGTTGAGCGAGGCGACGGGGCGTCGCCAGGGGATCTCCTTGCTCACCTTGAGCCATTTGGCATGCTGGTTGAACATCGAGTCGACAATATGGATAAAGGCCTCGTAGCAAGAGAACAGGCCGTGACGGCCTGTCAGCAGATAGCCCTCAAGCCAGCCCTGGCAGGTGTGCTCGGAGAGGATCTCCATTACCCGGCCATCGGGGGAGAGGTGCTCATCCTCAGGCAGGGTCTCCGCCATCCAGCTGCGGTCCGTCACCTCGAACAGTGCACCTAGCCGGTTAGAGGCCGTCTCATCCGGTCCCATCACGCGGAAGTTGGCAGCGGCGAGATTACGCTGCATCACTTCTCGCAAAAAACCACCCATCACCCGGGTGGCCTCAACCGTTGTTGCACCGGGCTGCGGTACCTCCACCGCGAAGCGGCGAAAATCGGGCATGTGCAGATCGCGCAGCAGTGTACCGCCATTAGCATGCGGATTGGCGCCCATGCGCCGCTCTCCGCTCGGCGCCAGCGCCGCCAGCTCCGGTTTTAGGCGACCCTCCTCATCGAACAGCTCCTCAGGCTTGTAACTGCGCAGCCACACCTCGAGCAATTTAAGGTGCTCGGGCATCTCAGCCAGCTTTGAAAAGGGTACCTGGTGTGAGCGCCAATAGCCCTCTGTCTTCTGCCCGTCCACCCATTTCGGCCCGGTCCACCCCTTGGGCGAGCGCAACACAATCATCGGCCAGCGAGGGCGCTTATGCACTCCCTCCTCCCTCGCCTTTTGCTGAATAGCATGAATATCCGCCACCACCCGATCCAGGGTTGCCGCCATCATTTGATGCATCTGCGGCGGGTCTTCCCCTTCGACAAAATACGGCTGGTAGCCATAACCCAGCAACAATGCCTCAAGCTCCTTATGGCTGATACGAGCCAGTACCGTAGGATTGGCGATCTTGTAACCGTTCAGGTGCAGGATCGGTAACACGGCGCCATCTTTTGCCGGGTTAAGAAACTTGTTCGAATGCCAGGCAGTTGCCAGCGGTCCGGTCTCGGCCTCACCGTCGCCCACCACGCAGGCAACGATGAGATCGGGATTATCGAAGGCAGCGCCAAAAGCATGGGAGAGGGAATAGCCCAGCTCACCGCCCTCGTGGATCGAACCCGGCGTCTCCGGTGTGACATGGCTGCCCACGCCACCCGGAAAGGAGAACTGGCGAAACAGCTTGTGCATCCCCTCGCCATCGGGCGTCACATTCGGGTAGAACTCGCTGTAACTGCCCTCCAGCCAAGTGTTGGCGACCAGTCCAGGGCCCCCATGTCCCGGGCCGGCCACGTAGATCATGTTTAGATCATTTTTTTTGATCAAGCGGTTAAGGTGGACATAGATGAAATTGAGCCCCGGCGTGGTACCCCAATGACCCAGCAGGCGGGGTTTGACGTGCTCAAGTGTCAGCGGCTTTTTCAGCAGCGGATTATCGAGCAGGTAGATCTGGCCCACCGACAGGTAGTTGGCGGCGCGCCAGTAGGCGTCCATGTGATGCAGCTCCTCCTTGGCCAACAGCCCTTCGATCAGAACATCGGTATCGGGACTCATAAGGTTCTCCCTCTTTACACGGTCGTCAATTCAAAACGCCAGGCGCCATGTGTGGTTGGCAATCACCTGCTCCTCGTCGGTAGCGATCACCCAGGCCGAGGCGCTACTCTGTGCGGTTGTCAGGCAGGGTCCGTGGCGTTGGTTGGCTTCACTGTCAGTGGAAAAACCAAGCCACGCGGCCTGCTCGAGGATCGCCGCACGCACCACAGCGGCACGCTCGCCGATCCCGGCAGTGAACACCAGGGCATCGATGCCGCCGAGTGCAGCCGCCATCGAACCGAGTTCCCGCGCCACCCGATAAACGAACAGTGCTACCGCCTCACCGGCCGCCGGCTCATCGCTCTGCAACAGTGTGTGCATGTCCGGGCTGATGCCGGAAACGCCGAGCAGTCCGCTACGCTCATTCAGCAACTCTGCCACCTGCGTCGCACTCATCCCCATGTGCTGTTGCAGATAGAGCACAACACCGGGGTCCAGTGCGCCGCAGCGGGTGCCCATCATCAACCCATCCAGCGGCGTGAAGCCCATGGTGGTCGCAACGCTCTTTCGCCCCTTCATCGCACACAGGCTGGCGCCATTACCCAGATGCGCCACCACCACGCGCTCTTCCGCCGCGGCACCGAGAACGTCCGGCAGACTCCCGGACAGGGATTCGTAGGAGAGGCCATGAAAACCATAGCGGCGGATCCCCGCCTGTGCGAGGTCACGCGGTAGGGCAAAGCTGGTTGCCAGATGGGGCTGGGTGTGGTGGAAGGCGGTGTCGAAACAGGCAATCTGCGGCAACTCCGCGTGCCGCCTCACCAGTGCGGCCATGGCATTGAGGTTGTGGGGTTGGTGCAGCGGCGCCAGGGACTCATAACGGCGCAAATCGGCAAGCACCCCCTCATTCACACGGACCGGAGCAAAATAGCGCTCGCCGCCATGAACCACCCGATGCCCTGCCGCCAGCAGCGCACCGCCGGAGAGCACCTCCTGGCACCACCCCAGGGTCATATCCAGGGCCTGCTCATGATCCGCCGCCACTTCTCCGGAATCGAGCAGCTTCACGCCCTGCGCATCCCGCACTGAAAAACCGCCGCGTCCGCCAATGTTGGCGATGAGTCCCCGATAGCGCCGTTGTGGCCCTGCCGTTTCCTCATCGACTGAAAACAGCGCAAACTTGAGGCTGGAGGAGCCGGCATTAATTGTCAGCAGGGCGGTGTTCATGGCTGGGGGCTATTCGCTTCGAGAAAATGTGTTTCGTGCATTCCTAAACATAGCGGGTTTAGTGGGGTTTGCTGGGAGGGGTTCCGCCGTGCGCGGCAATCAGGTCAATGACAGATCCATCCACCGCATAAATGGATCGGAACAATTATGTGCCAGCAGTCCGGCATCCGCTCAGGGACGGAAGTCGAGCTGGGCTAAACCAACTCAAAGACTCAATAAGTAAACGTCACTGTCTCGCCCTCCATTGCCTCACAGATCAGGTATGCACTGCCGACGGTCTCGCCGATTTCCGGAATCAACTCACCACTCCCAACCTCGAGGGCGGGTGTACAGGCCTTGATGTTAACTCCGGCTTCATGGGCTTCTTTAATCAGATCGTAGACCGAGCGAGAGCTCCCTTCCTGCAAGTGATTCTTCACGGCCACGCCCTGTCTGGCCAGCTCTCCGCAACGCCCTGTCAGAATGATCTCCACCTCATACTCCATCGAAGCGGCCACCGTCGCCTGGAATAATGGCACGGCAACCTCAACTGGATTTTCCGGATCAGTGTTCATCATGATGATCAATAATTTTTCAGCCATATGCCTTCATCCTCATCCAGTGATGCCCGTTAGTATTGCTCTTGCGTCCAATCCTGATGTCATCAGGCGGCAGGCGAGATGATCCGGCGCATCCTTCCTGTTGCGTCTTAATCAGGTTTATTTAAGGAGCTTCCGCGCTTCAGGTTTGCCAGGACGTCCAGGGTAATCTCATCAAATCGCAGTAGCCTGCCACCATACTCATCGGCAAATGCCCAGGCATCGTCCAACTTACTGAAGGAGGCAAGCATCGGTCCCATGGCACCCTTGCGTGAATGGTCAGCGACAAACCACGATGAATGTGCCTCGACAAAGGCATCATCGGTGGGGTGCTCCCAGCTTGTCTCCCCCATATCGTGCACATAGATTTGTGTCACACTTACGAGGTTCTCCGGCTGCAACAGATAAGTGAACAGATCCCGAGTGGAGCAAAACTTTAACGGGACCTTGGCGCCATGCTGGTATGCCTCACCTTTCGGCCCGGGAAAGTTGCTGATGATCATGCCGCAGACGTGACACTCGTCGCCCTGTTCGATAGACACGGGTGGTAAGGGGGGCGCGGTCTGTTCCGATTTATCACACCCGCCAAGTAGAATAATTGCAATCATCAGCGGCAACGCAACGGCTGCCAGTATTCGCTCAGAGGCAAGTAGAGGCTGCCCTCGCCAGTGACGGCTCATTGCCCTTTCCCGCATGTGATGCTTTGCCGAAAAGTCACCTCGCTATGACTCCTTGTGTTTAAAGATAAAAGAAGCCAGCCCCAAAGGGATGATTACCCAGAGCAACAGAACGCCAAACAGCAGGGTGGGGGGAAAGAGCTGGGCGGACGACACAGAAATGAGCCCGGAATAGGCCTGAGTCGCTGCCATCCCTGTCAGGTTGGCAAGGCGAAACACATCCGTGGGATTGAGCAGCAACAAATACGGAAATAGCTCCGCATGCAGACCACCCTGCGTGGCAACCAGCATCCCAAGCAGAGCAAGGTCAAAAACCAGCACAAACACAAACCAGACGATGAGGGCCATCCCCGCAGCTCGTGACTTCTCGTTGACGCTCACGCTGAGCAGATAGGCCAGCGCAACAAACACCCAGCCCAGCATGACGGCGGACAAAATAAAGGACCCGAATGCCTTCCATAGCCCCGCCGATGCAATATTCCCAGTCAGAAAGGCAATGGCCAGGGCGGCAAGACCAAAGCCGAGAATGGATGAGACGGCCAGTACCATGGCATGGCCAAGGAATTTACCGGCAAGTAATTGGACGCGGCTCAGTGGATAGCTGAGCAATAATAACAAGGTGCCCTGCTCCTCTTCACCGACGACACCATCATAGGACAGCAGCAAGGCGATCAGGGGGATCACGAATATCGCCAGACTGGCAAGACTGACAATCGTAGTATCAAGCGATGTAAAGCCGACCTGTCCCGATACCGCCGCACCGAAGTAGGCCAGTCCGAGCGCAAACAGGGCGAACATCAAACTGATCGCCAGAACCCAGCGATTGCGCAGCCCGTCGCTAAACTCCTTGCGGGCAACGGTCAGCACTTCATGCATGACCGCTCTCCTGCCTTTGGACAGAATTGAAATATACATACAGGGATTCCAGGGATGGTGACTGTACGTCCAGGTTATGCACACTCTCCTGGGACAACAGCAAACGCATCACATCGAGTTTCGCATCAAGCGGAGTATCGATTTCAAGATGAGTGCCGTTGATCTTGTAGTGAGCGATCCCATTCTCATCAAGTCGCCTTTGCCAGAATCCCGGCGGCCAGCTACCGCTTGCGCAGATCTTCATCGGCAGACCGGCCTGGCGACGGAGTTCATCGAGCGTGCCGCATGCCTGCAATGAACCCTCTCTGAGCATGGCAACCTTGTCGATGTGCTGCTCGATACCGGGCAGGACATGGGACGATAGAATCACGGTGGTTCCCTGCTTTCGCAAGTCATTCAACATCGAGAAAAAATCCCGTACGGCGATCGGATCAAGCCCGACCGTCGGCTCATCCAGCAGCAACAGGCGCGGTCGGCCGAGCAAGGCCTGAGCCAGCCCGAGCCGCTGACGCATGCCCTTGGAGTAGGTTTTTACACGGCGATCCGCCGCTTCACTCAAGCCGACACGTTCAAGTAAACCGTCACGCTCACGAGCACTGGCACGCTTGAGTTGCGCAAAGTAATCCAGCACTTCACGCCCGCTCAGCTGCTCGTAGAAGCTCACACTCTCAGGGAGGTAACCCCATTGCATTCGTAATGTTCGTGCCGATTTTCCGGTAGGCGAGTGGCCGAGAACTTCGACTTTGCCTAAGGTCGGTTCAATGATGCCGAGGATAAGTTTTATGGCTGTCGTCTTACCGGCGCCATTGTGGCCAAGCAACCCCAACACCTCTCCTTGCGACACTTGCATCGTCAAATCATGGAGCGCATGAACGCGGCCATAATCCTTGCACACAGCCACAATGTCGATGACGCAATTCATGACCCATCCTTTACCTCAGGCAAGGGACGGATCAGGGGGAAACTGTCCATCACACCAGGTGGACGCAGTACAGGAAATTGCCGCTGCACCCAGTGCAGGGTTTCGATGGCAGGGCTGTGCATGAGGATTTTTGCCATGGGGTATTTCCACAGCACTCTGTCGATGCCATCGTTCGGTTCATACGGCAATTCACCGATGCCGTCACCATTCATGTCATAGCCGAGATAGTCACTCCAATAGTTCCCCCTTCCTTTGTACGACCACTCCTGTGCACGCGTGGCCACATATTTGACCTGGGTCCTGTTGCGGATAAAATCATTGCCGTACATTTTATTGTCTTCGGATCCGGCCGTGAGATGGATACCGATATCACTATCGGCAAAACGGTTTCCGTGGAACTCATTAAACTGGGAATTGTAGATAAAGATAGCCTTCCCCTCGGCGCCAGGTATCGCCTCGCTGTCACCGAGATAACTGGTACCCGGCCTGATCCCGACAATGCGGTTGTTGGCGAATGTGCTGTAGACGATATAGTTCATCAACACACCGTAATTCCGGTCATTCTGCGAGCGGTTCCCAGTAACCGTGAGATACTTCGATTGCATCAGGGCATAACCGGTTCGCGTATGGTCGGTGCGGTTATCGACCACCTCGTTGTAATAGGAGTACATGTAGTGGATCCCGTAACGCAGGTGGTGCATATGGTTACGTCGCAGGACATTATGGTTGCTGGTGTCTATATAGATGCCATCGCGGGTTTCCCGGATCTCGTTGTCCTCAACCAGGGTCCCGGTGGTATTGAAAAGATGAATGCCGTTACCACGATCCTGTGAACGCACCGCCGC
>JBFFNE010000094.1:0-10570 GCA_041563315.1 Thiohalomonadaceae bacterium
ATCTGGCATCTTTGCTCATAGGTCAGCTGCTTGTAATTGCTCATCGTTGCATCTCTTGCCGGAGAAGAAGCGGTTAGCCTACTTGCAGCTGGCCGCTACTTCCAGGGTTTCAAGTTATGCACTTATGAGTTGAATCCGGAAGTTATGAAAGGTAGTTGTTTGTGTGGAATTGTAGAGTTTGATGTAACTGGTGTTAAAAATATTTATCAGTGCCATTGTTCGCTCTGCCGAAAGCAAGGTGGTTCAGCCTCAAATACCGGAACTGTAGTACCTATCGAGAATCTAGAATGGATAAAAGGAAAAGAGAATATAAAGTCTTGGGTTAAAGAGTCAGGCTTTCGTTCTGATTTTTGTACAAATTGCGGGTCTCCTGTTCCAAATCCTTTACGAGGCCTCAACTACTACTGGATTCCTGTTGGTACATTGGAAGATGGCCAATTTAAAATAGTGGCAAATTTATATATGGATTCAAAGGCACCGTGGGGAGTGGTAGCTCCAACAGGCGGAAGGTTTAAAACAATGCCAGAGTTAACTGAGTTTTTAGCTCTGTTGGTGGGAAATGGTCACGCCTAAAAAGCGCGGTCAAGGTGGACAAGCCTCTGCGGCGCTCAAGCTGTGCACTCGCTGCGCTCATTTTAAACAGCTTGCTCGCAGCGCACTGCGCAACGGAAAAAACCCCGGGAAGCAAACACCACCGTGGGTATGGTCTGCATCGCCTGGGTGAACACTTCTCCTTCTATAAACCCAATGGGAAGCATCGAATATCAATACACGCTATTCACGCCCCAATTCTGCACATCCTCTCTATCACAGTGCACACAAAACGTGCGCCAGTAATACCCATTCAATCTGTAGCAATACGGCTAAGTGTCGGAAATGTTAACATTTTTTAACGAATTCCGGACTTGGCACATGCGTTGCTTTAGGAGTAATACCCACAACGCAAACCGTAATACGAGAGGGTCCGTCATGAAGTGTAGTATTAAGAAGATATTTGCCGGGGCTGCCGCTGCAGCCATGTTGAGTATGTCCGCGCAGTCCTTCGCCGCTCCGCTGAGGATCGGTTACAGCGACTGGCCCGGCTGGGTTGCCTGGGAGGTAGCCGTCGAAAAGGAGTGGTTCAAGGAGGAGGGCGTCGACGTAAAATTCGAATGGTTTGATTACGTTGCCTCCATGGATGCTTTCGCTGCAGGGAAACTCGATGGCGTTGGCATGACCAACGGTGATGCCCTGGTGACTGGTGCTACCGGTGCCAAGTCGGTGATGATCATCATGAACGATTACAGCAATGGTAATGACATGGTGATCGGCAAGCACGGCATCAACTCCGTGAAGGATCTTAAGGGTAAGAAGATTGGTGTCGAGATCGGGTTCGTCTCCCACCTGCTGCTGCTCAACGCACTGAAAGACAACGGCATGAGTGAGGCCGATGTGGAGCTGGTCAACGTGCCCACCAACGAAACCCCGCAGGTGCTTGCTTCCGGTGATGTGGATGCTATCGTTGCCTGGCAACCGAGCTCGGGCATGGCCTTGAATCTGGTTCCCGGTTCCAAGCCGATCTACACCAGTAAGGATGAGCCCGGTCTGATCTATGACCTGCTGGCCGTCTCACCCGCCAGTCTGGCCGCTAAGCGTGACGAGTGGAAGAAGGTCACCAAGGTCTGGTATCGCGTGGTGGATTACCTGAACGATCCAAAGACCCATGCCGATGCGATCAAGATCATGGCTTCACGAGTTGGTCTTTCCCCCAAAGAGTACGAGTCCTTTCTGAGTGGTACCAAGATCCTGACCAGGGAAGAAGCGAAGAAATTCTTCGCCAAGGGTGACGGTTTTGCCTCCCTGTATGGTTCCACCAAAATCGCTGACGACTTCAACGTCGCCAACGACGTGTACAAAAAGCCGCAGGACGTCGATTCCTACATCGACGCCTCAATCACCAACGAAATGTAACCCTGGCGTACCGGCAACGACGTTGCCGGTGCATCTCCCCCTGAATGAAATCTCAGCCGAGAATTAACGGAGAGTCCCTTCATGTCTGATCAATGGTTCGCCGCAGGCAAGGAACTGGCGCCAAGGAGGCGATTGATACTGGGCGTACTGAGTTTTGTCATCCCCTTGCTGGTGTGGTGCCTGGTCAGTTATGTACCGTTTATCTGGCATCCGAAAACCCTGGTTACCGAACCTGGAGCGGTCTCATTCTTCCAGGAAGGCATGCTGGTGGACAATGCGGTCTACGAGCGTGAACTCGAAAAGGTGAGGGAAGCCGGAGAGCAGGAACCAAAGGGTGACCCCGCTAACCCCATTTATTTGCCGGCGCCGCATGAAGTGGCCAAGGCCTTTTACACCGCGTTTACCACCGAGCCCGTGCGACGCAATGAGAAGTGGCTACATGAAAGTCTGGCCAACAGTATCTCGGTCATCTTCTGGGGTTTTATTATCTCCTCCCTGTTCGGTGTTCCATTGGGTATCCTCGCAGGTACCTACAGTGCGGTCTCCCGTGTCAGTGAGCCGTTTATCGAATTTTTCCGTTACCTGCCGGCGCCTGCTTTCGGCGCGTTGGCGGTCGCGATCCTTGGTATCCATGAAGCACCGAAGATTGCCATCATCTTTATCGGAACCTTTTTTCAGCAGGTGTTGGTGGTTTCGAACACCACACGAAAAATAGACCCGGCACTGCTGGAGGCGGCGATGACGCTCGGTGCAAAACGCCTGTCGTTGCTGTTCCGCGTCGTCGTCCCGGGCATTATTACTGACCTATTCAAGGACATGCGTATCCTGCTTGGCTGGGCGTGGACGTATCTCATTGTCGCCGAGATGATCGGTAGCAGTTCCGGTATTACCTGGTTCATTACCCAGCAGGCGCGCTACAAGAATTTCGACAACGTTTACGCCGCGATCATGATGATCGGCATCATTGGTCTGACGACGGATCTCATCCTCGCATGGTTGGGTAAACGTCTCTTCCCGTGGCAGCGAGCCGCCAGCGCTTAACAACGAGGAAATCGATCATGACTCATCTTGAACTGCCCAGTTATTTGCAACAGTCGCCGGAAGTGGCAGCGCGTTTCGACAAGCTCAAACAGCGCCCGGTGATTCTTGAGGTTAAGGACTTGTGCAAGGACTTTGATACCCCACAGGGTAGCGTCACCGCGTTGAAGAACATCAACTTTAAGACCCATCGTCGTGAGTTCGTCACCGTGATCGGTCCCTCCGGCTGCGGCAAGTCGACCCTGATCCGCACCCTTGCCGGGCTCGAGTCGCACAGCTCCGGTGAGGTGTTGCTTGACGGTAAGGCAGTGAACGGCCCCGGCCCGGATCGCGGGATGGTGTTTCAGGGTTACACCCTGTTTCCCTGGCTGACGGTGAAGAAAAACGTGATGTTCGGCCTTGAGCGCGCCGGTCGCAGCCGCAGTGCCGCCGAGGAGGAGGCACGCAGCTGGATTAATCTGGTCGGCCTTTCCAAGTTCGAAAACTGTTATCCGCACCAGCTCTCCGGCGGTATGAAACAGCGGGTGGCGATCGCCCGTGCGCTGGCTAACCAGCCTCGTATTCTGTTGATGGACGAACCCTTCGGCGCACTCGATGCACAGACCCGCGCCAAGATGCAGGCGTACCTGCTCGATATCTGGAAGAACATCGATATTACCGTGCTATTTATCACCCACGATCTGGAGGAGGCGATCTACCTGGCCGACCGCATCCTGGTGCTCAAGGCGCATCCGGGGGAGGTGCAGGAGTTGATCGAGGTGCCGGTACCGCACCCGCGCAATCCCGAACAGTTCCTCAGCCCTGAATTTCTCGCCACCAAGGCGAGGCTGGAGGAGCTGATCCATCCGCCGCAGGAAGAGGATGTCGGACTCAGTGAAGACCACCTCAACATGGTGCGCATGGTAGCGGTGGACGATGAAGTGAGTGAGGTCTACTGATGGCACTGCACGACTGGCATCAGCTTACTTGGGAAGAGATCGGTGCACTAGTGGCCAGCGGTGTCGACGGTGCGATCCTGCCTGTGGGCGCGACCGAGCAGCACGGCCCGCACCTGGGCTGTGGCATGGACAGCGAGATCGCCAGCCGGCTCTGTCGCGATGTGGCGAAAACGACCGGGGTGCCGCTGCTGCCTGCACTGCCTTACGGCTGTTCCATCGGCCATTCGAAGCGCTGGCCGGGAACACTGGCATTGCAGCCGAAGACCCTGATCGATGTGGTCAAGGATCTCGGCGACTGGCTCTATGCCTCCGGCATTCGCCGCCTGTTTATGGTCAACGGTCACGTGACCAATGCGGCACCGCTGCGCTGCGCACTGGAGATGCTGCGCGCCGAGCACGACGATATGATGATTGCGCTGATCCACAGCGCCGCGATCAGCGACAGGGTGAAGGAAAAACATTGTTCCGATGCCGAAGACTGGCACGCCAATGCGGCTGAGACTGCACTGATGCAGGCCATCGCACCGCAGATGGTGCGCGAGGAAAAAATTTCGGTGGCAGACGATCCGGACCGCACGGCAGACAGTGTCTTTGCCCATCCGGTGAACCGCACCAGCACTAACGGCGTGACCGGTTTTCCGAGCCTTGCCACAAAAGCCGAGGGCGAACAACTCTACGGCTGGATGGTGGAAGACCTTAGCGCCCTGATAACCAGGGGAATGCAGGAGCAGCCGCCTCTTGCCCACTCCTACTTCGAAAAGGTCCGAGTAACACAGGAATAGATTGCAATGAAAAGCGCCGACGAGATTAAACAGATCCAACAGGAATTGATGGCGAAGGGAGTCAAGTACTGCATGGGAACCTATGTCGATATCCACGGCGTACCCAAGGGCAAGGTGGTACCGATTGCCCATCTTGAGCATATGGCTCATGGCTCTGAGCTTTACACCGGTTATGCACTCGACGGTCTGGGACAAAAACCGAACGATGACGAGATCGCCTCGGTGCCGGATCTGGATCACATCATCCAGCTGCCATGGCAGCCGGAGGTGGCCTGGATGCCGGCGGACAACACCCTCTACGGCAAGCCCTATGAACTCAACACCCGTGTCGCGCTGAAAAAGCAACTGGAAAAGGCCGCCGAGATGGGCTTCGGCATGAACCTCGGTATCGAGGCGGAGCTGTTCGTGCTGAAGCAGAACGAGGACGGTTCACTCGAGGTGCCGAACCCCGACGATAAGCTGACCAAGCCTTGTTACGACGCGCGCGGTTTTCTCGATCAGTTCAGCTGGCTCGACAAAATGGCCACCAGCATCAACGAGCTGGGCTGGGACCTTTACTCCTTCGACCACGAGGATGCCAACGGCCAATTCGAGTTCGACTTCCAGTATGCCGATGCGGTGACCACCTGCGATCGCTACACCTTCCTGCGTCTCATGGCCAAGGAGTACGCCAAGCAGGAGGGGTTGATCGCGACCTTTATGCCCAAGCCGTTTGCCGACAAGACCGGTAACGGCGCGCACTTCAATATGTCACTGTACGATTTGGAAACGGGCAAGAACCTATTTGCCTGCGACCCCAAAGACGACCCGCGCGGCCTGGGCCTGACCGAGCTGGGTTACTACTTCATCGGCGGCATCATCAAGCATGGCAAGGCACTGTGCGCGGTCTTTGCGCCAACGGTCAACAGCTACAAGCGTCTCGTACGCCAGGGCGATATGCCGTACTTCACCTGGGCACCGGTGTTCAACTCCTTCGGCTCCAACAACCGCACCAATTCGGTACGCGTACCGATGGGGGGCGGCCGCTTCGAATCGCGCAACGCCGACGGTGCGGTCAATCCCTATCTTGCCGCCGCTCTGGCGCTAGCCGCCGGGCTCGACGGTATTCGCAACAAGATCGACCCGGGGCAGGCGCAGGAAGACAACCTGTATGAACTGAGTGATGAAGAACGCTCCGCACGCGGCATCGAATTCCTACCGCGCGACCTGCAGGAAGCGATTGATGCCTTCGAGGCGGACCCGTTCGTTATCGAAGCATTGGGGCAGGAGCTGCGTGATGAGTTCATCAAATACAAGCGCCAGGAGTGGACTGCTTATCACCAGACCATCTCGGCCTGGGAGATCGAGCGGTATAGTCATTTGTTTTGATAAAGGCTTTAAACGCAAAGAATGCAGAGACACAAAGGTCACAGAGGTGATAGCAGCTTAATGAGTGAATTAGCAGAATCGTCATTCCGGCGAAGGCCGGAATCCATTTTGATAGTTCTGGATTCCCACCTACGCGGGAATGACGCAATCTAAGCTCTTTGCGTTCTCTGCGCCCTTTGCGTTAAAAGGTTTTTAGATTTTGAAAAAGGATATTCCCATGGGTAACGGTAACGTCAGTCGCATCAGTGTTTCTCTGCAGGAGTCTTTGCTGCAGCAGCTCGATGAGATGGTGAGTACACGTGGTTTCGAGTCACGATCCCAGGCCATCGCCGAGATGGTCAGTCACCAGGTGACGGCGCACAAAAGGGAACTGGGTGACGAGGTAATGGCAGGAACCATTACCCTGCTCTATGACCACTCAACCCCGCATCTGCAAAAGAACCTGGCTGACCTGCAGCATGAACACATCAGCGCAGTGATTAGTTCTTTGCATGTGCACCTGATGCATTCACAGACTCTGGAGGTGATCCTGGTACAAGGGCCTGCCGCCGAACTGCAGTTGCTGGCGGACAAGATGACCACCAACCGGGGAGTGATCTCCGGTCAGTTGCAGCTCAGCACCACGCTGATGCCGCAGTTGCACCTGCCCAACGGCAAGCGGCGTCTGGATGATTAGGCAGGCACCAATTCTGTGCAGGAGAAAACGGATCCCCCCCTGCACTGGTGCACTGATCTCATCCCAACTCGCGTAAGACCGTTGATTCACGTTCATACGCGGCTGGCATGTAACTTGCCATGTCTGCCGGTAATACTGAAACGTTTAATCGTATTAATTCGGGCGATGGCTTGAACGAAACACGGAGTACTGAACGATGACAGAAACAACCCAGGCCAAGGCAATCGACCCGGCCAAACTGCTATGGGAGGAGTTCATCCCCGGCGGTACCCACTGGTCGGGGGTGATCCGTCGCGGCAATACCCTGCGAATTACCGACATCAATGGCGGCGCTAATGTCTCTGCCCTGTTGTTCAACCAGGAGGAGAAGACCGAGCGTTACAACATGGCCGATACCCTCAAGGCTCAGCATACCGCGTTCCTCACCAAGGGCTTTGTCTGCTACTCCGATATGGGCCGGGTACTGATGTCGGTCACCGAGGACACCTGTGGGTGGCACGACACCATTTGCGGTCTGTCCAATGCACGATTGATTCACGAAAAGTATGGTGAAGGGCGGTTCGAGGAATTGCGCAATGCCTATTTTAAAAACGGCCGCGACAGCCTGCTGATCGAGATGGGCAAGTGGGGGCTGAGCAGTCGCGATCTGGTTTCCAATCTTAACTTGTTCAGCAAGGTGACAGTGAACGATGAGGGTGACTTGCACTTTGTTGAGAGAAATTCGAAGGCGGGTGACTACATCGAGCTGCGCGCGGAGATGAATACGTTGGTGGTGCTCTCCACGGCACCGCACCCGATGGCCCCGGCCGGCCAGTACAACCCCAAGCCGGTGCAGCTTGCCGCATTCCACTCCGGCGAGGTGCTGGAAGAGGATTTCTGCCGCAACTTCCGTCCGGAGAATGTACGCGGTTTTTACAACACCGAACTGTGGTTTCGCTAGGAGGAGATGCAATGAGTAGCCAGAAACTGGTAGAGAGCCCGCGCGATCCGGCCAAAGCCTCATGGCGTTCCGTGCTGCCCGCCGGCGAACCGTGGATGCGGACCATCAAAAAGGGGCAGGTGTTGCGCATGCTCGACCTTAAGGGTAACCAGGCGGTCGACACCATTTTTTACAGCGCCGAAGATCCGACGGAACGCTATAGCGCCAACGACACCATTCGGGCGCAGGGCAATATCTACCTGACCACCGGATCGAAACTTCTCACCGACGAGGACAATGTGCTGATGACGATTGTTGCCGACACCTGCGGTCGCCACGATACCCTGGGTGGCGCCTGTGCGGCCGAGAGCAATACCGTGCGTTACGCGCTGGACAAAAAGCCGATGCACAACTGTAGAGATAACTATTTGTTGGCGTTGACCAACTGGGAAGCGGACGAGCTGGACAAGCGCGACCTGGTGAGCAACGTCAATTTCTTTATGAATGTGCCGGTGACCCCGGAGGGTCGTCTGACGTTTGAAGACGGTATCTCCGAAGCGGGCAAGTACGTGGAGCTGAAGGCTGAGATGGACACCATCGTCCTCATCTCCAACTGCCCACAGCTGAATAATCCCTGTAACGCCTACAACCCGACGCCGGTCGAGTTGATTGTGTGGGATGAGTAAAGAAATTCGCTGAGTGCACGAAGATAGGGGATGCCATTGCGAGTGTAGTGAAGCAATCTGAGCATCGACAGGGATTGCATCGTCACATCGGTTCCTCGCAATGACAGCGCAATGACAGGGGGCACCCAGCAAAGCTTCAGGTACTTGGGGCTTATTGATTTAAGCGGTTATTACACCGGGAACGAAAATATGTTTAACAAGGTTTTAATTGCCAACCGCGGCGCCATCGCTTGTCGCATCATCCGCACACTGAAAAAAATGGGGGTGAAGTCGGTGGCCGTCTATTCGGAGGCCGACAAACATTCGGCGCATGTGCTGCAGGCGGACGAGGCGATTTGCATCGGGCCGCCGCCGGCCGCGGAGAGTTATCTCGATCATAAAAAGATCCTCAAACTGGCAAAGGAACTGGGCGTTGAGGCGATCCATCCCGGTTACGGGTTCCTGAGCGAAAACGCCACCTTTGCCCAGGCTTGCGAAGTGGAGGGTATCGCCTTTATCGGGCCGACGCCGCAACAGATGCTCGACTTCGGCCTCAAGCACACGGCGAGGCACCTGGCGCAGGAGAATAAGGTGCCGCTGCTGCCTGGCACCGGCCTGCTCGATGATGTGGCACATGCCGAAAAAGAGGCGAGCCGCATCGGCTACCCGGTGATGCTGAAGAGCACCGCCGGGGGCGGTGGCATCGGTATGCAGCTCTGCTGGAACGAGAAAGAGCTGGTCGAGGCCTTCCATTCAGTCGAGCGCTTGTCGCGCAACAATTTCTCCCAGGGCGGAATTTTTCTCGAAAAATATGTCGAGTTAGCGCGTCACATCGAGGTGCAGATCTTCGGCGACGGTGAGGGCAAGGTGGTGGCCCTCGGCGAGCGCGACTGTTCGGTGCAGCGTCGCAACCAAAAGGTGATCGAGGAGACTCCGGCACCGGGCCTGAGCGATGTGCAGCGAGAGCAGTTGATGGCTGCCGCCGTGCGTCTCGGTGAGGCGGTGGACTACCGATCCGCCGGTACCGTGGAGTTTGTCTACGATACCAAAAGCCGTGAGTTCTACTTCCTTGAGGTAAACACCCGCCTGCAGGTGGAGCACGGCGTCACCGAAGAGGTGACTGGGGTGGATCTGGTCGAGTGGATGGTGCGCCTCGCCGCTGGGGAAAACGATTTTGTTCACCGCTACACGCATGCACCCTCCGGCTGTTCAATTCAGGTGCGTCTCTATGCGGAGGACCCGGGCAAGAATTTCCAGCCGAGCAGCGGCCTGCTGAGCGAAGTGAGATTTGATGAGTCGGTGCGGGTCGACACCTGGGTGGAGCCGGGTAGCCGGGTGCCGCCCTATTACGATCCGATGATCGCCAAGGTGATCGTCAAGGGCGAGGCGCGTGAGGCGGCTCGTGAAAGATTATTGGTGGCGCTGGAGAACACCGCCCTCTCCGGCATCGAAACCAACCTGGCATATCTTAGCCAGATCCTGGCGGATCCGGTTTTCATCAAAGGTGAGCACTACACCCGCTACCTCGACAAGCTCGCGTACAAAGCGACCACCGTCGAGGTGCTCTCGCCCGGCACCCAGTCGATGGTGCAGGACTATCCGGGCCGCACCGGTTACTGGGATATCGGTGTGCCGCCCTCCGGGCCGATGGATCACCTCGCCTTTCGTTTGGCCAACCGTATCGTCGGCAACGAGGAGGGCACGGCGGCGCTGGAGCTGACCATCACCGGGCCGACCCTGAAATTCCATGTCGACAGCGTGATCGCCCTGGCAGGTGCCCACATGAAAGCCGAGCTCGACGGCGGGGCGCTGCATTATTGGCGGCCGATCCCGGTAAAGGCCGGCAGCGTGCTCAAGATTCGCGGTATCAATGGCCCCGGTTCGCGCACCTATCTGGCGGTGAAGGGCGGCCTCGATGTGCCTGGCTACTTGGGCAGCAAGTCCACCTTCACTCTGGGCCAGTTCGGCGGGCATGCGGGGCGCGCTTTGCAGGTGGGTGACGTGCTGCGCCTGAATGGTGAATACTCGCTGGACACCGGTTGCGCAGCGCTGCCGGAACAACTGATCCCGGAATACCACAAGCACTGGGACATCCATGTGATGTACGGGCCGCACGGTGCGCCGGACTTCTTTACCGATAGCGACATCGAAACCTTCTTCCGTATCGACTGGGAGGTGCATTACAACTCCTCTCGCACCGGCGTGCGCCTCATCGGTCCGAAACCGACCTGGGC
>JBFFNE010000095.1:0-10348 GCA_041563315.1 Thiohalomonadaceae bacterium
CCCCAATCGGGATTACCGAACCACTCGATGGTGCTTTCCATGTGCATCAGTTTGTTGCTGCCGGCCATCCATAAGATCGGCACCAGATAGAGACGCAGCGCCAGGGGGCCGAGGAAATCGAGCCGGAGGCTCTTCTCCAGCTGGCTATGTCGTCTTTGAAGCCGGTTCATCAGTAACACCTCCGTGTCTCTGTGGTGAATACCTGTTTTTCGATTAAACGCCGTGCACCGCGAATGACATCGCGTTGTCTGAGATCCTCAAGAACCTGCAGGCCTGCGGCGATCACAGTGGCGGGGTTGGGATGGCGGATCTCCTCGGCCAGCTGCTGCAGCAACTGCTTACCGCTCGCATCACTTTGCTCCTGCAAGCGCTGCAGCAGTTGCGAGGCGACCGGGTTGAGTTCGAGAAAGCCGATCTCGTCGTTGCGATCGCGGTAGACCACGAGCTGGGTCGGGGTGTCTGGCGCCTGTTCAGGCAGATAGTCCGGGCCGATGTGGTGTACCGGGAATCGGTAGCGGCAGTGCCAGGTGAGAGGCGAGAGGACTGGTACGCCTTGCAGCAGATCGCCATGGGGGTCGAGGCCGCTGTCATCGATCTGCTCATCACTGATACTCAGCGCCAGCTCCGCCCACTCGTAATGGGCCAGTTCGTGCAGGAAGGGAAACTCGTCCTGACTCGCGCTGCGTGCCTGCTCCAGATAGCACAGGAATTCGCGCGGCAGCTGCGGAAAGAACGGCGTGGTGGCGCGATGGCGGACGAAAAAGTCGCGTACCAGGCCGTGCCAGTAGCGCTCGCTGCTAATGCGGCGCAGCACGGGAAAGGCATTGGCCAGAAAATCCTCGACGTTGTTGTAGATGAGTTCCCGGTAAACGGTCATTCGCTCCGCTGCCACATCCGTTGGTGCCGGAACGTGCTCCGGGTCGCGCAGGTGGGCGGTGAATTCAAGCTGCCGCTGCATGAAGCGGGGCAGCTCAGGCAAGGTGTGCGCGCTGTGCATGGGGTTGGCTCCAGATTTTCTGGTATGCGGCGACGGTGTCGACCTCGCCGAGGAGTTCTGGCAGTGGTGGCAGATTGAAGTCGCGCTCCAGCAGGGTCGGGAGCACGCCAAAGCGGGCGTAGGTTGCTTCGAGCAGCTGCCATACTGGGTCGACCACCGGGGCTCCATGGGTATCGATGAGTAAATCCTCCACTTCGACAAAATGGCCAGCGATGTGCAGGTAGGCGATGCGCTCACCGGGTAGCTGAGCCAGAAACGCCTGGGCGTCATATCCGTGATTGATGCTGTTGACATAGACATTGTTCACATCCAGCAGCAGCTCGCAGTCGGCCTCATCCAGCACGGCATTGAGGAAGTCGATCTCTGTCATCTCCTTTCCGGGTGCCGCGTAATAGGAGATGTTTTCGATGGCAATACGCTGGTCGAGGATCTCCTGGGTGCGTCGAATGCGCGCTGCAACGTACCGTACGGCCTCTTCGGTAAAGGGGATTGGCATCAGGTCATAGAGCTGGCCGTCGTCGCTGCAATAGCTAAGATGTTCGCTGTAATGGTGAATGCCATGCTGCCTCATGAACTGTTTCAGTTGTACCAGAAACGCCTCATCCAGTAGGGCAGGGCCGCCCAGGTTGAGGGTCAGCCCATGAAGGACGAAGGGATAGCGCTCGGTGAAGGCACGAAATTGCTTTCCCTGTACCCCCCCGATCCCCATCCAGTTCTCAGGTGCCACTTCCATGAAGTCCAGGTTTACGGGGGGCATGGCTGCGAGCGGACCCAGCAGGGGCCGTCGCAGGCCGAGGCCGGCGCCATGGAGTCCAGTGGGGTATATTTCCATGGGGCTGTCTCTTCGTGTTACTTGTTGGCGCCGCATTTGGCTTCACCGCACTTCGCCTCCTGGACGGGCTTGGGCTGGGTCGCCTTTTTTGCACCGCACTCTCCTTCTTGGACACTCTTGCTTGCGCCACACTCGCCTTCCTTGGCGACCTTGGCCGCTGCCTTCTCTGCACCGCATTTGGCTTCAGTGGTGCTCTTGCTGGCGCCGCACTGGCCCTCGTTGTTCTTCTGCTCGGCAACCATGTAGCCGCTGGAGAGCGCAGTAATGGCGAAAGGGTTTACATCCGCGTGCACTGCCGGGCTTGAGGCGAGGCCGGTAGCAAACGCGGCGCCAAGGGCCAGGGTGATGGGGGATGTACGCAGTTTCTTGCTCATACTCATGTCCTCTTGCTGTAGTGGTTTGACACAGCCCCGATGTGTCACTTATTCGGAACTGCTCATTCATCGAAGCTGAAGGGATGATCCGTTCCGCTTGAGAACAAGAATGACAGCAGGTTTTCACATGAGCCTCACGGAGTGTTAACTTTTTTATCACATTAAGGGTGTGACGGACGATTGGGGAGATATAGCCGTCGCAATTAGCCGGCAGCAGCATAGCCAAACTCACCATGCCATTCGCCGTTCTTGTAATCGATGCGTAGTCAATGGGGGATGTAGCGTTCGGCGTGCTCTATTGGGAAGTCAGTTAATGGCGGCTCTTCACCCTCATAGTCGATACACATTATCGTGTCATGACAGGGCGAAAACAGAGTGAGAGTAAGGTCCAGCATTTGGCCGTGAAAGTTGATTCGTTGTGGTATGGTTTCTCCAGCCCCCAGACAGGCCGGTCATCCCTGAACGGCCTGAATTCCAGTGAGTGGGATTTTCAACACACCTTGTTCTTCTCGGCAGCCTCCAGTTCCGCCAGTGTGACAAAGGAGTCGTATTGGTCGGCGAGCAGTTCATTAGCCGGGTTAACACAGCCTTCCGTTACGACGATCTCGTTGCTGAGGATAAAGGGATCGTAGATATCAGCCATACGTTCCTCGGCAGGGGTTGGCATGGCCGGAGTCGCACTGATTTCATCAGCGGTGACGTAGGGGTCATACACATCAGTCAATCCTGCTGCCAGTGATGTCGTCGAAAAGAGCATGCCGACGATCACGCTTGCCGGTAGTGTAAGTTTCATGTTCATGACGAGTCCTCCTCTCTTACAGTTGCATTCTCGCATGCATAGAGACATGCGTTTAGCGACTATTTGTTTACCAAGTCGCCTATGAAAAAGAATGGTTGGGAGAGATCACTTTCGGATAACGCAATAGTCACATTTTTATCACGAATCACACCGGTTTTTGTCGAGGAATTGGACGCTCACTCTGCTCCTTTCCAGGGTGCCAACAGAAACTGAAAGCAGGTCTGCACACCCGGGGTGCTCGCTACTTCGATGTCACTGTCATGCAGTTCGAGTATGCGCTTCACGATGGCCAGTCCGAGACCGGCACCGCGGTCATGGCGCGTCTCAGGGGCCTGGTAAAAGCGCTCAAACACATGAGGGAGGTCCTCCTGCCGAATCCCCTTGCCACTGTTACACAGTGAGAGTCGAACGCCACTGTTTTGCTCCTGCAGTGTGATGGTGACGTTACTCTCTTCCGGGGCGTGGACGAGGGCATTGCCGATCAGGTTTTCCAGCACACGGTCAAGCATAGCAACATCAGCGCGAACGAATGGCAGGCCAGTGGGGACACGCACATCTACCTGGATGCGGTTCTTTTCCGCCTGCAGCCGGTATTTCTGGGCGACATCCATTACCAGTTCGCCGATGGCGATAGGTTCGAAATTGGGCTCCGTTTCATGGGCATTGAGTTTGGATAGTTCGAAAAGCTCCGCTACCAGGCGGGTCAGACGCTGGCTTTGCTGATGGGCAATGGCCAGATAGTGTTTACGCTGTTCTGCATTGAGTTCGCCACTTTTTAGTTGCAGGGTTTCAAGATAGCCCTGGAGGGAGGAGAGGGGGGTACGCAGGTCATGAGAGACATTGGCAATGAGATTGCGGCGCAGACTGTCTTTGGACTGGAGCTCTTGCATCTGATCGATAATACGCTCTGCCATGGCATTGTAGGTTTCACCCAGGGTGTCAATTTCGTCGTGCAATGCCTTGAGCCGGCTCCCTTGATAGGGTTCGTGCCGTTTGAAGCCGCTTTGGCGGAACTGCTCGATATGTCGTGACAGGCTGAAAAGGCGCCGCGTCAATTGGTTGAATATGTAAAGCCCTAACAGCAGACCGAAGATCATGGTGGCAACTACGGCCAGGATACTGACCTGCAGGAAATAGCTATCCTGTAGCAGGTTCTTCAGTGTGTCATAGCCCTCGCCGGCGAGCACAACGTAGAGATATTGGGTGGGAGGGCCATTGAATGGGTAGGCGGCGGCAGAAAAGATCTTTTGCCGGTTTTCGCTTCGCGGGTCATCCCCGAGAATGGGGTAGGAGGTGTCGCCAGTGAGAAAACGCCTGATTGGCTCAAGCGCCACTCGGTCACGCTTGATCTTCATCTGGGGTGCTTCGAAGGCGAGGATTTTGCCGTCGTTGTCGAGCAGGTAGATCTCGATGGCAGGATTGATATGCATGTAATAGGAGAAGAGCTGCTTTATCTCCTCAGCGTGCAGGCGTTCACCGCCGGTGAGGTTTTTCTGTACCAGCAGTTGGCGTGCGAGGTCACGGTTGAAGCGTTGATTCACCTCCTGCAGGAACAGCTGGCTGGCATAGAGGCTGATCAGTCCGTACCCGATCCCCAGGGTGATCAGCAGTAGCACCAGAACCAGCGCCAATTTTCCATACAGGGTTCTGAGCATCAGGGATTCTCGGTGAACTTGTAGCCGACGCCCCAAACGGTGAGCACGTAGTGGGGTTTGGCAGGGTCCTGCTCGACCTTGGCGCGCAGGCGATTGATATGGGAGTTAACGGTGTGCTCGTAACCCTCATGCCCATAGCCCCAGACCTGGTCGAGCAGTTGTACCCGGGTGTAGACCCGCCCGGGATGCTGGGCGAAGAAAAGCAGTAGTTCGAACTCTTTGGCGGTCAGATCGACTGGATTGCCCCCCGCGGTTACAGTACGTCGCACTACGTCGATGTGCAGGTCGCCGCAATCGAGCGTCTCTGTGGGCGGCTCGCAGGGCGTCGTTCCCATAGCCTCAATGCGACGAAATAGCGCCTTGACCCGTGCCACCAGTTCACGAATGCTGAAAGGTTTGGTCAGGTAGTCATCGGCACCCATCTCCAGCCCCAATACGCGATCCAGCTCCGAGGATTTGGCCGTCAGCATGAGGATGGGAATGTAGCACGCCTCGCTGCGCAGAACGCGGCAGATGGAAAGACCATCGTTGCCAGGCAACATCAGATCCAGAATGATGAGATCATGTTGGCCGTTCAGGGCCGTTGTCAGCCCGTCTTTGCCATTGTGCTGTACTTCCACCTCATAGCCCTCATCGCGAAGGTGTAGCGCAACCAGCTCGGCGATGTTGTGATCGTCCTCAACAACCAAAATTTTGCGGGGCATACCATGATACTCCTGCTATTTTTCTCATTAGTAGCATACTTAGCATACTGTGCACTTTTCACAGAAGTATCACGCCGAGTCCTTTTTGTTTATAAGGTTATTGGAATATTTTTGATTGCTAAATAACATGTCCGTATGATCGCCATTGCTCAATGGCATCAAGCGCAAGCTGGCAGGGAGGTGGCTTGCTTCAATAAATTCAAGCAATTGTGAGTCTGTGATGATGAAACCCATGAAATCCCTGCAGTTTGCCCTGCTGGCTGCCCTTACTTTTCCCCTCTCTGCGTTCGCTACCAACGGTTATCAACTCATTGGTGTTGGTGCTTACCAGAAAAGTCTTGGCGGTGCGGTGACCGCCGCACCCGGCAGCGCGATGACTGCGGTCTCCAATCCGGCCGGTATGGCGCGGGTCGGCGCCCGTGCCGACTTCTCCATGGAGGCTTTTATGCCCGATCGCTCTGCGGATTTCAGCGCCATGGGTGGGACCCGCGGTGAGAGTGCCGTCAAGATGTACGGCGTCCCGGCCATTGGCTGGACCGCGCCTACCTCCGATGGTAGCGACGTCTATTTTGGTGGTGGTATGTATGGCACCTCCGGCATGGGGGTGGATTATGCGCAAACCCTGATGATGCCCGCTGCTTTCTCGCCTACTGGTGGGGATCTGTATTGGGAGGGCTATAGCAATATCTCCTTCTGGCAGATGGCTCCAGGCTTTGCCTGGAACGTCAACCCCCGCTATAGCGTCGGTGCGACCCTGAATATTGACTATCAGTCGGTGGCTTTCAAACAACGCATTGCGACCGATGGCGATGCCAATGGCAGTGCCGAGACAGTGATACAGAATTTCGATCTCAGCCGTGGTTCCAGCGGTTTCGGTCTCGGCCTCGGCCTCGGGCTACTCTATGACATCAATGACAAGCTGACTGTGGGCTTCAACTACAAAAGCAAGCAGCAGTTTTCCCCGCTGGAATATCAGTTGGGGTTCGGTGATATCAGCAATGGCCCAGGCCAGGAGGCACCCGCCGGGACCTACAAGCTGGATCTCGACTTTCCGCAGCAGGCAGCGCTTGGAATGGCGATCAAAGCTAACCCTGAACTTACAGTTTCTGCTGATGTGAAGTGGATCGACTGGTCCGACACCATGGGTACTCTTGCGGTTACCGGCCCTGGCGGCATCGTTGTGCCGATTGACTCGGGCTGGGAAGACCAGACCGTCTATGCCGTAGGTGTGGCCTATAAGGTGAATCCGAAGATGAATGTGCGTGGCGGCTATAACTACGCCAAGTCACCATTTAGCGAGGACAAAATCAGCAGCAACCTGATCCTGCCGGCCATTGTCGAGACCCACTACACCCTCGGCATGGACTACAGGCTGAACAACCACTGGGAGCTGGCGATGCACTACATGCTCGTCCCTGAGAAGAGCATGGCAGCAGCGGCCAACGACCCGGCTATCCCCGGTGCCGAGATCAGTCTCTCCGAGCGCTCCTTCGGTATGAATATCGGTTATCGCTTCTAGGTGACAAGGTGTAGGAGCGGCTTCCAGCCGCGACAGAACGGAGGCGCATTAGGTAAATCGCGGCAGGATGCCGCTCCTACACCTGTTCGATTTGCTATGATGGCGCCCCATGGATGCCATTGAACTGAGTCTGTTTTCCAGCCGTATCGAGGCGGTCTGCGAGGAGATGGGGGCGGTGCTGCGACGCACCGCCTTCTCGCCCAACATCAAGGACCGTCTTGATTTCTCCTGTGCGGTGTTCGACGCCGCCGGCGAACTCTGCGCCCAGGCGGCGCACATCCCCGTCCACCTCGGCAGCATGGCCTATGCGATGCGCGATATCGTCGGTTGCCTGACCTGGCACGACAGTGACATGGTGGTGGTCAACGATCCCTTCCTCGGCGGTACCCACCTGCCCGATGTGACGGTCATTGCGCCGCTCTTTGTGGAGGGTGAACTGCTGGGTTTTGTCGCCAACCGTGCCCACCATGCGGACATCGGTGGCCATTCGCCCGGTTCGATGCCGATCTCCCGTCACCTGGAGGAGGAGGGGGTGGTGATCCCGCCCTCCACCCTGGTGCGTGGCGGGGTGTTGGACGAGGCCTTGCTCAGGCAGATTCTCGGCGGCACCGGTAACAGCCATGAGCTGCAGGGGGATTTCGCGGCGCAGATGAGCGCCAATCGCAGCGGCGTGGCACGGCTGGGCCAGTTGATCCGCGGCATGGGGAGTGATGCCTACGCGCAGGCGTTGCAGGCACTGAACGACTATGCCGAACGGCTTGCCCGCTCAGCGCTGGCGGCCATCCCCGATGGCACCTATCGCTTCAGTGACTGGCTTGACGACGACGGACTGGGCAACACCGACCTGGCCATCGTTGCCACGCTCAAGGTTGAGGACGACAGCATCGAGGTGGATTTTGCGGGTACTGCAGCGCAGACGACCGGTAACGTCAATTGCCCGTTGTCTGTGGCCGCGGCAGGTGTTTACTACGTATTTCGTTGCCTGATGCCAGAGCAGACCCCCGCCTGTGCCGGGGCCTTTCGCCCGATTGCGATCACCGCCCCTCTGGGCTGTTTGCTCAATGCCCAACGTCCGGCGGCGGTGGCGGCGGGTAACGTGGAGACCTCCAGCCGGGTGGTGGATGTGATCTGCGGGGCGCTGGCCCAGGCTATCCCGGAGCGTATTCCCGCCGCCAGCCACGGCAGTATGAACAACCTCGCCATGGGAGCGCGCGGCAGAGTGGGCCGCTGGGACTATTATGAGACGATGGGGGGTGGCATGGGGGCGGGGGTCGCGGGCGGCGGGCTCTCTGCGGTGCAGACCCACATGACCAACACCCTCAACACCCCAGTCGAGGTGCTGGAGATGAACTATCCGCTGCGCCTGCTCCGCTATGCGGTGCGCCGCGGATCCGGCGGTGCCGGCTGCCGGCCCGGGGGTGACGGCCTGGTGCGGGAGTTCGAGTTTTTGGCTCCGGCACAGGTGACGCTGCTGACTGAACGGCGGAGCCATGCCCCGTGGGGGCTGGCGGGCGGGGCACCGGGGGTGGCCGGTGAGAACCGGCTGAATGGCGAGTTGCTGCCGGGCAAGACCAGTATTGTGGTCAAGGCCGGTGATCGTTTGAGTGTTGCCACCCCGGGTGGTGGCGGTTGGGGAGAGCCTGAGTCATGCAGATGAAAATCTTTTTTCCGGCCATACTGGCCATCGTCCTGACCGGCTGCGCCACGGCCGTGGGCAGTGGCTATGGTCAGGGAGGGCTCAACGGCGATGGGCGAACCTATAGCGAGGCACGGGCCGACAACGCCATCACCGCACGGGTCAACACCCTGCTGGTGCAGACCCCGGGGATCCCGGCGATGCATATCACGGTGTCGACCCGTAACGGGGTGGTGACGCTGGGCGGCAAGGTGCCGAGCCGAACTCTTGCCGGGCGCGCAGCGCGATTGGCCGCCTCGGTTGAGGGGGTAGTGAATGTGATCAATGAGCTCAGGGTGGCGCCCTGACAGAACGGGAACGGAGCGATGTGCGGGATCTGTGGTGAATTGAAACTGGATGGCTCGACCCCTGAGCTGGAACGTACCGGTCGCATGCTCAAGCGACTTGAGCGGCGCGGCCCTGATCATGAGGGCAGCTACTCCGACGGCCCGGTGGCATTGGGTCACCGTCGTCTGGCGATCATCGATCTGTCCGAGCGTGGCAATCAACCGATGGTCGATACCGAACTGGGTCTGGCTATCGTCTTTAACGGCACCATTTACAATTACCCGGAGCTGCGTGAGGAGCTCAAGGCGCTCGGGCACCGCTTCGCATCCGATGGCGATACCGAGGTGATCCTCAAGGCTTATGCCGCCTGGGGTGACCAGTGCGTGGAGCGGCTCACCGGCATGTTTGCCTTTGCGATCTGGAACATGCACTCCCGGCAGCTGTTCCTGGCGCGAGATCGCCTCGGCATCAAGCCGCTCTATTACAGCCAGACCGAAAAGGGCTTTCTCTTCGCCTCCAACATACAGGCGTTATTGGCCGCCGGTGGGGTGGACACCTCTATCGATCCGGTAGCCCTGCACCACCAATTTACCCTGCATGCGGTGATCCCGGCACCACGCACCATCCTCAACGGGGTACGCAAGCTTCAGCCGGGCCACACCCTGACCATTGACGGGGAGGGTAACAGCGAGCTTATTCGCTACTGGCAGCTTTATGCCTCCCGCCCGACTGAAGCACCCCAGGCATCTTATGGTGAGGCCGAGTGGGTCGAGGCGATTCACGCGGCGTTGAAAAAATCGGTCAAACGTCGTCTCGATATCGCTGATGTGCCGGTCGGCGTGCTGCTCTCCGGAGGGCTCGACTCCTCTTTGCTGGTCGGTCTGCTGGCCGAGCAGGGGGTGAAGGATATTCTCACCTTCTCCATCGGTTTCGAGGACCAGCCGGAGGAGCAGGGCAGTGAGTTCGAATACTCCGATCAGGTAGTGGCGATGTACAACACCCGCCACCACAAGTACCAGATCCCCAACGAGCAGGTGTTGCAGCGGCTGCCCGAGGCGGTGTCACAGATGGCCGAGCCGATGGTGGGCCAGGATGCGGTGGCCTTCTACCTGCTCTCGGAGCGGGTAGCTAAAGAGGTCAAGGTGGTACAGAGCGGACAGGGGGCCGACGAAGTCTTCGCCGGCTACTTCTGGTACCCGCTGATGGCCGCTGAGAAGGGCAGCGATCTGGAGCGATTCGCCCGCCACTACTTCGACCGTTCGCACGCGGAGTTCCTCGAAACGGTGAGCGCTGACTATCGCGGCGAGGATCATACTTCGAAACTGGTGGCCGAAATGCTGGCCGAGCCAGGTGCAGACGAGTATCTGGACAAGGTACTGCGCATGGACACCACTACGCTAATCGTAGATGACCCGGTCAAGCGGGTCGATAACATGACCATGGCCTGGGGACTGGAGGCGCGAGTGCCGTTTCTCGACCACGAACTGGTGGAACTGGCCATGTCG
>JBFFNE010000096.1:0-10066 GCA_041563315.1 Thiohalomonadaceae bacterium
GCGGCGGAGACGCTCGGCGGCGCAGAGGTCACCTCGTCGAGGAACAGGATCCCCTCACTGCCGTGGCGCTCGGCATCGGGCAACATCGCCGGCACCGCCCACTCCACATGCTCACCGCTACGGAACGGGATACCGCGCAGATCGGAGGGCTCCATCTGTGACAGACGAATATCGATCACCGGCGTGCTGTGACGCTGGCCCACCTGCTGCACCATCATGGACTTGCCCACACCGGGGGGACCCCACAACATCACCGGGGTGTGATGACCCTCGCGGGTACTGAGAAACTCACGTTCGAGGACATTCGCAATCTGCGCTGGACGCATGCACGCTCACCTTTTAGTAGCTGACTAACTGTTATTTATCTGACTAACGACCGATTTCCCTGGAGCACGCCGAATCCTTCAGGCTAAACCGCCGATAAATAAGAAGACGAATAGTTTACCATCCCTGTCAGGAATTGAGCAAAACTTTGGCTCATGACATTTTCCGAGACTTCTCTAACGAAGTGGGGTCGTTTGCCCGGTTTCCATATAGTGACGGTAATCCTGCAGGATCAGGGTGTGGTCGAAAGCGAGGGGGGCCGGGGGATGGAGTGGATCGACAAGCTGCAGCGCTTTGGCATCATCGCGAGCCTCGGGGATACCATGGCCTGAGGCGATGTAGACGGCACTGACAGTATGGCCACGCGGATCGCGAGCGGGATGGGAGTAGCACCCGAGCAAGACCTTGAGCGTCACATGCATCGAGGTCTCCTCCAGCGCCTCGCGTACCGCCGCCTGCTCCAGGCTCTCACCGATGTCCACAAACCCGCCCGGCAGAGCAAAGCCGTGGGGCGGGTTCAGACGTTCGATAAGAAGAATACAGCCCGGTGCCTGCTGCGGCTCGATAATGATATCAACCGCCAGCAATGGGGTATTGGGCCTGGGCATCACAGAACCGGCAACTAGCTTTCCTGAGCACTTTCCTGCTGCTCGGCAACCTGGCGACGGATATCGTCCATATCCAGCTCTTTGGCCTTCTCTATCAGCTGCTCAAACTGTCCACCCATCAGAGCGCCGGGCTGGGAGTAAATGACGATCTGATCACGCAGGATCATCAGCGTGGGAATGGAACGGACCTGAAAATGACCGGCCAGCTCCTGCTCTTCCTCAGTGTTGACCTTGGCAAAGACGATTTCCGGGTACTTGGCGGAAACCTCTTCGTAGACAGGGCCAAAAGACTGGCATGGGCCACACCAGGGGGCCCAGAAATCCACGATCACAAAATCGTTGTTTCCCGCCACTTCATCAAAATTGTCTTTGGTCAGCTCAACCGTTGCCATGGTGATCTCCTAATTGTCCCGCCAGACTGGGTCGTGACGGCAAAAAATTTAGGCAGGCCAAAGACATATGCCATTCCGGTCTGGCAAAGTTTGCTCTCCGCACCGGAGGAAACCTCGCAAACACACAGCATAAGGCGTGGCCTGCATTAGCGTTCTATAATACACAAATAGGGTGACAATTGCCCGGATTCAACCATCTCGATGGGTGAAGCGAATGATCTGACGCCGCCCCTTCTTGTCAGGTCGTTTCGCCGGCCGCGGTTCTGCCGCCGCCTGCAGACGCCGCTGCTCCGCCCGGCGCTCACGTTCCGTGCGGCTCTCCTCACTCTCTTCGTAAAGCTGTTGCGCCACGCTGGCCGGACCACGTTTATCCGACAGCTCGCGCACCGTGATGATGTATTCCTCCTGGCCACGGCGAATGGTCAGCACATCACCAGGCGCTACAGTGCGTGAGGGCTTGGGACGGTGTCCGTTAAGATGGATGTGCCCGCCATTGATCGCTTCAGTTGCCAGCCCCCGGGTCTTGAAAAAACGTGCCGCCCAGAGCCACTTGTCGAGCCTGACCTTGTCGTGCCCAGTTGCCGGCATCATCGCCTCACTCCTGCCCCCCGCTCTTCTTGCGGGCCTGTAACTCGAGCATCATCTCCTCGTAGTAATCGATGGGGATCAGGGCATGCTCGGTGGTTTCGCAAGAGGGACAGTGCTGGATCAACATCATCCCAACGGCCTCGACATCGTCATAATCCTCGTCGTCGATATGGCTGTACTCGATCATGCCCTCGAAATGGCAGTCAAAGCAGTGTCCCCAGGCTGTAAACTTCATTTACTTTCACTCAATTATCGCTACTAGCCTATAGCTTGCCGCAAACCGCCCCTGCTGCCAAATGCCAATATCACATAATCGCATCACGAAGCGGCACCCAGTGGTGAAATCGCACGCCTCCTTTGCCCAAGTCCCGGCAGAGGGCGCACCGCCCAACGCAATAACCCCACCCCATCCATGAGATTCCGACATCATTGATGATATCTGAACATTCAAAACGGGGCGTCTCTATCCTTATCGCCAACACCCTTCAACGATATCCTCAGACAAGGAGTTGCCATGAAACCAAGAATTAGCATGATCACCCTGGGCGTAAATGACCTTGCACGGTCAGTCCTGTTTTATCAGCAAGGCCTCGGCTTACCGAAAATGGAATCACCTCCTGAAGTAGCATTCTTCCCCCTCAATGGCACCTGGCTCGGCCTCTATTCCCGTGACGCACTCGCGGAGGATGCAACGGTTTCTGCCGCAGGCAGCGGCTTTGGCGGATTTACTCTCTCACACAATGTGCACTCGGCATCCGAGGTCGACAAGCTGCTGGAAGATGCTGTGTCAGCGGGAGCAACCCTCGTCAAACCGGGACAAAAGGTGTTTTGGGGAGGTTATTCCGGCTACTTTATGGACCCCGACGGCCACCTTTGGGAGATCGCCCACAACCCTTTATTCTGGGTCGGGCCGGAGGATGAACACGACTAAAAACCATGAGCTTCTACGGTAACGACTCGCCCCCTTATGCGAGTGCCGAGTAGACCAGGTTGCCCCCTCCGGGGCCCCGAACCTCAACACTACTGCGCAACTTGCCGAAAGCGCCATACTCCACGCTCCCTGGCTACCTGGCATTTCTCTTTTCGCCGTTGCGGTAAAAGCATTGCCAGGAGGGCGAGCAGTTACCTTGTACGTTCAAGCTGCGGGCATCTACATGGAGGAAATTTCTCTGAGATACGACTAAACCTGATATCAGATATCCCGCTAACAAGGAACACCAATGGTGCCCCGCTACATCAGAGCAGCCGACAAAACCTGTTGCAGCCTTGCACTGTTGACCCTGCTCCTGTTTTGGACATTACTCCCGCTCAAGCAGGCTTATGCCAACTACGCGGTCACCCTCGATAGTGGGTATGGGTTAGAGGACACAAAACTGTGGCGTCTGAACTTCTCCCTTGGCAATGAAAAGCGCTATCCCACCGGAAACGGCTGGTATTGGATCCGTAACTGGGAGGGAAATCTCAGCTACTGGTATCTGCAAAAAAACATCAGGGGTGAGAAAAGGCTACTGGAAGCGGGCATAACCCCAAACTTCCGTCTGGCGCGTGAACAGCAATGGAGCTGGGGGTGGCGACCTTACCTGGAGGGAGGCCTGGGGATCCATCTGCTATCCAGGATACATATCGGCACCCGCAATCTCGGCAGTGCCTTCCAGTTCGGCACCCACGCGGGCCTCGGCGTTCGCTTCGGCAGTAATGAACAATATGACCTGGCCTGGCGCATTGAACACCTTTCCAATGCCGGCCTTCGTGAACCCAATCCGGGCATCAACTTTACCATGGTGAGGGTGGGCTATCGCTGGTAACGGTTACTGAGTCCCCTCAAAGATTAAGCATCGAAGAATCTGCCTCGACGTCTACACTTGTTCCATTATTGCCACCAGACAACAGTTGACCGGGAGTGACGGTGATGACCTTATCCATAAGCTCACCTGAGTTTAGTAATCATGGCGAAATCCCTGCAGAGTATACCTGTGACGGCGACAATATCTCGCCACCGTTGGCCTGGTCCGGCTTACCGGAAGGTACCCGTTCACTGGCACTGATTGTCGATGATCCAGACGCTCCCGATCCCAAGGCTCCGAAACGCACCTGGGTTCATTGGGTGCTTTACAATATCCCAGCCGCCACATCGGGCCTGCAGAAGGGCGTCCAACCTTCACATCTGCCGGATGGTACGCGGGAAGGGATAAATGACTCCAACCATAGCGACTATGGTTGCCCCTGTCCCCCCATCGGACGTCATCGATACTTCTTCAAGCTCTACGCACTCGACACCGAGTTTGGTGAGCTATCACCACCCACCAAGGACACCCTGCTCAAGGCGATGGATGGGCATGTACTGGAGAAGGCGGAGCTGATGGGGACTTACCAGAAACACCGTTAGTACCATGGCCGGCACACCTCGAAATGCCCCTTTGTTGAATGATTTTTTGGGAGCGGACCTCCGGGCCGCGATTAAGATGGCACAACTCGCGACCAGGACTGTCGCACACAACCGTAGGCCGATAAGCGGTAACACATCCGGCAACCTGAGCCCGTTTTCATTGGTGCATAAAAAAGCGGCCCGAAGGCCGCTTCTTCATCCGCGGGGACAATCCCCTCAGGCACTCATCTCCAGCAACATCTTGTTGAGTTTGGCAACAAAACTGGCCGGGTCATCGAGGGTACCACCCTCGGCGAGCAGTGCCTGGTCGAAGAGGATCGTGGTGAGATCAGCAAAACGCTCGCCCTCCTCGCCCTTGAGCTTGCTAACCAACGGATGCTCGGGGTTGAGCTCCATGATCGGCTTGATACTTGGGGCATCCTGACCCACGGACTTGAGGATACGTTCGAGATTGGCGCTCATCTCGTGTTCACCGGTGACCAGGCAGGCCGGGGAGTTGGTCAGGCGGTGGCTGATACGCACCTCTTTGACCTTGTCGCCGAGTGTTTCCTGCACCTTGTTCACCAAATCCTCGAAGTTCTTCGCGGTCTCCTCCTGCTGCTTTTTCTCGGCCTCGTCCTCCAGGTTACCAAGGTCGAGTTCGCCCTTGGTGACCGACTTCATCGGCTTGCCGTCGAACTCGGTCAGCGAGGAGGCGAGCCACTCGTCGACCCGGTCGTACATCAGGATCACCTCAATCCCCTTCTTGCGGAAGATCTCCAGATGGGGGCTGTTCTTCGCTGCGGCGAAAGAGTCGGCGGTGATGTAGTAGATCGCCTCCTGGCCCTCTTTCATCCGGCTGATGTAATCAGCAAGGGAGGCGTTCTGCTCGTCGGTGTCGTTGTGGGTGGAAGCGAAACGCAACAGCCCCGCGATCTGCTCACGGTTGGCGAAGTCCTCGCCGGGCCCCTCCTTCATCACCTTGCCGAACTGCTCCCAGAACTCGGTGTACTTCTCCGGCTCATTTTTGGCGATGCCCTCGAGCAGCCCCAGCACCTTCTTCACCGAAGCGCCGCGCATGGTGTCGGTGATCTTGTTGTGTTGCAGGATCTCGCGCGAGACGTTAAGCGGCAGGTCGTTGGAATCGATCACCCCGCGCACGAAACGCAGGTAATTGGGCATCAGATGCTCGGCGTCGTCCATGATAAAGACGCGGCGCACATAGAGCTTGATGCCATTGCGGCGCTCCCGGTCCCACAGGTCGAACGGCGCCTTCTTCGGTACATAGAGCAGTGAGGTGTACTCGAGCTTGCCCTCGACCTTGTTGTGACTCCAGGCCAGTGGTTCTTCCCAATCGTGGCTGACATGCTTGTAAAACTCACTGTACTCCTCGTCGGAGATCTCGCTCTTCGGGCGAACCCAGAGGGCGGAGGCCCTGTTGACCGTCTCCTCCTCGGGGATCACAGTCTCGTCCTTCTCCTTGTCCTCTTCGCCCGGCATCTCCTCTTTGGCCATCAGGATTGGCAGGGTGATGTGGTCAGAGTACTTGCGGATAATCGAGCGCAGACGCCAACCGTCGGCGAACTCTTCATCCCCTTCACGCAGGTGCAGCACGATCTCGGTGCCGTGACCGTCCTTGTCCACATTCTCCAGGGTGTAATCGCCCTCGCCCGCCGACTCCCAGCGTACGCCATGTTCGGGGGTAAGCCCGGCGCGGCGGGTGGTGACCGTAACCTTGTCGGCGACGATAAAGGAGGAGTAGAAACCAACGCCGAATTGACCAATGAGATTGGCGTCCTTCTTCTGGTCGCCGGTGAGTTGTTCGAGAAACGCACGGGTGCCGGATTTGGCGATGGTGCCCAGGTTGTCGATCACTTCCTGACGACTCATGCCGATCCCATTGTCAGAGATGGTGAGGGTGCGAGCGGTCTTGTCAAAGGCCACGTGGATCTTCAACTCCTGGTCGCCTTCGTACAAAGCATCATCCGAGAGCGCCTCAAACCGCAGCTTGTCGCAAGCATCGGAGGCGTTGGAGATCAACTCTCGCAGGAAGATCTCCTTGTTGGAATAGAGGGAGTGGATCATCAGGTGCAGCAGCTGCTTGACCTCGGTTTCGAATCCCAATGTCTCTTTTTGCGCTTCAACAGTCATGGTTAACTGAATCCTCCAGTTAAATTTAAGAACACATAGTAAGTAGGCCGAAAAATAGGGCTATTCTACCCGGTATTCAAGTCCGGTGCTGGCCGGATGCCGGCCTCTGTGCTTGAATGTCACCATGACAAGTTGAACAAGAACAAGGAACCATGGAAATCAATACCGTTAATACCCGCCCTTTCGATGACCAGCGTCCCGGCACCTCAGGACTGCGCAAGACCGTTACCCGATTTCAGACCGCCAACTATCTGGAGAACTTCGTCCAGGCCATCTTCGATGTGGTGCCCGACCTCAAGGGCGGTACCCTGGTGGTTGGCGGTGACGGGCGCTACTACAACCGCGAGGCGATCCAGACCATTATCCGCATGGCCGCCGCCCATGGCGTCAGCCGCGTGCTGGTCGGCCGCGACGGCCTGCTCTCCACCCCCGCGGCTTCGGCGGTGATCCGCAAGTACGCTACCCAGGGCGGCATCATCCTCTCGGCTAGCCACAACCCCGGCGGGCCGGACGGCGACTTCGGCATCAAGTTCAATGCCGCCAACGGCGGCCCTGCCCCCGAGCAACTGACCGAGGCGATCTACGCCCGCACCAAAGAGCTGGGCGAGTACCGGATCGTCGATCACCCGAATCTGCCGCTCTACGAGGAGGGGGTGTTCTATATCGGCGATACCGGCATCCAGGTTATCGATCCCATCGCCGACTATGCCGAACTGATGGAGCAGTTGTTCGACTTCGAGGCGATCCGTGCACTGTTCAATAATGGCTTTCGCATGCGTTTTGATGCGATGAGCGCGATCACCGGCCCCTATGCGGTCGAGATCCTGGAACGGCGCCTCGGCGCTCCCGCCGGCACCGTGATCAATGGCGAGCCGCTGCCCGACTTCGGCGGCGGCCACCCGGACCCGAACCTCACCTACGCCAAAGTGCTGGTTGATGAATTGTTCGGCGACAACGCCCCCGACTTCGGCGCCGCCTCCGACGGCGATGGCGACCGCAATATGATCCTGGGGCGCCACTTTTTCGTCACCCCCTCCGATTCGCTGGCGCTGCTCGCCGCCAACGCCGAGCGCGTGCCCGGCTATAAAGGCAGACTCAACGGCGTGGCCCGCTCCATGCCCACCAGCGGCGCTGCTGACAAAGTGGCCGAAAAGCTCGGCATTGAATGCTTCGAAACCCCCACCGGCTGGAAATTCTTCGGCAACCTGCTCGATGCCGGGCGCATACAGCTCTGCGGCGAAGAGAGCTTCGGCACCGGCTCGGATCACGTGCGCGAAAAGGACGGCCTGTGGGCCGTGCTCTACTGGCTCAACATCCTCGCCGTGCGCAAAGAATCCGTCGCCGACATTGTGCGCGCCCACTGGAAAGAGTACGGACGCAACTACTACACCCGCCACGACTACGAAGGCATCGATCTGGAGGCGGCCCAGGGACTTATGACCCACGTGGAATCGCAATTGCCGGGACTCATCGGCAAGGAGCTGGCCGGCGGCATAATCAGCTACGCCGACAACTTCAGCTACACCGACCCGGTCAATGGCAGCGTCAGCCGCAACCAGGGCCTTCGCATCGGCTTCGAAGACGGCTCGCGCATCATCTACCGCCTCTCCGGCACCGGCACTGTGGGCGCCACCCTGCGTATCTATATTGAAAAGTACGAAGCCGACCCGGCGAAACAGGAGCAGGATACCCAGGCGGCACTGTGGCCACTCATCGATCTCGCAGCGGAACTGTCCGAACTGGGCGCACGCACCGGGCGCAGCAAGCCGAGTGTGATTACCTGATAACATGAACTCAACGATATCGAGAACTTATTGTCGAGTGCGCACAAACGCCAAGAACACAAAGAATAAAACCAGGGGACGATACACGGGGGCGCCCACTCGCTTGGGCGAACTCTCAGCCTCCCGGTGAACTCAGGACATGGGTATAAATCATCGTCATCGACACATCCGCATGGCCCGGTAATTCCTGTACCGTGCGGATATCGTAGTCCATCTCCAGTAAATACGTGGCGGTAACGACTCGCCCCCCTTAAGCGCGTGCCGAGTAGATACCATCTCTCCATTACCCCCACAAACCGTCTTTTAAGTTGCTTGTGGGGCGTAACTCTGTTGGTGCTTCAGCCCCCCAAAACAGATGTGCACTAGTTTACGCATGACCGCGACGATCCCCGTCATTTTGGATTTCCCTTTTGCCAGTAGCCTTTCATACAACGCCTTGGCAGTGGGGTGTGGTGCTCGCCTGCAGAGTGCATGGCGATGAGCAGGTCCCCGACACCGGGCTGGGCTGGGCTGGGCTGCCATCGTCAAAGACCTGACGCAGCTTTTCCATGGCGCGATCACGCTCGACGCCTCGCCGCTGGGTGGCCTCCAGGTGCATCTGACACTGCCTGCGGCGTCACCACGCAAAAACTACCCGGGCGGGAGAAGCCGAGTGTGATTACCTGATGATGATTTCAACGCGAAGGACACGAAGAAAAATTGACCGTCATTCCAGCGTGGACCTGGTCGTCCCGAATGGCGCGATACCTATCAAGCAGATGGAGTGAGGTTTGCCTCCAGCAAGATGGAACATGGATAATGATTTCTGTCCGTGGCAGACCGGATGCATCAAAGGCAGGTGATGTGTGAGAGGGACGGAGCGATGTAATTCGGGTCAGCGGTTCACCATCTGCTGCAAGGCATAGCGTCCGTTGATAGCCCAACGATTCACCGAGCGCCTTGAGTTTGTAGCCAGAGCCCACTAGCCCATTTCGGCGGCTCCCGGAGCGCCGTGCTATGGAGAGCTGTCATCTAGGGAAACACTGGAGTGACGCGGTGGAGCTGGCCCGTTTTAATTTCTTGCTCGCACGGCTCATTTGTCGTCAATGGGTGGGGACGGTTAGTAGACGTTAGACTGGGAGGGTAGATGGATAGTAAGAGCTACAAGGAAATAGTCAATCCACAAAACGATCAGCTGTCTGCAATCACAAACGGGCTGAACTCATTCGGCCTGGAACAGACCGGATGGGAAGCGCCGGCTCGGGTTGCTATCGTTTGTGAAGATTATGGCACTGATGTAATTGGTGGAGTCATTGGCCATTCTATTCGACAGCGATTCTATCTAACGCAGTTGTGGGTAGCCGAAGAGCACCGTTCCATGGGAGTGGGTGCAGAACTGGTAAGCCGAATGGAGGCGTTCGCAAAAGAACGCGATTGCCGTGATGTCGTTGTCGATACCCTTAATTCAGCCGCGGTTTTGTTTTACGAGTCTCTCGGATACAGGGTGTACATGATTAATCCGAACTATATACGCGGCTTCGATTGGCATTTTCTATCTAAGGAGATCAGCCAATCTGACACGGTGCACCAGCCGTCAGGCCGCGACGGGGAGTAATGGTGAGTCATTCACCCAAGTCATTGAGTTATCAAGCTAACCACGCCGTAAACACAGAAAAACAACAACATAAGCAGGATATTCACTATTTATATGGAGGTCACATGTCATAGGATAAGGGGTCAGTACCCTTATCGGCGATGTCATACACCAAGATAAGGGTACTGACCCCTTATAACCTAACAATGGGGTCCGAAGGCACTTTTTCGTTCCGTGCGCGCAGCACAAAAGGCAATACCAGGGTTACCAATGACCGCTCC
>JBFFNE010000097.1:0-9824 GCA_041563315.1 Thiohalomonadaceae bacterium
GCGAGGAACATGTCGGTGGCGGAATAGTCCTGCACCAGCACGCCGAACGTAAAGGTTGCCGTGGCGATGACCAGAATCACCAGACTCAGAAAATGACCAAATTCTGCCATCTGATGCAGCAAGGGGGTGGTGAGGGTTTCGATCCCGGAAAGCAGGCCACTGATACGACCCAGTTCAGTGCTGTCCCCGATCGCCACCACCACTCCCTGGCCCTGTCCGTAGGTGACGAAGCTACCGGAATATGCCATCCCCTTGCGATCGCCGATACCGGCCTTCTCGGCAACGATCTCCGTCGACTTATCAACCGGGACTGACTCCCCGGTCAACAAAGCTTCGTCGATGCGTAAGTCCCGGGAACGGAGCAGACGCAGATCGGCCGGTACGCGATCGCCCGACTGCAGCATGACAATATCGCCGGGCACCAGCTGTTCGGCCATTACATTCTGCATCTGACCGTCGCGACGCACTGCGGCCTTCGCGGCAAGCATACCGCTAATGGCCTCCATCGCTTGTTCCGCCTTACCCTCTTGAATGAAACCGATCAGAGCATTGATTATCACCACCAGGAAGATGACGCTGCTATCGATCCAGTGCCCCAGGGCGGCGGTGCCCACCCCCGTCACCAGCAGTACATAAATCAGTACGTTATGGAACTGTTCCAGAAAGCGCCGCAGGGGGCCGCGCTTTTTTTGTGGCGTTAGCGTGTTACGCCCATAACGTTGCAGGCGTTTTTGTGCCTCGCCGGTGTCAAGTCCTTTGTCACTCACCTCCAGGCGGGACAGCACAGTGTCGGGGGCGAGGCTATGCCACAAAGTTTCAATTTGGGATTGTTTTTCTTCGGTCATTGCCCTAATTCCACCACCTCCGCAGTTTTACTAAATCTAGCCTAGCGCATGATACCGAGAAGAACATCAGTAACCGCCCCCTTCACTCACCGCCTTCATACACACCGTGCAGTATCTATAGTTGTGCATACCACGAAGTAAAAGGTGTGTGATGAAACCGTTACTTTCTATCCGTGATCTGTGGGTCGACATCGGCGGGAAATCCGTACTGCGCGGTCTTGCACTTCGCATACTCAATGGCGAGGTCCATATCCTGTTCGGTCCCAATGGCTCGGGTAAATCCACCCTGCTATCGGCGGTTATGGGGCTGCCAGGCTACGATATCCGACAGGGGACGATCGAGTTTCGCGGCCAGCGCATTGATGGCCTGCAGGCCAATGAGATCGCTGCTCTTGGGATCGGCCTGGCCTTCCAGCATCCGCCAGCGATTCGAGGTGTTTCACTGGAAACCTTTATCAGTGCTATCGACCATACCGGAACGATAGATGTTGCTATTAAAAGACTGCACCTGGATAGCCATCGTCGTCGGGAGTTGAACTGTGGATTTTCCGGCGGAGAGCTAAAACGTTCCGAGATTCTTAAGCTCTACGCACAGTCGCCGGAGTTGATTCTTCTCGATGAGCCTGAATCGGGCGTTGACCTGGAGAATCTCACCATTATCACCGATGCAATCAATCACATACTGGAGAAAAACCACCCGCTGCGACTGCGCCGTCGTGGCGGTCTTATCATCTCACATGCCGGATTTATCCTGAACTATGTTGAGGCTAATCTCGGGCACATCATTCTCGACGGAAAAATTGCTTGCAGCGGTAATCCCCGCGAGATATTCGAAGAGATACGCACGCAAGGTTACGAGCATTGCGTCCGCTGCCTGGCTGACGGCACAGGAGGAAAGCATGAACACTGAAACGCCGACAGACAAAGAGCTGCGCGAGGTGGGTTTCGATCCCACCATTGAACATGCCGGGAGTTTCCTGCTGGAGGACAACACCATCACCCAGGCCACTCCCCACACCAAAGCGCTAGAGGTTCTGCCGCTGGCCGAGGCGATGGAGCGCTATCCTTGGGTCAGGGAAAGGTATTTTAAATTGGTTTCGAAAGATCAGGATGAATTCACGCGTGAGGCCGCTGCTGCTGGTCCTACAGGTTTCTTTATTCGCATCTTTGGTGGTGAACAGGTGTTGCTTCCGGTGCAAAGCTGCTTTCTCCTTCGTTCTCCCGGCCTGCGTCAGGTGGTACATAACCTAGTGGTGGCCGAGGAGGGGGCGGAGCTGCATCTGGTGAATGGCTGCACAACAGCAACATACACCGATATCGGCATCCACATTGGCGTCACCGAATATTATATCGGTCGTAATGCCAAGGTGACCTCCAGCATGATCCATCATTGGGGGGATGAAGTGGAGGTCTACCCGCGTAGTGCCGCGCACATCGAGGAAGGCGGGCATTTTGTTTCCAATTATATCGCCATGAGCCGGGTCGGACGGATCCAGATGTATCCTTCTGCCATCGTGGAACGGGGCGCAACGGCGACCTTTAATTCGGTGGTATACGCTCCTGCAGGAGCGAAACTGGATCTTGGTGCACGTGTGTATTTAACCGGTGCCGGGGCTGCTGCTGATATTATTAGCCGTGCGGTTTCCGATGGCGGGCATGTCATCAACCGGGGACATATTATTGGTGAGGTTGCCGGTAGCCGCGGGCATATGGAATGCAATGGACTGCTGCTGGGGAAGCAGGGGGTAATCCACGCTATCCCTGAACTGGAGGGGCGTTCTCCGGGCATTGCGCTCTCTCATGAGGCGTCAGTCGGTATGATCTCGCGTGAAGAACTCGCCTACCTGATGGCGGGCGGGCTGGATGAGGAGAGTGCTCGATCGTTAATCATTCAGGGTTTTCTCGAAGTCCCTCTTGCCGACCTTCCTCCTTTTCTGCGGAAAACGGTACGGGCTCTCGTTACGCGGGCGAAAAGCGGGGAAGCGATTTGATGGCAAATTTGCTTTTTGCAGGTATGTTGAGTGAATTCATATCTGAATAACGCTGCTTCTATAACTAGAGTCGCTGCACTTCGTCTTTCTCAAATTATACTGATCCTAATTTATACCCAAAATGGGGTATGAGAAATCTGTGGATTCCAGATACTATTTCGTTGGGTGGTGTTGACAAGGGGGGGAAGGGGGGAAGTGAGCAGGGTGAACTTTAATCACGATGACTTTTTCTACAAGGACTTGCACGGTATGCTGCAGAGTTTGTGTGACAAACTGAACTGCGACATCAATTCCCTGAACGATGTTTTTCTGGGTACCCCCGCCCCGGCCAGAGAACCAGGGTTTGAGCCGAGAATATTTCAGGAAGAGAAGCCAAGACTTAAGCCTGTAACGAAGAAGGGTTTGTTTGCCCGCCTCTGGCCACCCATGGCCAGACAAATCGATGCCAGGGGTGAACGGTGCAAACGTAATTATGAGCACCGTTTGAGGGAGTGGCTTGAAGCAAAACAGGCGTTTGAGAAGAGGGAGAGGGAGCGGCAGCGGCGTGAAACAGAATTGGTCTGGAACGACTTGGATACGATGAGCGCGGTATTGAATGAGCACTTGAGATATATCCCGTGGCTACAAGGCACATACATTGACTTTGCGCTTGGTGAGCATTTGAAAACTATCGCGATAGATATTCAGTTTCCTTCGGTTGAGCGCATTCCGGCCATAGAGTGGTCAATACCTGTTAAGCAACTCAAGGTCACAAAGAGGGTGTTGAGTACAACAAGACGACGACAAATCTACAAAGATTATGTACATGGAGCGGGTGTGCGAGCCCTGGGAGAAGTTTTTAGACGGTTGCCTACCGTGGATGTTGCCCTCTTGTCTGGCTACGCGAAGTGGGATCGTTCCTTGATGGCGAATGCGCATAGCTGTATCTATAGTGTGATTGCTCAACGATCAGGCTGGGAGGAAATTAACTTCGATGCCCTCAACACGGTTGAATCGGCATCTGTCCTGGATAGGTTCAACCTGCGCCGTTCCATGACGGAGACGGCTGTGTTTCGACCCATCGAGCCTTTCAATGTTAAGGATCTCGAACAGGCCGCGGATGAAGCGCGCCCTATTCTTCACTCTCAAACCACAAAAAGGCACCCGTCAGCCACCGCAGATGTGGAAGCGTGATCACACGGCAGAGAACTTGGGCGAGGTTACCACACGTTGGGTCACTGGAATGCAGTGGGGTCGATAAGCGCGATGTGCTTGCTACCCCCCCCCCCGACCTGCAGGGGCCCCGTTACGTGATGGGGCGCTTCATTTCAGGCAGTCTGAGCGATCTTGACGGCAGATGAGATAGAGTGCTGATGAATGAGACAATTAGGGCCGCAAGGTAACTTAACGACTGCACCAGGAGCACAATGACCCATAACAGCATGTCTACTGCATCGACTCCCCGAGTCAATATTAGTGCCGCAGCGACTAGCCACAGGCCACCTAACAGGATGCTCTCTTCACGAGCCATGGCGATTGCAGTACGCCAAGTTTGGCGCTTGGCCAACTTTGGCGTGCGAAAGAATGGAATTCCCCGGGTCACTGAGGCTAGAAGCACAGCACAGGAAATGGTGTGGGCCAGGGACAGTCCGGCAAGCCCCCCCGCCAGGGCTTGCAGCATGCTGGCATTGATACGTTGTTTGTAGATATAGAATAGCTTGACCACCCTGAAGGTAAACAGGGCGAGCGGAAGAAGAGAGAAAATTACCATTGGGGGATCGATGTTCATCGGCGCCAGGATCATCGCCAGAGACCACACGATTGCCGCGACGTTAAACAGAAGATTAAAACCGTCGGTCAGCCACGGCAACCAGCCAGCAACAAAATGATACCGCTGACCCAGGCTAAGACGGCTGTCTCTAAAAGTGAACAGCTTCCTGGTGTGATGACGGAGGATTTGCACGGCACCATAAGCCCAGCGGAAACGTTGCTTCTTGTAATCGATAAAGGTGTCGGGCATTACCCCACGACCGTAACTGCACGGGATATAGTGTGCCTCATACCCTTTTTCGAAAATACGCAGTCCCAGCTCCGCATCCTCCGTAATGCACCACTCGGACCAACCGCCGACCTCTTCTAGCACCTTGCGCCTAACCATGGTCATTGTGCCGTGCTGGATGATGGCGTTGCGTTCATTACGAGTCATCATACCGATATAGAAAAAGCCGGCATATTCGCTATAACACATCGCCTTGAAGGTGTTGTCGGCTCCGTCCGAGTAGTCTTGCGGTGCCTGGACGATGGCCACCTTGGGGTCTGTAAACTGGGGTGCGAGGTCCCGCAGCCAGTTTGGGTTGACGATGTAGTCGCTGTCGATCACCGCTACAATCTCGGCCTGCGGATTGGTATGGCGTAGGCCATAGTTCAGCGCACCGGCCTTGAAACCCTCCAGCGGCTCGATATGAAAAAAATGGAAGCGGGATCCGAGCTGCTCACAATGCGCCTTCACGGGTTCCCATACTGACAGGTCCTGCGTGTTGTTGTCGATGACCACTATCTCATAGTTGGGGTAATTCAAACGTGCTAGCGCATCGAGTGTCCGCCTCATCATCTCCGGTGGTTCGTTGTAGGTCGGAACATGCACGGAAATCATAGGTAATTGCTTGTCGGGTAGAGGAGTAAGCTTGATGTGACGGCGGTGCTCTTTCAGCCACAAGGCCTCGGCCCATTCATGAGCCTCGGCAAGGAGCACCAGCAGGATCCCGAGCATGCCCGTAACCAGAACCACGCCAATGATCGAACTCCCAAGAGTAAGATATAAGGTGGTGTACTCGTATATGATCCAGACGATGGAGGTGGCCGCCAGAAAGCTGATTACAGCGAGGAAGCTGCGGCCGTTTCCGCGCAGCGTTTTGCTGTCGATGAGCAGCAGGCTGAAGGTGATGATTGCCAGCACGATGGAGATGGTGGCCAACATCTGCCATTGGGGTACGGGAACCACAGGCTGTATGAACTCGAATTTAGGGCGGCGCTCCACGTCATACACCCCCCAATAGGCTCCTACCGCGCCTTCTATATCCGTCTTCCATGGCTGATCGAAGGCCTCCATGAGGTAATAGACATACCCCTCTTTGGGCGCCCGTGCCAGGAATTGGCGTAGAAAAATTGCCTGATTTGCAACGGAGGTGACGGCATCCTCCCTTGTTCGGCCATTGCTTGGCCAGCCCACCTCCGAGATGATGACGGGTTTGTTGGGGTAGGCTTGTTTCAGACCACGCAGTTCATCGAATACGTGATCGACCGCCGTATGGACGTCCTTCCCTTCCCAATAAGGGAGAAGCTGCACGGCGATAAAGTCCACATGAGCGACAAGTTCCGGATGTTTGTGCCAGATATGGGCCGGTTCGGCAGTGCTGACTGGCACTCGGAGCGCCTGGCGTGCCTTGTCGAGGAAACCCAGCAATTTATCGTATTCGAGCAGGCCAAGTTGTTGGGTTTCGTTGCCAACGAAGACGCGAATCACATTCGGATTTTTACGTGCAACTTCCAGCAACAGCGGGAATTCCCAGTTATTTCGCTCATCGTCGTAGCTGAGGTAGGCGCCAAGGGCTACATTTAGATGGTGTTTGCGTGCCAACGCAGGAATGGCTGCCAGCGTCGCTTCCACACTGTAGGTACGTAATGCCACGGCTTTGCCGGACAGTAGCGTCAGGTCAGAATCGATCTCATCCAGGCTTGGGTAGCGATTTTCCCTGGGGTCCTGTCCGGCCTGGTACGGAGAGTAAGAAAATCCTGTTACCTGTTGTGGCCATTCGGGCAGAGCATGGGGCCGGTTGATAGTGGCCCACAAGCTGAGGCTGACAATCGCCACTGCGATCCCGATTAGCCAGTTGCTGAAACGAAGCATCAAGATACCGTCCTTAACACGAAAATGAGATCAGAAAAATCGTGATAACTTGCTGTCAGAAAGGGAATGCTCCGGTAAGGAGCGGGAGACTGACGGGTGATTCATTAAAAGAGTAGCAGTGAAGTTGCAAGATGCACTTCGTATCTGCCAGCGGGTTAAGAACGTATGTTCAAGTCATTCATAATTCTGGCCTGGTTGAGGTCATCACCCGTGTCGAGAGTACTGCTGGATGGCGTCGTGCTTGTCGCTGTGCTTTTCGGATATATGCACTTGATGGAAGGCTTCGGCGGCTTCGCCACGCTTCATATTCATCGCCAGCGCATTGAATTGGGGCTTGTTCTCTATCTTTATTTTTTGTTCTATGTGGCTTTGAGACCGTCGCGCTGGCGTCCTCTGTTGGCGATGTTGCCGCTGCTGTTGATCTATCTGTTGTTTGATCTCTACTATTTAATCCTTGGCAAGGTCCTTCGCCTTATCAGCCTGGCCGAACTCCCTGAATTGATACAAATCCTTCCGTTAGCTTATTCATCATTGCTTCTGCTTGCGCTAGTAATGCCGTTCGGCTTGTACCTATGGTGGCTCGATTACTCTAGGTTGCGGCGTCTTGCCTTGTGGCTGGTGCCGTTGGCAGTTTTCTTTGCCGTCGTCAAAAATGCTCCAGAGGCTTTCACTCATTCGGTTGAGCAGCTTGGCGACGGGATCGTTAGCTACTCCGATGGTAAAAGTGTTGAACGAAACGGGCGTCTTGCCATGCTTGCCTACCGCGAAGCGCAGCGTACTATCGCCCTGGCACATCTAGAGCCTTATCATGACCGAGAACGTTTCGAAAGAGAGGCGACCGCGATTTCCGATGAACTGCGTCCTCACCTGAACCGGCGCAATGTTCACCTGATCGTGCTGGAGAGTTTTATTGACCCGCGTCTGTTCCGGGAACTGCGGTTTTCTGAAACACCGGTTCACCCCACGTTCGACAGATTGTTCGGTCAAAGCCTGGGGTTATCACTATCGCCAGTGTTCGGTGGCTCCACGGCCCAGGCGGAGTTCGAGGTGCTGTGTGGGGTACCCGCTTTCGAACGGCTCTCAGGGGTGGAATTTAATTTGTTCAGTGGGGCTGCTGCCCACTGTCTGCCGGACACACTGGCGGCACTTGGCTACCGCAGCGTGGCTAGCAATGCCTACAAACCGAATTTCTTTAATGCCTTGTCGGCCTATCGGGGCGTCGGTTTTTCTGAAAGTTATTTTCCCCGGGAGTTCTCCGGTGCAGAAGAGAGTTACCTGAGTGTCGGTGATGTCGGTGTCGAGGAGTATCTGTTCGACCGCCCGCTGTTTGAACAGAATTTGAGGTTTGTGCAAAATCATCATCGAGACAATCCCGAACAGCCTCTATTTAATTATGTGTTGACAATCTACGGGCATACACCGCACCTGATCGATACCGACCGTCGCCCCGAACGGATTGAACTGGAATCACACTATCCGGATGATCACCTGTCCCGTGCGGTTAACCAGTTTTACTACCGTACCGAGGCAATTGCAGAATATCTGAATCAGTTACTCGAGATTGATCGGGAGAGTCTGATCATCCTTGTCTCGGATCATGTGCCGCCCCTGCGTAACGGTCCCAATACCTATAAGGCACTGCAGTACCTTGATAACCGAGAACAGAGTTATTATTACAACCGTCTCGCGGTGCTCGAAAATGGCAAGGCTAAGGTTTACCCACCTCTGAATCACTATGAGCTGTCGACACTTGTGCTCAATTATCTGAGTGGCGGAGAGTATTGCCGCAGCCATGGCTGTGCCATGTCCGAACGCCCGGTGCGCGTCCCACGCGAGGCGTACCTGAAACGTTACCTGCGTCTTATGGCACACGCGGCTGAATAACAGCGTTTTGTTCCGTTACATGATTTTCATGTAAACTCGGGATGGTTATGCCTCAATGAGAGAGTGGTCACAAATTGGTAATTTTGTCTCAACGGCCTTTAGGGCGGTAGCTAACTGATAGCTTAATATTCACGTGTTTATTAATGGGTTTGGAGAATAACAATATGAAATCAATCGGTTTGCGCTGCGGACTTGCGAGTGCACTTTTTGCGCTATCGGCCCACTCAAACGCCGCGGGATTTGGCCTCTATGCGGTGCAGGGTGCAGGTGATGCAGACTTCACAGGCTATTATTATAACGATATTTCCATGGATACTGAGCAGTCCGCCTTTGGCTTGGTCTTCGATACCAACCTGTCGAAGAACAGGGTGTTCAATTATCGTCTGGGTATTGAACGCGGTACGACCAGCTATAAAAATGCGGATGAAGTCAAACTGGATGAGAATGCGATCACCCACGACTTTGGATTTGCCTTGGTGCGTGAAGAAAACCTTCGTGCATGGATTGGTCCAGAACTGCGAGTAGCTATTCAAAGCGGACAAGATTCTAGCGGCAATGACTGGAATGGAGGTAGCTTAGGCCTGGGGCCTGCCGTTGGTATGAACTGGAACCTTCGGCATGGACTTACGTTATTTGCAAAGGCCAGTCTCATATTCTCCTATGGGTTTATGGATATTGATGACTACGGCGGGTGGTTTCATGAATCATATGATGTCTCCCAGAGAAGCGTTTTTATGAACTTCGGGGTTGCCTTCAGGTTTAAGGAGTAAACCCATTTTTCGGACGCCGTTGGCCGCATTTCAGCTGACGAGCCTGAGCAGGTGCGGTTTAGTGTGCTACGGGGAAAGGATGATTGTTCAGGCTGCGAACTAACAAGACACCCACCCTTACAAACACCACCGGCTAACACTCGCTTTGCATCCCGAGTATTCCCCGTGTCAGGAATAAAAAGGGACTTTTCTGAGAAAATGAGCCGAAAAAAATGAGAGCTAAAGGATTTCACCTTCAACAGGCCGTGCGCGCCCCTCAGACGTGCTCTGAAACCTCAAATGATGAAGTGAGGTAAATCAGGTCAGGAGTTCACGACATGCCGCAAGGTTGGGCGTTCGCCTATAACCGAAAGTTTCACAGGCGGCTTTGAGTGAATATGCCGCCCCGACCAGTCCCCTAAAACGGCTCTCGAAGTTTTCTGCCATGTAGAGCCAATAGCGCGGGTCA
>JBFFNE010000098.1:0-9644 GCA_041563315.1 Thiohalomonadaceae bacterium
CACCGCGATGAACATGTTGATGAACTTCGCCGCTGGGTCGAACGCGAACGGCCGGTGGCCATCGGTGAGATTGGGCTCGATTTTTTCATCAAGGAGACCGACCGTGATCGCCAGCAGGTGATCTTCGAAGCGCAGCTCGACGTGGCTCAGCAATACCGGCTTCCGGTGCTGCTTCATGTGCGCAAGGCCCACGAGCAGGTGCTGCAGTCATTGAAAAAATTCTCCCTGGTGGGCGGCATCGCCCATGCCTTCAATGGCAGCCTGCCACAGGCCGATCAGTACCTGTCGCTCGGTTTCAAATTCGGCTTCGGCGGTATGCTCACCTACGAACGTTCCCGAAAAATTCGCCAACTGGCCCGGGAACTGCCACTGGAATCCCTCGTGCTGGAGACCGACGCCCCCGACATGACCCCCGTCAGTCATCATGGCGAGCGCAATAGTCCCGAATACCTTCCCGAGATCTTGCACAGTCTGGCCGAGGTACGCGGCATGGATTGCCGTGAGCTTGCCGCCATTACCACCGCCAATGCCCTGAATTTGTTCCGGCTGCGTCAGTGAACGCGGCCTGATGCCACTCATGCTGTAGCGCCTCTCCACCTGGATCATCTCGCTCGTCACTTACAGAACACTGTGTCAGCACCTCGATGGGTCAATTGCTCCCTGCCCCTCCTCAACCGTGCGTCGGTAACATTCATGTCAACCGAATGCGGGCTGCAGCGTTACTCCAGTTGAAACAAGCCAACAAAAGTGGAGAAAAGCAATGAAGTTGACGACATTAGTAGGTAGCGGAATGCTGGCCGTAGTCCTGGCCTCGCCGGTAGCGATGGCGAAAGAGAGCAACGCACTGCATGAGCAAGAGCAAGCCAGGATATTGGAACAAAACCGGCAGCGTCTTGAGCAGCGCTTTCAGAACCGTAGTGAGGATGGGGTTGGGAGTCAGTATCGCTACGAGCAGCGCCACCGTAGCACCGGTAATGACGGACAGCAAAAACGCTATGAAGAGCAGGCGCAGCAGCGCTCCAGCGGCGGACAGGGCGGAGGTCGTCGATAACTCATCGCTCAAAAAGTTACCGCTCTGGCTTAAAAGCCTGCCGCGAGAATCGTAATGTTCATGGTGTGGCTGGAGCACTTTCCGGCTACTGAAGCACCGAGGAGTAGACACTGGCTACCAATCAAGCGCTGGATCGCTTTCTGGCCGGGGTGGAAAAGCGCGCTTTCCACCTCGCCCGCATCGCCACCGGCAACGAGCAGGACGCCCTGGATATCGTGCAGGAGGCGATGATCACGCTGGTGCAGCGCTACGCCGGACGTGACGAGCATGAGTGGGGACCGTTGTTTCACCGTATCCTGCAAAACCGTATCCGCGATTGGTACCGGCGCAGTAAAGTGCGCAATCGTCTGCGAGTCTGGTTTGGTCAGGCCGAGGATGAGGACGATCCGCTGGAAAATCAGCCTTCCCCCAGCGGAGCGGGTCCGCTCGGTGAGCTGGAGGCGGGCCGTTTCGGCGAGGAACTGGAACGGGCGCTCCGCAGGTTACCCAACCGTCAGCAACAGGCATTTTTGCTGCGGGTCTGGGAGGGGCTGAGTGTTGAGGAGACGGCGCAGGCCATGGGTTGCTCCACCGGCAGCGTCAAAACACACTATTCAAGAGCGGTACACACTTTGCGCGAGCAATTGGAGGATTTCAGGGCATGAATGAGGAGCGGAATTTTATCGAGCGGGCACGTCTAGGCCTCGATGCGCGTGCCGCCGGCCTCGACCCGCAGGTTGCAGCACGGCTTAGTGCCGCCCGGAGCAATGCCCTGGCCACGCCTCGTCGTATTGGTCATAGCGGCTGGATCCCCGCATTGGCGGTGGCATCGCTGGCCGTGGTATTCGTCGGCGTGATGTGGTTTGGCGCGGAGATGCACCGACCCGAAGTGGGCATGATTCAGGCAAATTCGGCGCACGGTGTTACGGATTTTGAACTGTTGACCAGCAGCGAGGATCTCGAACTCTATGAACGGCTCGACTTCTATTACTGGCTGGAACAAAGGAGCGCGAGTGCGGGTTAACTCCCTGTTGCTTGCCGCCGTGTTGCTGGTTTCAAACGCGGCATCGGCTGAGGAGGTCGAGGTGCCGCCGCTGGAACTGCTGGAGTATCTCGGCGAGTGGGAGGACAGCGATGGGCAATGGTTCGATCCGCAATTGCTGCAGCTGGTGATGCCGGGCGGCCCCCCTCTCGGTGAAGAGCAGGTGAATGAGGAAGATAAAGATGAGTCGTAAATGGATAGCCACAATGCTGCTGGGGTTGACCCTGGGATTGGCCCAGGCCCAGGAGCCGCTCTCCTGGGAGCAGCTTGGTGAGACGGAGCAGGCGGTGCTCAAGCCCTATGCCGAGCGCTGGGACAGCTTCAGCCCTGAACAGCAACAGCGTCTGCAAAAAGGCGCCCGTCGCTGGCTGCGGATGGATAGTGAAGAGCGTGCCGCCGTGCGCCAACGCTTCGAGCGCTGGCAACAGATGCCGACAGAACAGCAGCAGCGCATTCGCGAGCGCTTTCAGGATTATCAGGCCCTGCCCCCGATGCAGCAGCAGCGCATTCGTCAACAGATGGAGGCTTTCCGCAACATGCCCGAAGCGCAGCGCGAAGAGCTCCTGCAGCGTTGGCAGTCGATGAGTGCCGAAGAGCGCGAAGCTGTTCGCGAACAGATGCGTGCGCAGGCAGACCGGCAACAGCCCTCGGCCGACACAACGCCTGCGACCCCACCGGCCAAAGCGAGTGGAAACGGCGATGGAAACGAGGCTGACACAGGCAAACCGGCAGAAGCGCCGGAGGCTGCTACACTTCCCGAGCATGACGGACGCATCCGTGATAATCACATGGATCGTCGGGGTATCGAGACACCCACGAGGAGACCGCGATAATGGTTCGTTCGCACACGTTGATGGTGGCACTTATCCCCTTGCTGTTTGGGCATTCGGCGATGGCAGGGGATTACACTTTTACAACCGGTCTGGAATACACCACAGGGGATTACGGTACCGATATTGATACCTCGTCCTGGTATGTTCCTTTCACCCTCAGCTATGCGGCGAAAAATTTCGGCTGGAGCCTTACCGCCCCCTATATCCGCATCGACGGGTCAACGCTGGTCACCGGGATCCGCACCAGCGCCGTACGCGGCCCGGGGGGAATGCAAACCATCACCAGCGTTACTACTGAGGAACGAGTCGATTCCGGACTTGGAGATATCACTTTGAGTGCTGTTTACCAACTGCAGGAAGAGACCCCGGCCGCCCCCTGGTTAGCCGTGCGGGGCAAGGTCAAGTTCGGCACTGCCGATGAGGAGAAATTCCTCGGCACCGGCGAGAACGACTACGCACTCCAGCTCGAAGCCGCCAAAGGAATATTTGATGGTTTTATCGGTTACAACTTCCTTGGCGATACTGACAGCGTCGATTACCACGATATCCTCTACGGCGCCGGCGCGATCACCCTGCCGCTACAACAACCGTGGCGCATCCGTGCTGAGATCTATCTGGAAGAGTCACCACTGAACAGCCTCGATGAGGTCCTCGAGCTCACTGTCTCCTTTTCCCAGCCGCTGACCCGCGGCCGGCACGTAAGTCTCTACGCAGTCAAGGGCTTTACCGATAGTAGCCCGGAGTGGGGGGTGGGGACGATGATCAGTCACGGTTTCTAGGCCGGGGGCTCGAAAGAGTTTTTATCGCGACCGGGGTGGTCGCTCCCAAAGGAGTGTTTGGGTATTTATGGGTTCTTCGCGGATTTCCGGGAAAAGTGACTATGTTTGATTTGGAGTCGCCAGGGCGATGGTTTGATTGAAAGCGGTTCGCGCACCGCAAGAAGGCGAGGTACTCTGCCAAGTCCTGAGATGGACTTCGTAAAGAGTGATTTGCGCGCGGGGCAGCCCCGCATCAAATCCAATCCGTCGCGGTAGCGACATAACCACTGAGCGCTCATCACTCCCCCTTCCTCCCCCGGATTTGTCCGAAGCGCTCCAGCGCCCGTGCCCTGGAACCGGCCAGATTGACGACCGGCTCGGGGGTGTGCCTGCCGAGTCGGATACCCGCCTCATGGAGCACGTTGGTTGGCGCCTCCCACGGTTTGTGCAGATACCTGTCGGGCAGGGCCTTCAATTCGGGTAGCCAGCGGCGCACGTAGCGCCCTTTTGGGTCGAATTTTTCTCCCTGTAACACTGGATTGAAAATACGAAAGTAGGGCGCGGCGTCGTTGCCGCTGCCGGCGACCCATTGCCAGCCGAAGCTGTTGTTGGCCAGGTCGGCATCCACCAGTGTGTCCCAGAACCAGCGTGCCCCCTCCTGCCAGGGGATGAGCAGGTTCTTGCTCAGTAGAGAGGCGACGATCATCCGCACCCGGTTGTGCATCCAGCCGGTGTGCCACAGCTCGCGCATGCCGGCATCGACAATGGGGATGCCGGTCTTGCCGCGTTGCCAAGCGGCAAGGGCGGGTTCGTAGTGCATCTCCCAGGCAAAGTGTTCAAAACGCGGGTCGAACGGGGCCTCGCTGGTATGGGGGAAGTGGTGGAGCACGCTATGGGTAAATTCGCGCCAGGCGATCTGGCGTAGCCACGCCTCGGCACCGGCAAGCAGGCCAGGCTGCCGATGAGCGGCGGTGAACTGCTCTACCGCGCTGACAATCTGCCGTGGGCCGATCTCACCGAAGTGCAGCGCAGGCGAGAGACGCGAGGTGCCCGGCTCTGCCGGGAAGTCTCGCGCCTCGCTGTAATGGGCGAGGGCCTCATGGAGGAAATGGTCGAGCAACTCCTGCGCCCCGGCTTCGCCCGGTTGCCACATCGCCGCGAGTCCGGTGTCCCAAGGGATACGCGGCAGCAGTGTGAAGGCGGCCAGTTTCTCCGAGCCGAGCGTTCGTGGCACTGGAGGCAGGGTAGCGAGCGGCTCTGCAACAGCGTGCGGCAGGCCACGCTGCTGGCACGTCTTCCAGTACGGGGTGAAGACCCGGTAGGGCTCGCCATTCTCCTTCGCGATCTGCCAGGGTTCGAACAGCAGCGAGGCGTTGAAGCCTTCCGTCACCATCCCCTGGGTGCGCAGTGCCTGCTGGATCGCCTGGTCGCGGGCAAGGTGCGCCGGCTCGTACTGCCGGTTCCAGAAGACCGCCTGTGCCCGGCTCTCCCTGATCAGGTGTAGCAGCGCTGCGAGGCTGGGGCCGTGACGCAAAACCAGGCGCGAGCCGTGCTCGCGCAGTGAACCGTCCAGCGCGGTCAGGCTGTGGTGCAGCCACCAGCAGCTTGCCGCGCCGGGTTGCCATGATGCCGACTCCTCGGGGGCGTGGATGTAGAGCGGTATCACCCGTTCATAGCCGCTCAGGGCATGTTGCAGTGCCGGGTTGTCGGCGAGGCGTAGATCACGGCGGAACCAGAGGATGGCGGTGCGCATGAGGAACCTTGTCTTCGCTGTTTGGGCTTTATTATGAATGCTGCACGGGTGTTGAAAAATCAAGGGCGTGGTATCGTTAGGCAGACAATAATGACGAAAACAGCGCGACGATGATTGCTCACGAAAAACGACAGATTTTGGCCTGGTCTCTTTACGACTGGGGCAACTCCGCCTTTGCCACCACGGTGATGGCCGGCTTCTTTCCGTTATTCTTCAAGCAGTACTGGAGCGCCGGGGTGGAGAGGGCCGAGAGCACCTTTTATCTGGGGCTTGCCAACTCTATCGCCAGTCTGGTGATCGTACTGCTAGCACCGATCCTCGGGGCGATCGCCGACAACAGTTCACGGCGCAAGCGTTTTCTTATTTTCTTCGCCTTCCTCGGCGTCTGTATGACCGCACTACTTCCGCTGGTGGCGCAAGGGCAGTGGCAGTGGGCGGTGCTGTTCTACATTATGGCGACGCTCGGCTTCTCGGGCAGCGTCACCTTTTACGATTCACTCATCGTCTTCGTCACCGAGCCGTCACACTATGACATGGTCTCGGCACTGGGCTTTGCCATGGGCTACCTCGGTGGCGGACTGCTGTTCGCAGTGAATGTGTGGATGGCGCTCGACCCGGTGCTGTTCGGCCTGGCCGATGCGGCTGAGGCGGTGAGGCTCTCCTTCATTACGGTGGCGCTGTGGTGGGCACTATTCACACTACCGCTGGTGTTGTGGGTGACCGAACCGGTTGGAAAGGGGCCAGGCTACCTGGCGGCGGTCCGCGGCGGCCTGGTGCAGCTGCGCGAGACCTTCCGTGAGCTCCGCGCCCTGCGGGTGGTGTTCTTTTTTTTACTGGGTTACTGGTGTTATATCGACGGGGTGGACACCATCGTGCGGATGGCGGTGGATTACGGTCTCTCTCTGGGGTTTTCTTCCGACAGCCTGATCGTCGCACTACTAATCACCCAGTTTGTCGGTTTTCCTGCCGCCATCGCCTTCGGCTATCTCGGGAACCGGCTGGGGCCGAAAAACGGGATCTATATCGCTATCGCGGTCTATGTGATTATCGTGTTGTGGGCGGCGCGCATGGACTCGGAAAGTGAATTCTATGGCTTGGCGATCGCCATTGGTCTGGTACAGGGCGGGATCCAGTCGCTCAGCCGTTCGCTCTACGCGCGCATTATTCCTGCCGATAAATCCGCCGAGTTCTTCGGTTTCTACAACATGCTGGGAAAATTCGCGGCGGTGCTTGGGCCGGTGATGGTGGGAGCCGCCGGCATGGCGAGCGGCAGTCCACGGATCGGTATTCTCACCCTGTTGATCCTGTTCGGCCTCGGCGCCTTCTTTCTCAGTCGCGTCGACCTGACCGAAGGGCATAAGCGGGCAAGAGAGCTTGCGTGAGGCCGGCGCGGTGTTGTCGTTATTGCAGCGGGGTACCCTTCGCGCTAGATAATGATGGATGACGGGGCTTCTGCGGTAATTTGCACGTGGTGATAAAACGGTAGGGCAAGGAGGTGCGTGTGGGGGGAATGGCGACTGGATTGGCCCTGCTGGGGGCAATCATCGGTGCGATGATATTTGGCTTTGGCGGGATATTGCTTGGCTCCCTGCTGGGTTTCCTGCTGGGGCGGACTTATCACCTCGGCAAGCGAGTCGAACAGGCTGAGCAAATGGTGGCGCAGCTGGAACGGCGTGTGGTCGGTACAGCGCCGACAGCTGCAACGCCCGGGCACGCAACAACAAAATCACCTCCCGACTTTACGCCCGCAGAATCCTCCGCGGAGAGCGAGGCCCTGCCCGAGTTCGAGCCCTCGGCGGTCACTGCCACGGCGCAACGGGCCGAGCCGGCCTCTGTCGACCCGCTGGCAGTGTTGCCGTCGATCGAGCTACCGGAGCTCGACGGGCCGGCGCCGCCAAATCCACTGTGGACGGCGATTGCTCGTTTTTTCACCGACGGCAATCTGGTGGTGCGAGTTGGCATTCTGGTGCTGTTCTTCGGTGTTGCCTTCCTTATCAAGTACGCCTCCGAGCGGGCTCTCTTTCCCATCGAGTTACGTCTTGCTGCAGCAGCTCTCGGCGGGGTGGGCCTGATAGCCTTGGGCTGGTACCTGCGCCTGCGGCGCGCCGCCTATGCCCTGCTGATCCAGGGCGGTGGTATAGGCATTTTCTATATTACTGTTTACGGCGCGGCAAAGATCTACCATCTCATTCCCATGGGGCTGGCCTTCGGGCTGATGGTGGCCATCGTTGCCCTGTCCGCGCTGCTGGCACTGCTGCAGAATTCGCGCAGTATGGCCATCTTCGGTATCAGCGGCGGCTTTCTCGCCCCGATACTCACCTCCTCCGGTGGCGGCAGCCATGTCATGCTCTTCTCCTATTACGCCCTGCTTAATGCCGGCATCCTGGGTATCGCGTGGTTCAAAGCCTGGCGCGAGCTCAATCTGTTGGGTTTTATCTTTACCTTTGTCCTCGGCACACTCTGGGGAGCGCAGTACTACCGGCCGCAGCACTTCGCCACCACTGAGCCTTTCCTGGTTCTGTTTTTTCTTTTCTATCTGGTCATCCCGGTGCTGTTCGCGCTGCGCCAGCCGCTCAGGCTTAGGGGCTACGTTGACGGCACCCTGGTGTTCGGTGTGCCAATCATCGGCTTTGCGCTGCAGGCGGCGCTAGTGCGAGGCATGGAATACGCGATGGCCTGGAGTGCGCTAGCGCTGGCCACGGTCTATATTCTGCTGGCCAGTGCCCTGTGGCGACGCCAGGTGGAGGGGATGAGACTGTTGACCGAGTCCTTCCTCGCACTGGGTATGGTCTTCGCCACACTGGTGATCCCGTTGGCGCTGGATGGGCGCTGGACCTCGGCAGCCTGGGCGCTGGAGGGGGCGGCGATGCTCTGGGTTGGGGTGCGGCAACAGCGGCTGTTGCCGCGGGTCGCGGGGCTGCTGTTGCAGCTGGGCGCTGGTGCCTCTTTCCTTATGTCCATCCGCCACGTTCCTGGTGAGTGGCCGGTACTCAACGCGGTCTACCTCGGTGCGGTGCTGATGGCATTGGCGGGATTGTTCAGCAGTTTCATTCTGCAGCGTCACTCCCACCGGCTGCACCGTGGCGAGCTGGGTGTGCATGCCGCGGTGCTGATATGGGGGCTTTTGTGGTGGTTCCTCGCCGGGCTGCACGAGATCGAGCGCCATGTGGCGTGGGAGCACCAGCTCAATGCCACCTTGCTGTTCCTTAGCCTGAGCGCAGCATCACTGCTCTGGCTGTGGCGGCACCGGGAGTGGTCAATATTGCGCTTCCCGTTGCTCGGGCTGCTGCCGTCGGCGGCACTGCTGGCGCTCAATGTCCTCGATGATTGGACGGGGACGCATTTCTTTGCTGACTGGGGGGCGCTGGCGTGGTTGGTCGTGTTTGCAGTGCAGTACCGCGTGTTATGGCACATGGAAGAGCACATGGGTGAGAGGGTGTTGCGCTTTGGCCACAGCGCTACCTTGTGGCTGCTGCTCGTGATCCTAGTGCAGGAGGTGCACTGGTGGGTCGACCTGGGCCTGCAGGAGCAGGGGGTATGGGCACTAGCCAGTTTGGCACTGGTGCCGGCGGCAGCCGTCATACTATTGCTGCAGCAGGGTGAACGGTTGTGCTGGCCGACAAGGCGCTGGCTTGCGACCTATCAAGGGGAAGCGCTGGCACCTGTGGTGGCGCTGCTCCTTGGCTGGAGCCTGCTTGCCGCGCTTAGCGATGGCAATCCCTTGCCGTTGCCATACTTGCCGCTGTTGAACCCGCTGGAGATGAGTCAGTTGCTGGCGTTGGTCGTCGTTACCCACTGGAGCTGGCACAGCCGGGAGTGTCTCGGACAGTGGCTTGGTGAGCAGGCGTCCTTTCCCTGGTATGCCCTGGCATTGGCAGCTTTTATCCTGCTCAGCGAGGTGGTTGCTCACACAGTACATTATTGGGGTGGGGTGCCGTACCGCATCGAGAGCCTGCATAATTCGCTACTGTTCCAGGCTAGCATCTCCGTGGTCTGGACATTGATGGCGTTACTGATCACCCTATGGGCTACTCGCCGTGGCAGCCGGATGTTGTGGTTCGCCGGCGCTCTACTCCTGGGGCTGGTAGTTGTGAAGCTATTCCTGATTGACCTCTCCCGTTCGGATACGATGGAGCGTATTGTCTCGTTCATCGTTGTTGGTGTGCTGATGCTGATGATCGGTTATTTCTCCCCACTGCCGCCGAAGCGGTTTGAGGAACCGGTATGA
>JBFFNE010000099.1:0-9624 GCA_041563315.1 Thiohalomonadaceae bacterium
GCCCTGCCCTTGCATCAATATCGGTCGTCACCCTGGGCATAAAGCCCATCCTGCCTATGTCCGTGGTTTTTCCGTCTATTCCGTAGCTAACGCTCAGGAAGCGGCCTTATCCTCTTTCTGCGGCTTTGCCACCCGGATCCCAAGCTCCACCAGCTGTGCCGGGGAGACTTGGGACGGTGCACTGGTAAGCAGATCAGCTGCAGTCTGGGTCTTCGGGAAGGCCATGACGTCGCGGATAGACTTGGCGCCGGTCATCAGCATCACCAGGCGATCCAGGCCAAAGGCCAGGCCGCCGTGGGGAGGACAGCCGTATTTGAGCGCATCAAGCAGGAAGCCAAACTTCTCCTGCGCTTCCTCATCGGGGATGCCGAGGGCACGAAATACCTTCTCCTGCACCTGCTCGCGATAGATACGCATGGAGCCGCCGCCGACCTCGGTGCCGTTGAGCACCATGTCGTAGGCGCGGGACAGGCAATTGCCGGGATCGGACTCGAGCTTGTCGATGTCCTCCTCACGCGGCGAGGTGAAGGGGTGGTGCAATGAGTAATAGCGGCCGTCCTTCTCGTCCCACTCGAACATCGGGAAGTCGACCACCCACAGCGGGCGCCAGCCGTGCTCGACCATGCCGAGATCGTGGCCCAACTTAACTCGCAGCGCACCAAGAGCCTCGTTAACCACCTTGGCCTTGTCGGCGCCGAAGAACACAATATCGCCATCCTCAGCACCGACACGCTCCATGATACCCAGCACCACCTCATCGGGCAGGAACTTGATGATCGGGGACTGCAGCCCCTCGATGCCCTTGGCCAGTTCATTGACCTTGATGTAGGCCAGACCCTTGGCGCCATAGATGCCGACGAACTTGGTGTAGTCATCGATCTCCTTACGCGAGATGGAACCACCCTTGGGCACGCGAAGCGCGGTAACCCGGCAGCTTGGATCTTTAGCCGGCGCGGCGAAGACCTTGAACTCGACATCGGCCATCAGATCGGCCACCTCGATCAGCTCCAGCGGGATACGCAAGTCCGGCTTGTCGGAGCCGTAACGCTGCATCGCCTCGGCATAGGACATCCGCGGGAACGGATCAGGCAGAGCCACCTCCAGCACCTTGGCGAACATCTCGCGGATCATCCCCTCGACCAGGGACATGATCTCCTCCTCGCTCATGAAGGAGGTCTCGATGTCGAGCTGGGTGAATTCAGGCTGGCGGTCGGCGCGCAGATCTTCGTCGCGGAAGCAGCGCACGATCTGGTAGTAGCGGTCCATACCGGAAACCATCAGCAGCTGTTTGAAAATCTGCGGCGACTGAGGCAGGGCGAAGAAGCTGCCCTGATGGGTGCGGCTCGGTACCAGATAGTCACGTGCCCCTTCGGGGGTGGCCTTGGTCAGCATCGGCGTTTCGATGTCGAGGAAGCCGCGCTCGTCCAGGTAATAGCGCAGCGCGCGGGTCATCTCGGAGCGGAACTTCATACGCTGGAACATCTGCGGGCGGCGCAGGTCAATATATCGGTATTTCAGGCGGTGCTCCTCGCCCACATCCTCATCGCCGATATCGAGCATGAACGGTGGGGTCTCGGAACGGTTGAGAACGGTCAGCTCCTTGCCCAGTACCTCGATCTGGCCGGTGGGCAGATCATTGTTCTCGGTACCCTCTGGACGACGGCGCACCTTGCCCTTGATATGCAGGACAAACTCGTTGCGCGCACTCTCTGCGATGGCGAAGACTTCCGGCAGATCCGGATCGAATACCACCTGGGCAACGCCCTCGCGGTCACGCAGATCGATAAAGATGACCCCACCGTGGTCACGGCGACGGTGTACCCACCCGGCAAGTTCGACCTCCTGGTCGATGAAGGATTCGTTCAATTGACCGCAGTAGAGGCTGCGCATGGCATTCATTCCTAATAACTAAAATGGGGGTGAAAAGCGGGAATGTTACGGATTGGCGCCGTCCGGTGCAAGCAGATACGCGAGATGAGAACGGCAGATTCGAGGGACCAGGGACGAGATTCGAGGAAGGTGCTTGCTGTCAATTTAACCGTGCGCGAAGCGCACTCACCCCCTCGTCTCTTTATATCGCGTCTCTCATCTGCTATCTCCCCCCGTAGATTTACTCTCTCGTCTCTCGAATCTGTCCCGCTCCCCTCGCCTCATTCCTCTCGAATCCCGCCCCTGCCACCTGCAGCGCAGGGGGCTTCGGTACCACCGCACCCATGGAGATAATCATCCGCAATCCCTCGTCGACACTCATCTCCAGCTCGACCACCTCCGCCCTCGGCACCATGAGGAAGAAACCGGAGGTAGGATTAGGGGTCGTCGGCACATAAATGTTGATCACATCACAACCGGTTTTGAGCTGCGCCTCACCGATCTTGGTACCGGTCTGGAAGGCCAGTGTCCATAGCCCCTTGCGAGGGTATTCCACCAGCAGCACCTTGCGAAAGGACTGACCGTTAGAAGAGAACATGGTCTCAGCGATCTGCTTCACTGCCGAATAGATCGAACGCACCAGCGGAATGCGCGCCAGCAGCGACTCCCAGCCCTCGACCAGCTTGCGGCCGAACAGGTTAGCGACAATCACGCCGGTACTGAGCACCACGGACACCGCGAGAATGACCCCGAGACCCGGAATATGGACCCCTAAAAACTGCTCAGGCTGATAGCGGAGGGGCAACAGCACCAGGGTGCGGTCCATCATCTCGACCAGCATCGTGATCACCAGAATAGTCACCCCCAAGGGCAACCACACCAGTAAACCGGCCATAATATAGCGACGAAGCATCGACATCATAAGAAAAATCCCTGCTTACTTGCCGGCAAGACAGCCGGCACCGCAACCACCGCTGGCACAAGCCGGCGCGTTATCGATACTGGTAGCCTTGCTGGTGAAGCTACCGGTGGAGATCAGTTTCTTCAGTTCAGCCTTGTCACACTCCGGGCACTCGCTAAGCGGCGCATCGCTCATCTTCTGCATCACCTCCAGGCGATGCCCACAGGACTGGCATTGGTACTCATAGAACGGCATGGCATAAACCTCCGATATCCCCAAAGGGCTTAAAAGCGGCATTTTACGCTGACGGAGATAGGGTTAAAAGTTCAAGGTTCAAACTTCGAAGTTAAAAGTGACAAGTTTAAAGTTCAAAGAGGGCGCATGCCGGTATGGTGGAATTCAGCACGATAATCCGCGCGCCGAATCCCGCAATCATATTCAGGGATATATATCGTTCCCTACGCTCTGTATGGGAACAATTAAAACCTTGAACCATGAACCTTGAACGGCATGTAGAAGCGGCTTCCAGCCGCGAACGAACGGAGGCGTCCCAGACAAGTCGCGGCAAGATGCCGCTCCTACACCTTCAATCTTGAACCTTGAACACCATCCTCCCAGGCTACCCCCTCTTGAAACTTTCGTCTTTAAACTTGTAACTCCATAAGCCATCACTCTTTTTTATCACCGATTGAATCACCAATAGCTCATCCTCACGTTACAATAGCCTCAAGATTCATCCACACGGACAGACCATGCACATCAAGCACACCGACGAACCGCTCACCCAACGCAACGACTGGCAGACCATTCGCTCGTTGCTGCCTTACCTGTGGAACTACCGCGGCCGCGCCGGCCTGGCATTGGCCTTTCTCGTACTCTCCAAGTTCGCCATCGTCGGTGTGCCGCTGGCGCTCAAGGAGATCGTCGATGCACTGGACACCTCGAAAGGTCAGGCCGTAGCGCTGCCGATAGCCTTGCTGCTGGCCTACGGCCTGCTGCGTCTGGCCGGCTCCGCCTTCAATGAGCTGCGCGATGTCATTTTCGCCAAGGTTCGTCACGGCACCATGCGCGAGCTGTCGCTCAAATCCCTCGATCACCTGCACAAGCTGTCGCTACGCTATCACCTGGAGCGCAAGACCGGGGCGTTGTCGCGTGACATGGAACGCGGTACCCGCAGCGCCTCCTCGCTGCTCAACTATATGGTCTTCTCCATCCTCCCCACGCTGGTCGAACTGAGCCTGGTGGCCGGGGTGCTGCTGACCCAGTACAGCCCCTGGTTTGCGGTGATTACGGTGGTCACCGTGCTGATCTACATCACCCTCACCTTTTTTATCACCAACTGGCGTATGAAATACCGCCACCGCATGAACACCAAGGACTCGGAGGCCAATTCCCAGGCCATCGACTCGCTGATCAACTACGAGACGGTCAAGTACTTCAACAACGAAAAATTTGAACACCGTCGCTACGGCGAAACCCTATCCGAGTGGCAGGATGCAGCCGTGATGAGCCAGACCTCCATGTCAGGGCTGAACATCGCCCAGGGCTCGATCATCGCCACCGGTGTCACCCTGGTGATGATCCTCGCCGCCCAGGGGGTGATCAGCGGCACCATGAGCCTGGGCGACCTGGTACTGGTCAACGCCTTCATGCTGCAGGTGTTCATCCCGCTCAACTTTCTCGGTGTGGTCTACAGCCAGGTGAAACACTCGCTCTCCGACATGGAACGCATGTTCCGCCTGCTGCAGGAGAAGCCGGAAATTACCGACAAACATGGTGCTAAAACACTTGAGGTGGGCCATGGCGCGGTACGCTTCGAGCACGTGCGCTTTCACTATCAGCCAGAGCGGGCGATCCTCGAGGATATCGACTTCGAGATCCCGGCCGGACAGAAGGTCGCCGTGGTCGGCCACAGCGGCGCCGGTAAATCGACCCTGTCGCGGCTGCTGTTCCGCTTCTACGATGTCACCGGCGGGCGGGTGCTGGTCAACGGCCAGGACGTGCGCGATGTCACCCAGGAGAGCCTGCGCGCTGCCATCGGCATCGTGCCGCAAGACACCGTGCTGTTCAACGACACCATCGAATACAACATCGCCTATGGCCGCTGCGATGCCAGCCATGAGGAGCTCGTGCGCGCCGCACAGCTGGCCAACATCCATGACTTTATCGCTTCCCTGCCCGACGGTTACGGCACAGTGGTCGGCGAGCGCGGCCTCAAACTCTCTGGCGGCGAAAAACAGCGTATCGCCATCGCCCGCGCGGTGCTGAAGAACCCGAAGATCCTGATCTTCGACGAAGCCACCTCCTCACTCGACTCCCAGTCCGAGAGAATGATCCTCGAAGCCCTCAAGAAGGTCGCCAGCGACCACACCACCCTGGTCATCGCCCACCGCCTCTCCACCGTGATCGACGCCGACCAGATCCTGGTGATGGACCAGGGCCGTATCGTCGAGCGCGGCAGCCACCACGAACTGCTGGCACAGAGCGGCCGCTACGCCGAGATGTGGGCGCTGCAGCAGCAGGAAGAACGCGACGAAGAAACTTCAGTTCAAAGTTACACGGTGCAAGTTTAAAGAAGCGCACCCCGGCAACAGGGATTGTTGACACGTAGCGCGCGCCCAGCCCCATCCACTTTGAACTTTTCTTTCAAAGCTTGTGATAATCTTCCGGCATGACCCAGAAAAAACAAAAACGCACGGACCACCTCAACCTCTGCCGGGTGGCTATCGACACCTACAAGGAAAATGTCGCCTACATGCACCGCGAGTGCGAGCTCTATCGCGCAGAGGGGTTTCAGGCCCTGACCAAGGTGGAGGTGAAGGCCAACGGCCGCTGGATCGTTGCGGTATTGAACGTCGTGGATGACGAAACCATCGTCGGCCCCTGCGAGCTGGGACTCTCCGAACAGGCTTTCGAGCAGCTGGGCGTAGAAGCGGGGCACGCGGTGTTCGTGGCGCAGGCGGAGCTGCCTGCCTCAATGGATGCGGTGCGGCGCAAGATCGCCGGTGAGCGCCTGACCCTGGAGGACTTCCAGGGCATCACCCGGGACATCGTCAACAACCGCTACTCCAAAATGGAGATGGCCGCCTTCCTTGTCGCCTCCGGTCAGACCGGACTGGACCGCGAGGAGATCCTTCACCTCACCCGCGCCATGACCGAATCGGGCGATCGCCTCGACTGGCACGAATCACTGGTGGTGGATAAGCATTGCATCGGCGGCATCCCCGGCAACCGGACCACCATGCTGGTGGTACCCATCGTCGCCGCCCATGGCATGATGATGCCCAAGACCTCCAGCCGGGCCATCACCTCCCCCGCCGGTACTGCAGACACCATGGAGCTCCTCACTGAGGTCAACCTCACACCAAAACAGCTGCACGATATTGTACGCAAGCACCGCGCCTGCCTTGCCTGGGGAGGCACGGCACGTCTGGCACCGGCGGACGATGTGCTGATTTCGGTCGAGCGCCCGCTGGGCATCGATTCCCAAGGGCAGATGGTCGCCTCCATCCTCTCCAAGAAACTGGCCGCCGGCTCCACCCACCTCCTCATCGACATCCCGGTCGGCCCAAGCGCCAAAGTGCGCCACATGCGCGAAGCGCTGCAACTGCGCAAACTGTTTGAGTTCGTCGGTGATCGCATGGGTATCCACCTGGAGGTCATCATCACCGACGGAGCGCAACCGGTTGGGCGCGGCATTGGCCCGGTATTGGAGGCCCGCGATGTAATGCAGGTGTTGAACAACGACCCGGAAGGCCCATCTGACCTGCGCCAGAAAGCGCTGCGACTGGCGGGGCGCATCCTCGAATTCGATCCGGATGTGCGCGGCGGCTACGGCTATGCCATCGCCCGCGACATCCTCGACTCGGGGCGGGCACTGAAGAAAATGCAGGACATCATCACTGCCCAGGGCGCCAGGGAGATCATCCAGAACCCGGGCAAATTGACCTATGAGGTCTGTGCCGAAAAGAACGGCGTCGTCACCCAGATTGACAACTATATGCTCGCCAAGCTGGCCCGCCTCGCCGGCGCGCCAATGGACAAGGGAGCCGGCGTCGACCTGCTGAAAAAACTCGGCGACGAGGTGGAGAAGGGGGAGCCGCTCTACCGGGTACACGCCGAGTACCAGTCCGACTTCAATTTTGCCAAGGCCCTGACCGACAAACAGAGCGGCTACCACATCGGCAGGCCCGAAGAGGTAACCAAGACCTACATGGAGTTCTGACCATGATACTGCTCGGCTTCAGCGACTACCGACCCCAGGGCGAGGCTCTAGCCGAAACACTGGGCATTCCCTTTGCGCTGGTGAATGTTCACCGCTTCCCCGATGGCGAGAGCAAATTGACCCTGCCGGAGAAATTGCCCGAAAAGGTGATCATCTGCCGCAGCCTCGACCATCCCAACGACAAACTCATCGAGCTGCTGCTGGCGGCGCAGAGCGCCCGCGAGCAGAACGTAAAACATCTCACTCTGGTCGCCCCTTATCTCTGCTACATGCGACAGGACATCGCCTTCCATCCGGGCGAAGCGGTCAGCCAACGCATTATCGGCCGGTTTCTTGCCGATCTGTTCGACACGGTGATAACCGTCGATCCCCACCTTCACCGCATCGACCGGCTGGAGCAGGCTATTCCTGGACGTGAGGCCATCGCCCTCGGCACAGCCGAGGTCATGGGCGAGTTCTTGCGCGATAACACTACACGCCCGCTGCTGGTCGGACCCGATGGCGAATCCGAACAGTGGGTGCGCGCCATCGCCGAGCCGGCCGGGCTCGACTATGCGGTCGCCACCAAGGAGCGCCTTGGGGATCGGGAAGTGACTATTTCGTTGCCCGAACATGACTATCATCAGCACGAAGTGATCCTCATCGACGACATGATCAGCACAGGCCGTACCCTGATCAACGTCGCCCTGCAACTCAAGCAACAAGGTGCAGGCACAATCCACTGCCTGGTTACCCATGCCCTCTTCTGTGACGACGTCACCCAGGCGCTGCACGATGCTGGAATAAAGCATATCTGGAGCAGCGACAGCATCCGCCACCCCAGCAATGCCATTGCACTCGCCCCATTGCTGGCCAAAGCGTTGAAAAGATAGTTACAAGTTGCACGATTAAAGATGCGCTCCGACAACGGGGTTTATTCATATGCAATCCGCGCCCCAGCACTATTATCATTCCCACGCTCTGCGCCCCGTGACCAGCCCTCAACCGTGCAAATCCAACCCACTCTTCGTAACCCAGAGCGTCACAGGAGCCGTTCCCACAACCTTGAACTTTGAACTTCGAACTTCCTTCCATTACGCTGATTAAATGCCCGACCCCATAAATCCAGGCAGACTCCTCCTGCTGCTGTTCACCCTCGGCGTACTCATTGCGCTGATCCAGCTCGGCCTGCTGCAAATCGCTTTCAGCAAACTGGGGCTTTCCTCCTCCTCGGCCTACCTGCTCCTGTTCAGCTCTCTACTGGGCAGCGTGTTCAACCTGCCGATATTTACCATGAGGATCTCCCCACAGACCCCTCCGTTGAATACTCCCCATCCACTATTCCCCGGTTTGCCTATATGGCGCTTCACCGACCGCATGACCGTGGCACTCAACGTAGGCGGCTGTCTTATCCCCATCGCATTTTCCCTCTATCTCTTCCAAAACAGCCAAGTTACTTTATTTGAGGTAATTCAAGGGGTGTTCCTCGTCAGCCTGGTCAGTTATCTGTTCAGCCGCCCAGTCCATGGACTGGGGATCGGTATGCCCATCCTGATCGCGCCGCTCACTGCGGCGTTGGCGGCGACCCTGATCAATCCCGACGCCAGTCCGCCACTGGCCTACATCAGCGGTACCATGGGGGTGCTCATTGGCGCAGACCTGCTACGCCTCAAAGACATCCGCAAAATGGGCGCCCCCTTTGCCGCCATCGGCGGCGCCGGCACCTTCGACGGCATCTTCATCACCGGCATCGTCGCCGTGCTGCTGGCCTAAATCCATTGACAGGTCGGTTCCGAAGCCCCTTCATCTCAGGCTAAAGCTCGACCACATCATTGAACTTTAAACTATGAACATAACTGCTCGCCTCACCTGACAAGGCTCCTGGCGCAAAGGCAAAAAGAGAAGTGCCAGGTAGTCCGGGAGCGTGGAGCATGGTGCTTTCGACAAGCGGCTGTGGTATTGAAGTTCGAGCCCCCCTTGGCCTACTCAAGCACTCGCATAAGGGTTTGAACTTTGAACTTTGAACTAACGCAATGCTACCCTAGGCCACAATCGTGAACCCCTTGCGCAGGAACGTCATGTCCACACCACAACAACAAAAATCCATCCTCATCACCGGCTGCTCCAGTGGCATTGGCCTATGTGTTGCTGAGGCTCTGCATACGCGTGGGTATCGCGTTTTCGCCACCGCACGCAAGGCAGAAGACGTCGACATGCTGCAACAGAAGGGACTCGAATCACTACAACTCGACCTGGCCGATTCCTCCTCGATCACAACAGCGTTCAATGACGTGCTGCAACGCACCGGCGGCACCCTCGATGCCCTGTTCAATAACGGCGCCTACGGTCAGCCCGGCGCGGTGGAAGACCTGAGCCGCGACGTCCTGCGTGAACAGTTCGAGGCCAACCTGTTCGGTACTCACGAGCTCACCTGCAAGGCGGTAACTGTGATGCGGCGGCAGGGGCACGGGCGTATCATCCACAACAGCTCAGTGCTGGGCTTGATCGCCCTGCCGTTTCGTGGCGCCTACAACAGCAGCAAGTTCGCCCTCGAAGGGCTCACCGACACCATGCGCCTTGAGCTGCACGACACCCCGATACACATTTCGCTAATTGAGCCCGGCCCGGTCACCAGCCGTTTTCGCGCCAA
>JBFFNE010000100.1:0-9330 GCA_041563315.1 Thiohalomonadaceae bacterium
GCCGGGATAGACATATCCTCACCTTCCACCATCGGGGCGGCACCACGCATGGTATAGCCCTGGGACTTGAAGGAGCGGCCAAATGAATTCAGGGCCGGAAAGTTGTTAGCATGACAGCTAACGCAGGCCATACCGGTTTGGCGGGCAAAGGCGGGAACTGCCTGTGCTTCAGTCACCAATACAGATGAGAGGACGGTCGCCCCCAAAAACAGGCTCGAGGCCTTTCGCATAAAGTGCATAACTCCCCCTTAAAGAATTATTCGTTAATGAAGGTTTGTGAACAAACTCACAACCTTGCGGAGGAAACTACGATAAATGAGGCACTAAATCCAACCCAACAAATGTGACGTTTTGTGACGAAGGTCAAAATTTTCCGACAACAGACCAATCATCACAAATGTAATGCCTTGAATGATTTGCCCCTAACCTTTTGACATCCATCAGATTTTATACGATTCTAGTGTCTTGTCCAAAATTAGGGCTCACAGTAAACACCGTTCTGCAGGTGGGAGATAAAAACAATGAACACAAAAAAAAGCACAATATATGGATGGTTAACGGCGATTTTACTGAGCGTTTCAGCCCTTAGCATGTTTGATATCTACCTCGATCTGACGCCCAACCTCTCAGGTGTCCATGCCATAGTAGAGGTGGGCATCATTCTGCTGAGCCTTGCACCAGGACTCTATCTTTTAAAGCGCTGGCGAGCAGTACGTCACAAAGCGATAAATGCCGAACAGCAACTGGAGGACTATGTTGAGGGCCTGGGGCGGCGCATCGAACAAGAGTTCAAGCAATGGAACCTGACAGAGACAGAAAAGAAGACGGCTATCTACATATTAAAAGGGATGAGCCATCGAGATATCGCGGTACAGTGCCACCGCAGCGAGGGCACAGTCCGTCAGCACGCCGTTTCGGTTTACCGTAAAGCCGGCCTTACCAGCCGCGCTGAATTCTCCGCCTATTTTTTGCAGACGCACCTCGCACAGTTCATTGATGATGAAGAGGAAGAGGCTGACACCTCAGGGACACAGCGCGACAATGCTGTGGGGGAACACGAGGCAGCATAGCCGGCTACAGCAGCCCCCCGAGCTGACCTCGCAATCTAAGGCTTGGGAGGCACCTGCAGCCAGAAGGTGACCGGACCATCATTAACCAACGCCACCTGCATGTCAGCGCCGAAGCGGCCTGAGGCAACCTTCTTATGATGGCGACCGGCCTGCTCTAACAGGTAAGTAAACAGTTGCTCACCTTCAGCAGGTAAGGCAGCAGGGCTGAATCCCGGACGGGTTCCTTTGCTAGTATCCGCAGAGAGAGTGAACTGCGGCACCAGCAGCAATGAGCCGGCGGTTTCTCTCAGACTGAGGTTCATCTTGCCCTTGGCATCGGAAAAAACCCGGTAACCAAGCACTCTTTCAAGCAGACGATCGGCTTCAACCTCGCTATCGCCCCGTTCTACCCCAACGAGTACCAACAACCCTGGGCCGATCTCACCGATAATTTCACCGCCTACGCTCACCCTTGCCTCGGACACTCGCTGCAACAGCCCTATCATAGTAACACTCGCATGCTATGCTGAATGGCAATTATCCCTGTTCGCCAGGTGTCCGCCAAGCGCAGGACAGTTGGAGCTTCGAGCGTGCTCGAAACACGGAGCTGTGCGCCCTCCGCTCTGAAGCCTCTAGGCAAGCCGTTCGGCAAAGTCGATGGTCGCCTGCACCAGGGCATCGACTGTCCCCGGCTCGGAGGCGGAATGTCCTGCATCCGGGATGATTTTCAGTTGTGCCTCAGGCCATGCTTGATGCAGTTGCCAGGCATTTTCCACAGGACAGACGACATCATATCGCCCGTGGACGATGACACCGGGAATACCCTTGAGCCTCCCCGCATTACGCAGGATCTGCTCTGGCCCGAGGAAGCTGTCGTGAACAAAGTAGTGACACTCTATGCGAGCGAGAGACAACGCGGTGTAGGGATTGCCAAAATGCTCCACCACGGCCTCGCTGGGGCATAAAGTTGAAGTTTTTCCCTCCCATAGCGACCAGGCCTTGGCTGCTGCCATACGCTGCATCTCATTATCACCAGTCAGACGCCGATAAAAGGCTTGCACCAGTTCCCCCCGTTCTTCCTCAGGGATGGGTGCCAGGTACTCCCGCCAGTACTCAGGAAACAGGCGGCTCGCCCCTTCCTGGTAGAACCACTGGATTTCGTGAGGCCGGCACATGAAGATACCCCGCAGGATCAGCCCGATCACCCGCTCAGGATGGGTCTCGGCATAGACCAGGCTCAGGGTCGACCCCCAGGAACCACCGAACAGCAGCCATCGCTCAATGCCCAGGTGTTCACGGATCCGCTCCATGTCTTCTACCAGCGCCTGGGTCGTATTACCCTCCAGCGCTGCATGAGGGGTAGAGCGGCCGCAACCACGCTGGTCGAAAAGGATGATTCGGTAAAGCTCTGGGTCGAAAAAGCGTCGGTGATAATCCTCGAAGCCGGCCCCCGGGCCTCCGTGAACGAAGAGCACTGGAATCCCCCCCGGGTTACCGCACTCCTCAAGATGCAACACATGCGGAAGCTCAACCGCCAGTGAGTGTTGTACGTACGGGTGCAATTCAGGGTATAGGGTATGCATGCGACTCGCTCGATAATCCGATTGTCATCATCTTAGTGTCCGTGCTATTTGCAAGCCAAGTCAAATTCCGCCTCTCAATAACAAAAAAGCCGTGGCGAAACCTTCCACGGCTTTTTCAGGTATATCCGGGCCAATCAAACCTGTTGCAAATAGATCTCCACACGACGATTCTGCGCACGCCCCTCTGCAGTGGCGTTGCTTGCACGTGGCTCTGATTCCCCCAGTCCCCGAGATAGAATTTGGCTCGAGGATACCCCTCGACTGATAAGGTAATCCGCTGTAGCCTGAGCACGGCGTTCCGAGAGTCGCTGGTTGTAGGTTTCGCTGCCGACACTGTCGGTGAAACCGATAATGGTAATTCGGACATTGGGGTCACCGCGTAACACTTCAGCCACCCTGTCCAGGGTAGGCTTGAACTCGGGCTTGATATCCGCACGGTCGAAAGCAAAGGAAGCCTCTGAAGAAACGCTGACGCGCAACAGGTCTTCTCTCAGACGCTCCACCTCCATCGCCTTGACGTCTCGTTCGGAGGAGATTTGGCGGATTTGCTCCTCCTTCTTGTCCATTGCATTCCCAATGGCACCGCCCACGGCGGCACCGCCAATCACTCCGACCGCCGTTCTGCCGGTTGAGCGATTGCCGGTATTGTTGGCAACGATACCGCCGATAATCCCGCCGATGATCGCCCCGCCGACGGTGCTACTGCTGTCCTGGGTAGTGCCATCCTGCGGGGTGATCGCACACCCTGCCAAAGCAAGGGTGGCAATCAGGGGGAAAACCATCAACTGTTTCATGCTGTTTTACTCCAATATGAGGAATTGCTTTAAATATAGGTGGAGATCCTCTCCCTAGGCAAAAGTACAAGTGGTCGTCGCCCACATGTTTGCTTCTCAAGCTCACATTATCCCGGGGCGCAGTCAACACGTGTGCGGCCGTTGAGATTCAAGGACAAACGTAAGTGTAGCCCTGCTCCTGCAGTTCGGTGATGCGAGCCCCTGGCCGGTGCCACCTGTACGCCACTGTTCAACACCACAGACTTTCCGTCCCGCTTCTCAATACGCGCCATGGTACTGCTACAGGCGCTAAAGGTGATGTCCTGCTTGGCCAGGCTCTCGACCCGCCGCGACTGTTTGCCACCGGCAACCAACAGGGTAAGTCCCGGGCCGTAGGCCACGATCTCTTTTATTTCATTGTCCATGCCGTAGTACTTTTGCAAATTGACGGCATTGTTCATGACAATTGTCTGGTTACGGGGATTATCATCGCTAACCTGAATTACCACCTTGTGCTGTGTCTCATCAAGCGCGGCGGTGACGCTACCGACAACAGAGAGAGAAGACCGAGTGACAGGCTGGCAAGAGTGAAAAGACGCATCTTACTCATGGTGCAAATCTCCTCTGGTGAATATTATTTTGTTATGCGGTAGAAATTGTTCCGTTAAAAAAGATTAGAGCACTTACCCGCCAAAATAAAAACCCAAAAAATGTACGCCTATAGATCTTGATTCAACACTGCAATGGCGATCACACTGGGTGAATCGCCAACGCGCTGTTTCTCGCCTGCTCAAGATCGCGAGTAAACTCCAGCATCCCCGGCTGTGCCGTCATTCCAGCTTTCAGCAGCTTTTTCTCAATACGTGAAGACAGGCAGGCGATCACCACCGCAACCTGTCTGCGCTGCAGGCCCCGTACCAAAGAGTCCAGAGCTACGATGCCGGTCATATCCATCATCGGCACATCGGACATATCAAGAATCACAACCGAGACATCGCTGTTGATACGCGCCAGCGCACTCACCGCTTTTTCCGCCGCACCAAAAAACAGCGGGCCATTCACGTCATAAACCGCCACATGCGAAGGCAGCTCCGCCAGGTGTAGATGCTGCTCCGGGTGCATCACCTCCACCCCGGTCATCGCAGAGATACGACGAATAAACAGCACAGAGGCGAGCACCACGCCGGTACTTACTGCGATGACCATATCAAACATCACCGTCAGGCCGAAGCAGGCCAGCAGCACCACCACATCGCAGCGCGGCGCAACCTTTAGAATATGGGCAAAGTGCTTGGCCTCACTCATGTTCCAGGCGACCACAAGTAGCAGGGCGGCCAAAGCGGCCATCGGCACATAACTGAGCAACGCCGCCAGGCTCACCACCGACAACAACACCACTGCGGAGTGAATCAGCGCTGAAACAGGCGAGTGGGCTCCCGTACGAATATTGGTTGCCGTTCGGGCAATCGCTGCGGTCGCCGGGATACCACCAAAAAACGGCCCTACCAGATTGCCCACCCCCTGACCGATAAGCTCAGTGTCTGGCTTATGTTTGGAACCGGCAAGCCCATCGGCCACCACTGCGCACAGCAGCGATTCGATTGCACCGAGCATCGCCACGGTTAAGGCCGAAGGAAGCAGGTCACGAATCAACTGCCAGGAGAGCACCAATGGGTTGCCTTCGGCATCAGGCAGGTTCCAGGGTAACAGAGGCAAAGGCGGCAGTGCCGGGATGCCGTGTTTCTCGACACCATCAACCATGTAGGTAAAACGACTGCCAATTGTCGCCACGGTGAAATCGGGCCAGATTCTGGCCAGCAAAAGTGCCGCCAGTGAACCGACCAGCAGCGCCACCAGATGACCGGGGACGCGGCTTTTGAGTCTCGGCCACAACAACAGTATGGCCAGTGTGGTGATCCCGATCAACAAGTCCGGCAGGTGCACGGAGGGGAGATTGGCCAACAACACCCCCATCTTGTCGAGGAAATGCAAAGGCATCTCGCCGGTCTCCAGACCTAGGAAATCCTTGATCTGCAACGTGGCGATGACCACCGCAATGCCTGTGGTAAAGCCAGTTGTCACCGGGTAGGGGATGAACTGGATCAGTCTGCCCATGCGCGCCAGTCCCATCACCACCAGCACCACACCCGACATCAGCGTGGTCAGCAGCAGCCCACCCAAACCGTACTGTTGGGTGATCGGCAACAAGATCACGACGAAGGCTGCGGTCGGACCGGAGATGCTGTAGCGAGAGCCTCCGGTCAGGGCAATGATAGCCCCGGCAACAATGGCGGTATAGAGCCCATACTGCGGCGCCACTCCGCTGGCAATCGCCAGCGCCATCGCCAGCGGTACCGCAACAATCCCTACAGTGATACCGGCAAAGAGGTCACTGCGAAAGTCAGAAACGGTATAGCCCTTCAGTGCCTCAACCAAAGCAATGTCATGCCAGGAGAGGCTTGGCGTTTTTTCGGTTCTTTGCATCGAATCTGCTGGTTACCCCCTAAAGGTAGGCACCTAGTTTAACACCACAGTCACCCACTGTGAGGGGAAAGGAAAATCTAGCAGATGGAAGGAGAAGGGAGAGGAGCAAAGAGGAGGCGGGGAGAGGAAGGAAAAAAATGACCACGGAATCCAGAAAAAATACGGGATGAGCGCTCTCCTCTATCCTGTAATTCCGGTGTCCGTGGCCATTCAGCTTTGTTGACGCCTTCCTTTGCGTCTTTGCAGTGGATCAGGTTTAAGCGCGCGACGCCCTCTTGCGATCGTTCTCGGACAGCAACTTCTTGCGCAGACGGATGTGGTTAGGGGTTACCTCGACCAACTCGTCATCGTCGATGAACTCCAGCGCCTGCTCCAAGGTATGAACCACTGGCGGGGTCAGTACCTGGGCTTCGTCCGTTCCCGAGGCACGGACGTTAGTTAGCTGCTTCCCCTTGAGAATATTGACCACCAGGTCATTATCACGCGAGTGCAGACCGACGATCATCCCCTCGTAGACCTCGGCACCGTGGCCGACAAACATCCGGCCGCGCTCTTGCAGGTTGAAGATGGCGTTGGTCAACGCCTTGCCCGGGGCATTGGCGATCATGACACCGTTTTTGCGACTGCCATAATCGCCCCGCTTGAAGGGTCCGTAGTGATCGAAGACGCTGTAGATCAGACCAGAACCCTGAGTCGCGGTAAGGAACTCCGTACGAAAACCGATCAGGCCACGTGCCGGCATGATGTAATCCAGTCTCACTCGGCCACGGCCATCAGGCACCATGTTCTTCAGATCGCCACCGCGGTTACCCAGACGCTCCATAACGGCGCCCTGGTGCTGCTCCTCCACATCCACGGTGACCTGCTCGAAGGGCTCTTGCGGTTCGCCGTCGATTTCGCGGATGATAACCTCGGGACGGGAGACACCGAGCTCGAAGCCTTCGCGGCGCATATTTTCGATCAACACCGACAGATGCAGTTCGCCACGCCCGGAGACACGAAACTTGTCCGGGTCGGACCCCTGCTCCACACGCAGCGCCACATTGTGTACCAGCTCCTGATCCAGGCGCTCCTTGATCTGGCGCGAGGTCACATACTTGCCATCCTTACCGGCGAAGGGGGAGTTGTTGACCTGGAAGGTCATGCTCACGGTCGGCTGGTCCACTGACAATGGCGCCAGCGCCTCGACGGCATTGGGATCACACAACGTGTCGGAAATATTCAGCGGGTCAATACCGGTGAAACAGACAATGTCACCGGCCTGGGCCTCGTCGACCTCAATACGCTCCAGCCCCATAAAGCCGAGCAGTTGCAGGATACGACCGTTGCGCCGCTTGCCTTCCTTGTCAACAATGGTCACCTGAGTGTTGGTCTTGACCCGGCCGCGGTTGATACGGCCGATACCGATAACCCCGACATAACTGTTGTAGTCGAGCTGGGAAACCTGAAGCTGGAAGGCGTCTTCCGGCTCCACCTGCGGCGGATGGACCTTATCGACGATGGTCTGCAGCAGCGGTTCCATATCGCCTGAGCGCACATCGGACTCAAGACCGGCGAAACCGCTCAGACCCGAGGCGTAAACCACCGGAAAGTCGAGCTGCTCGTCGGTGGCGCCAAGGCGGTCGAACAGGTCGAAAGTCTGGTCCAGTGCCCATTCAGGACGCGCTGCCGGACGGTCGATCTTGTTCACCACCACGATCGGCTTGAGCCCACGAGCCAGCGCCTTCTCTGTGACGAAGCGGGTTTGTGGCATCGGGCCTTCCACGGCATCAACCAGCAGCAGCACCGAGTCGACCATGGAGAGTACCCGCTCGACCTCACCGCCGAAGTCGGCGTGTCCGGGGGTATCGACGATATTGATGCGGTACTCGCCCCACTTGATCGCGGTGGGCTTGGCGAGGATGGTAATACCGCGCTCACGCTCCTGATCGTTAGAGTCCATGGCACGTTCTTCCAGCTGGGTGCGGGCATCCAGGGTGTCGGACTGTTTCAGTAGCTGGTCAACAAGGGTGGTCTTGCCATGGTCGACGTGGGCGATGATGGCGATATTACGGAGATTTTCAATCACAGAAGGTACTTTCCAAGGTGCGGGGTAAAAGTGGGCGCGATCATACCCGAAAAACCGACAAAACAACATGAAATTATTCTGGCGAGGCCCAGCCCTTCAGCGAAAACCGTGAGCAAGACGTGCATGGCTCACGGAAAATGCCCTCAGGCGTCTCCGAAATAACGTGCCGGAAGGGGGGAAGAAGGCGGCTATAGCACAGCCGATGCTCTGGCGGTCAGTGGAGAGGGGGGGCCGAGCAGAGCGTACTGCTTACTGCTCGTCCTGCTGATAATGCTCGGTCATGAACAGTGCGGCGTCGTCCTGCCCTTTGGCAATGGCGCGCTGCAGCCACAACTTGGCCTTGGCGTCATCCATCTCCACGCCGAGCCCCTCGGCATAGATCACCCCGAGCAGGTACTGGGCATCCGCCATCCCCTGCTCGGCCGCCTTGAGCATCCACTCGGCGGCCAGCTCGGCGCTGAGTTCCGCCTCTACCAGCAGATGGGCCAGATTGAACTGCGCCTCGGCAACGCCTTGTTCGGCAGCCAGCTGATACCAGTGCAGCGCCTGTTTGACATCACGCTCGGCCGCTGGTGCATTGTCATACGCCGCGCCGAGGTTAAGCTGGGCATAGGCATCGCCGGCCTCGGCCTGGGCGCGCAGAGCCGCTATGTCCGTGCCTCCCGTAGCCAGTAACGAGCCAGACATCAGCATAAAACCACACAACAAGGACAAATGCTTCACCAACATAACTCTCATTTTATTGAACAATCCCCAAAAGACTAACCGGCTTTTTCTTCGGGTCAAGTTATTTCATCACAGAACCGACAGGAGAGCCGTCACAGACGACTGCCGGGGATTGATGTCGCTTGCGCGAGATGCCGAGGCTACGGGTGTAGACCACGACATCTACTGCCCTCCCCCCCTCATTGGGACAGGAGAAGTAGTTGTTCAGGGTGCGATCAACGTGAAAGCCTCCCTTTTCAAGCACTCGTGTCGAGGCGATATTTTCCTCCACACACAACGCCCACAGGGTACGTACCGGACTATGGCGTGATAATGCCTCGCCGACTAGTTGCAGCGCCTCACCGGCATACCCCTGCCCCCAGCGGTTACTCGCCAGCACGTAACCGATACCGGCATTCACGGCACTGATCCGGACGCCAATGGCCCCGACTACCCCGCTCTCGTCCTCGATCAGCCACACCAGGTTCTCACCGCATGACCAGTCCGCTATCGCCCTCAGCAGGAAACACTCACTATCAGCTAAGGAGGCATGGCGCGGCCATGCCAGATAGCGCGTTACCAATGGTTCACTGGCGTAGGCATAGATCGCGTGGCTATCGACCCGCTGTGGCGGACGAAGGATCAGGCGTACGCCCCGTAGCCTGGCC
>JBFFNE010000101.1:0-9128 GCA_041563315.1 Thiohalomonadaceae bacterium
CCCCAGGCCGATTTGGAAGAGGACAAGGGCGAACCCCACTCCCCGTTCGAGGCGAAACCGGCTTTGACGGGCTACGTCAAGATTGGCGCTAACGGGGAACGGCTGCCTGACAGTGCCAGGTCGTGGAGTTGCGTGGAGGACCTCGCCACCGGCCTGGTATGGGAGGTCAAATCGGCCGAACGCGGCCTGCACAATACCGACAATCTCTACTCCTGGTACGAGCCTGGCGTGAAGGGAAAGGTGGACGGTATTGCCAATGGTGGACGGTGCGAGGGTACCGCCTGCGACACCCATGCTTATACCCAGGCACTCCGTCAGAAAAACTATTGCGGCTATGGCGATTGGCGCCTGCCCTCACGGGAGGAGTTTCTCTCCCTGGTCAGCATGGGGGAGGCGGCGGGTGCTGCCACTATTGACCGCGTCTATTTCCCGTACGCCTTGCCGAGCTGGTACTGGACAGCTACCAGCCATGAACAGCACCCCGAATATGCCTGGTATCTCCTGTTTCGCAACGGCGTGACACTATCCGACATGAAGGCGCGGCCAAAGCATTTGCGCTTGGTGCGATCCAATGCAGCTGGTTAGAGGAAGACCAATGCTACTTCGCCGCACGCTACTGGCAACGCTGGGCATCCTACTTCTCACCTGGAGTCTGGCGCTGCCGGCTGCCAATGCACAACAGTGCAAGAGTAAATGGACATTAGCCACACTACCTACATCACCTGAGTTGGCCTTTGGCGTCTTCTCTCTGGATGATCCTAGTTTTGGTGGGACAGTGGCCATTAACAGCGCGGGAACGATTTCGTCGAGCACCAACGTTTTACCCGTTCTTTCGAGTACAGGGGGTGTATACGTTGCGGAGATTGGAAATACATTAGCTGGATGTGAAGTGTTTACGGACGTTCTGTCCCTGAGCTGGAGTGCCGAACCAGTAACCATGGCTGAAGCCGGTGGCACAACCATGGGCATCAGTACGCTGGTCAGCGCTGTCGATGCAAATGGGACGGTGGTTTTGAATGGAGCCACCTTACCTTCTACCGTTTTTCAGCCCAATCTTGTCTTGCCAATTACGGTCACTGTTTACGGCATACTAACGGCGGCGATCAATCAGACGCCCGGTGTCTACAGCGGGTCGTTTACTCTACAATTGGATACCGGTGCGCAGGCCAAAACCGCAGCAGGCATTAGTTCGGCATCAGTGTATGCCCCGATGGGAATTACTGAGCTCTGGCCAATGGATTTTGGTACGGTCGCCGGTGGCAGTAATTCTGGCAGTGTCAACATGGATACGGCTGGCGTCAGGAGTATCACTGGAGACGGTCAGGTACTTGCCGTGGGCCCGGGTACGGCCGCTTCGTTCAAAATCATCGGTGAACCGAGCAGAAACTACGGCATCTCCTTCAGTGCAGAAGCGGTGCTGGCGAGTCCAGCGGGTGACCTGATCAGTGCTTCTGCCTTTACCCATAACGGAAGTGGGATCGTACCTGTCGGGGGAAGTGAGACCTTTCAGGTGGGCGCCACGTTGAATCTCGGGCCGATACAAGCGGCGGGGAGCTATTCAAGCTCTAATCCGGGCGGGGCACCCTATACGGTAACGGTAAATTACGAGTAGTTGAGGTGTATGGTCGTCTTTTGCAGGTAAAATGCGCCATTGTCTATGAAAAGGTTATGGCATGGTTGAAGTGAAATACTCATGCTAGATTTATCACATTGGTGAAACGATAGTGGAAAACTTGCGAGGGAGTAGGATGGGTTTGGGGATAATGGAGCGCTGGATTCTCGCTGGTGTTGGCAGCGTGGCGGTCATGGTGGTGTGGGTATTACCCCTTCAGGCCGCGACCGTGGCCGCCACGGTCGAGGCGGCGATTATCCAGACGATTAGTAGTACTACCCGTAATGGGCTCGGTTTTGGCGACATTTCCGCCAATTCCGTGCCGGGTACCGTGGTGATGACGTCGAGTGGCACGCGTACCACGACCGGCGGGGTCACCATCAACTCGGCCACGGCGGCTACGCCGGCCGCCTTTGACCTGGAGGGCATGGCCAATGCCAGTTACGCCATCTCCCTGCCAACGTCGGTGGTACTGGACGATGGGGCGGGTAGCTCCATGATCGTCGATGGCTTTACCAGTTCGCCTGTTGACGCCGGGGTGCTCGACAGCAGCGGTCGACAGACCCTCTATGTGGGCGCGAGCCTCAACGTGGGCAGTAATCAGCCCTACGGCTCCTACAGCGGGCTGATGGCGGTCACGGTCGAGTATAACTGAGCATAATAATGGGTTGTGACGCCGTATTATCTCCCGGAATCACACTCATTCTCGTTTGATGCTCACCTTTCGATGGAACTGTCAAGAATTTTTCACATTTTTGAGATGGTTTTATTGTGCTAAATATCGAAAAAATGTGATAATGGTCACAATTAAAGAAGTACAAACCCCTTGAGACAAGCGCAGGAGAGGTAAAGGACAATGAATCAGATGAAAATGGCCGTACATATGAGTGTGTTGGCGCTGGCTATCGGCAGCAATGGGCTGGCGATTGCGGCAAGTGTGCCTGGTACCGCTTCGGCAACAGTTGTTACGCCGGTAACCGTCAGTGAAACAACACCCTTGGCTTTTGGAGCATTCGCAGTTGGCACTACTGGCGGTCTGCTGACAATCGATCCGCTTGGAGCACATACGGCCGCACCAGATATTACCGTAATCAATGCTAGCACGAGGTCGGCTGCAACCTTCACGATTGACGGTGAGCCTAATACAGTGATTACTGTGGGTTTGAACGGTGCCGGTGCGCAACTGGATGATGGCACCGCCGCGGGTGGCGGTGCGCCAATGGCTCTCAACGGTTTCACAGACAGTGGCTTGCCGGTTAATACAGGAGCAGCAGGCTCCGTAACCTTTGGTGTGGGTGCGACACTGAACGTCAACGCTTCTCAAGGTGTGGGATCCTACAGTACTGCTACCGGTGATGGCCAAGGTTACACGATTACTGTTAACTACAACTAAATGGATGATGTTTGAAGTAAGCAGGACCTAGTGGTATTACGAGAAAAGGGATCAGCGGTTAACGGTGGTCCCTTTTTCGTGCATAGAGTTATGGCTGAAGTGGTTATCAGTAGGATAACGAGATGAAAGAAGCTCAGTTGAACCACCAGCACCAACTGTTGGGGAATTGCTCTAATCAGCTTTCTCTAGGTTTGTTAGTGCTCATTATTCTTGCTGCAGTAATGGACAAGGCTGTGGCTGGCGCCAACCTGATGGTTACCCCGAGCCGCGTGGTCTTCGATGAGCGTACGCGCAGCGCGCAGGTGACGCTACTCAACACCGGTGATGAGACCGGCAGTTACCGCGTCTCCTTTATCCGCCAGCAGATGACCGAGACCGGTCAGTTCGTCGAAGTCACCGCCGATGAACCCGGCCTCTACGCCGATCCCCTGGTTCGCTACTCACCACGCCAGGTCACCCTGCCGCCGGGGCAGCCCCAGGTGGTACGCCTGATGCTGCGCAAGCCGCGTGACCTGGCCAAGGGGGAATACCGCTCCCACATGCTGTTCCAGTCGATCCCGCAGGCCGCCAAGAGCAGCCTGGAGTCGGCCTTGGAGGGGGAGCAGCAGGGGATTAGCGTGGAGATCATCCCGATCGTCGGTATCTCGATCCCGGTGATCGTGCGCCACGGCGCGCTGGAGGCGACGGTGCGCTTGGCGAATGCCCGCCTCATCCCCCCCAGCGAGACCCATCCCAGACCGTCGGTGATGCTGGAGATTCACCGCAGCGGAAGCCAGTCGGTTTACGGTGACTTTCGCGCGATCTTCACCCCCGCGGGCGCCGAGCCGGTGACCATCGGACTGGTTAACGGTGTCTCTGTCTATACCCCCAACAGCAAGCGTCGGTTCTCCTTGCCGCTGAATCTGCCGGAAGGCACGGTGTTGGAAAAGGGTAAGTTACGCATTATCTATCTCGAGTCGGGCAAGGATGAGAAGGAAGGTTTGTTGGCTGAGACCGAAATCTCCTTGTAGTGTCATGGGTAACTATGCCATCGAAGTCCGTTATTCTCATTTCGGCCTCGTCCCTGTTATTGTGCCTGGCGGCGGTTCCGGCCCGCGCCGCTGATACCCCTCTTGATCCATCCAGCGCGAGCGACGCTCGCCAGGCGGGGGGAACCGAGGCCAACGAGTGGCTGCCGCGCGATACGGATCTACGCATCCTCGAGATCCGCGTCGATGCCTACACCCTGGATAATGTCATTGGCGCCTACCAGTACCAGGATGTGATCCTGCTGCCGCTGGGCGGGCTGGCCTATCTGCTGGACCTGGCCATCGATGTGGACGAGGGTGTTGCCGGCGGCTTTGTGATCCGGGAGAAGAACACCTTTCACCTCGACACCAGCCGTAACGAGGTGCTCCTAAAGGGGCGCTCCGGGCATTACCCTGCGGACCTGGTCAAGGTGCTCGACGACGATATCTATGTCGAATCGGCCCTCCTCGGCAAGTGGCTCGACATGGCGCTGGATATCGACCTCTACAGCTCGCGCATCTGGGTGCGCTCTGAGGAAAAACTCCCCTTTCTCGCGCGTATCGAACGGGAGCGACGCATCAGTAAGTCGCTCTCGCACCTGAGGCGCGGCGACGAGCAGTATCCCCGCCACTACGAACCTTATCGCGGCTACACGGTGCCGTTCTTCGATCAGACGCTGAGCATGGCTAAGCAGTACACCGACAGCGGCGAGAGCACCACGCTGCTCTCCACGACCCACGCCACGGCGGACCTCTTCCTGCACGAATCGAACTGGTACCTTACGGTGAACGATGAGGGGGTTGATGACTTTCGCGTCACCCTGGGACGAACCGATACGGAGGGGGAGCTGCTGGGATCGATGCGCGCCAGGGAGTATCGGTTTGGCCATGTCAGCGAAGCGCGTGTTGGCCTCATCACCCTGCCAGGGCAGATGGAATACGGCGCCATGGTGAGCAGCTATCCCGTCGGCCTGCAGATGGAGTACGATCGTCACCGCTTCATCGGTGAGCTATTGCCGGGCTGGGAGGTGGAGCTCTATCGGAACAATGCACTGATTGGATATCAGCAGACCCCCATCGATGGCCAATATGATTTTCAGGATGTCCCGCTGCTCTTCGGTAGCAACCATTTTCGTCTGGTGTTCTACGGGCCAAGAGGGGAAATTCGGGAGGTTGACCAGCGTTTTGATGTGACTCAGGCCTTGACCCGCAAAGGGGAACACTACTATCGGGCCTCAATGATGGCCGATGAGGACGATAATGAGCGGGTGACCTTCCAGTACGACTATGGCCTGACATCCAATCTGTCGACCACGGTCAATGTCGTCAGCATTCCCCTGGAAGAGACCACCGGGGTTGTACAGCATAACTATCTGGCAGCGGGTATGATCGGCTACTGGGATGCCCTCCTCGCCTCGGTCACTGTGATTGATGACGACAAGAGCGGCAGTGCCTTGGAGGTGGATTTGCAGACGCGTATCGATGCGACGACGATTGGCCTCTCCGATATTTTCCTCGCGGATTTCGTTAGTGAAGAATACACATCTACCACCAAGCCGATAGCACGCAGAAGCCTGGTTACAATCAATACAGCCATTCCTACCTCAGTACTACCGCGCATTCCGGTGACCCTGGGCTATAAGCGGAACCAGTTTAGCGATGGAGGTGAACTGGTCGAGTTGAGCAATCAGTTATCCTTAAGCCTGTACGGTTTTGCCATGACCAACACGGTGTCGCACCAGAAGATTACCGATCTGCCGGCCACCGCGAACGGCGCTTTCAATCTCAGCACCCGTGTCGGCAATCTCCGGTTACGCGGAAGTCTGGCCTATACCATTAAACCCTTGAGTGAGTTGTCGAACATTGCCCTGACGGTGGATCCGGGGAGTTTCGGCGATTATCGCGTGAACTTTGGCCTCAATCATTCACTGTTGGCCGATCTGACCGAATACAGTGTCAGGGCTAACAAGATCACAGGAAAATATGGCCTGAGTTTTGGTGCCACATACAATAGCAACGACGAGGTGACTTTTGGGGTCAATCTTTCCTTTGGCTTCGGTTACGAACCCCGTCGCAAGGAGTGGCTGGCGGATGCCAACCGTGTCGCCAGTCAGGGCAGCCTCTCCGCCCGCTTCTTCCTCGATGCCAATCAGGACGGCATCTACAACGAGGGGGATGAACCCCTCGAGAACATCGGTGTGCGCGTCAATGGCGGTTACAGTCACCAGCGATCCGGTGAGGAGGGCATCCTGTTCCTCACTGGCATTCAGCCCTACAACCTGACCAGTATCACCATTGCCCCCGAAACGCTGGAGGATCCCCTGTGGCGCATGGCGCTGGATGGCGTGCAGGTGACACCACGACCTGGCCATGCCATCGAGGTCGATTTTCCCATCTTTATGAGCGGCGAGATCGATGGCACCGTCTATTTGAATAAGAGTGGCAGGGAGTTTGGCGTGGGTGACGTGACCGTGGAGCTGGTGGACCAATATGGGCGTGTCATCGCTACCACCAGGACCGCCTACGACGGCTTCTATATTCTCAGCAAGGCGCCGCTGGGGGATTATCGCGTGCGGGTTTCGGGTAAGCAGTTGCAGAGACTGGGCGTGCGGGCCATGAACGAGGAGAGCCTGACGATCAGCAGCGAGGAGCCCTTCGTCAGCGGCATCGATTTGTATCTTGAAGCGGAGTAATAGCGCGCTACCCTGCACCTACGGGATAGCGTGCGAGGCGGTTAGTTACACTCGCAGGCAGGCTTGCCCTGGTTGAGCGCCAGGGTACCTACCAGCTGCGACACCTCGGTCAGTTCATGGCGTTTGAGATAATCAACGATGCCGTCGTTGATTCGTTTGCAGATCAGTGGGTCGTAGAACAGTGCAGTGCCGACCCCCACGGCGCTGGCACCGGCGATGATGAACTCGAGGGCATCCTCGGCGCTGGCGATCCCCCCCTGGCCGATGATCGGGATGGCGTGGTCACGGCACACCTGATAGACCTGATGGGTCTTGAGCAACGCCACCGGTTTGATTGCCGGCCCGGAAAGCCCACCCTGGTTGTTGCCGAGAATGGGGCTGCGGCTCTCGATATCGATGGCCATGCCCATCAAGGTGTTGATCACCGCAAAGGCGTCGGTGCCGGCCTCGATGCAGCGGCGGGCGTTCCCGGCAATATCGGTCTGGTTGGGTGAGAGCTTGGTGATAAGGGGTTTGTCGGTGGCGGCGCGCACCGCCTCGACCACCCGGGCGGACATCTCCGGATCGTTGCCGAAAGCGACGCCACCAGCCTTGACGTTAGGGCAGGAGATGTTGATTTCGATGGCGTCGATGGGCGAGTCGTTAAACAGCTTAGCCACCTCGGCATAATCTTCGACGGTGGAGCCAGAGATGTTGGCGATAAAGCGTGTCTCTGTGAAATCGAGCTGCGGCAAGATGGTGTCAATAACGTAGCTGGCACCCGGGTTTTGCAGACCGATGGCGTTGAGCATTCCCATCGGGGTTTCGTAGATCCGGTGGGGCTGATTACCGAGGCGCGGCTCAAGGGTGGTACCTTTGAGGCAGACAGCGCCGACATCGCGGTTGGAAAATCCTTTCACCCGGGTATACTCTTCGCCGAAGCCGACACAGCCGGAGAGCAATACCAGCGGCGTATCGAAGTTCATGCCACAGAAGTCGACGGCCAGCATGGCCTTGTCAGCCTTATTCATTGTTTTACCCGAATAGTAAGAGGATGCATGGATTTTACATGATTCATTGCCGGTGTTCCTCCGATAAGCGTTAAGGATAGCGAGTTATATGCTGCAAATTGTCCTGTTTCAGCCGGAGATCCCGCCGAATACCGGCAATATCATCCGCCTTTGTGCCAATACGGGCATGGCGTTACACCTGATCCGCCCCCTCGGGTTCGAGTTGGACGACAAGCGCTTGCGACGCGCCGGTCTCGATTACCATGAGTTTGCCGCGGTGCTGGTGCACGATTCCCTGGACGATTACCTTGCCACAGCATCACCGAAACGCCTCTTTGCCTGCACCACCCGGGGCAGGCGTTACCACAGCGAGGTGGGATTTCAAGAAGGAGACGCCCTACTGTTCGGGCCGGAAACACGCGGGCTGCCGCTGGAATTATTACAGACTCTGCCGCAAGAACAGTGGCTGCGTTTGCCGATGGTGGCGCAAAGCCGCAGCCTCAATCTCTCCAACGCGGTGGCGGTGTTCGTCTACGAGGCGTGGCGGCAATTGGGTTTTGAAGGGGCGGTTGTAGAAAAATAATTCACCGCAAAGGATGCTAAGAAAACCTTTTCTGTGGAGTTCGCAGGTCTGGCTGCGTGTAGGTCAGGCTTTAGCTCGACATTATGGGGCTTTGTGATCTGCATTGTCGGACCAAAGTCCGACCTACCATCCGATGAATATTCTGATATTCGGCGCCGCACAATAGAGATCCTTCGCGTCCTTTGTGCCTTTGTGGTTAATCGTTTTTCGCTTAGTCATTCTCGGGCTTTTGTTCCCGGTGAAGCAGTGCTTCGACCGCTCGTTGAGCATGCACCCCTTCATATAAGACACGATACACCTGCTCGGTGATCGGCATCTCGACTCCTTGCTCCTGCGCCAGGCGAAAGACCTCGGGCGCGCTTTTAACTCCCTCCACTGCTTGACCGATGCTGGCGATCGCCTCATCCAGGGGCATCCCGTTGCCGAGGGCGAGACCGACGCGGCGGTTGCGCGATTGATCGTCGGTGCAGGTGAGTACCAGATCGCCGAGACCCGCCAGACCCATGAAGGTTTCGGCGTGGCCACCCAGGTGAACCCCGAGGCGCATCAGCTCGGCTAAGCCGCGGGTGATGAGTGCAGCACGGGTATTGGCACCGAAGCCGAGTCCGTCGGCGATGCCGGCAGCAATAGCCAGTACGTTCTTGCAGGCCCCCCCAAGTTCGACGCCGATGATATCGTTGCCTGTGTAGGCGCGGAAGGTGCCCCCGTGTAGACAGGCGGCAAAAAAGGCAGCGACCGCTTCGTCGCGGGAGGCCACAGTGACGGCCGTGGGTAGCCCCTGGGCGACCTCCCGGGCGAAGGTAGGACCTGAGATCACGGCGCACTCCTGCTCTTCGCCGAGTTCATCGGCA
>JBFFNE010000102.1:0-8759 GCA_041563315.1 Thiohalomonadaceae bacterium
CACGATAAGGCAAGCTTCGTCGCTGCGGTTACCGACTGGCTCAAGGAGCCAAAACGGTCCAGCTCCGAGATGAAAGGGGCGGTAAAAAGATTCGGCCTGATGGATAAGCTGGAGATTAGTGAGGCAGAGGCCATTAGCGTGGCTGAACACCTCTATGACCGCTCTTTTGTCCTGCCCGATCAGTACGTGACCCACTACAACAACAAGCATGGCAAAAAAGAGCACGGCTATGACGGCACCGAGAGGGCGGCGCAGCGGCAGGGAGAGTAGGGCATGATCATATTAATAAAGGAGACACCCACTCTACATCCGCCTAGTGAGAACTCCCGTTTCTATGGATGGGTGTGTCGTTCCATAAACCAATGATTCGCAAGCGGCCTTGAGTTTATAAGCGGTGCGGGTCAGCCCCTTTGGGGATGTAGGCAACTCTGGAAACTCTACGATGCCGCACCTTCAAATCAACGCATTCGATAAAATGAATGTCCCCTACAACGCGAAGGTGCTGCAATGTGTTTTCGACAGGTATGAGCTACTGAACGACAGAAACACATGGATCGAGCAGAGATCGTCCATTCCAGCTTCTGGTTCATTAGTAAGGTTTCGAACATAAAAAACCATTTGCGAGATGGGTCCTTAGACCTATCGGCCTTGCAGTGACCTACCTCCGCCGGGCTGGTTGTACACAAAACCCGACCAGATAACATTTGTACTATTCTTATGGCGTATGTAATGGACCGGTCACTTATGCACTGTCTGGGGGGAGTCGTATGAGCAAATTGCGCGTAGAAAGTTTCTCAATCTCGATTGATGGTTTTAGTGCTGGCCCAAATCAGAGCTTAGACGATCCGCTAGGTGTTGGGGGCCTGGCGCTGCACAACTGGGCTTTCCCTACAGAAACTTTCCAGCAGATGCTTGGTAACGATGGAGGGACCATAGGTACCGACAATGATTTTGCATCACGAGGCTTCAAAAATATCGGTGCCTGGATTATAGGACGCAATATGTTTGGACCTGTCAGAGGCCCGTGGCCTGACAACAGCTGGAAGGGGTGGTGGGGAGTTAACCCACCTTACCATGTTCCAGTATTTGTGCTGACGCATCACCCGAGAGAGTCTATTACCATGGAAGGCGGAACCACTTTTCACTTCATTACTGGAGGAATTGTTTCGGCTCTTGAGCAGGCCAAAGAAGCCGCGAATGGGATGGATATCAGGATAGGCGGAGGTGTAGCTACCGTCAGGCAATATCTACGTGCAAGACTGGTAGACGAGATGCATCTTGCCATCGCGCCGATCTTTCTAGGTACTGGGGAAAAGCTGTTTTCGGATATAAACTTACCAGAACTTGGATACCAGTGCGTGCAACGTGATTGCACACAAAATGCTACCCATATTGTTCTGAGAAAACATTGATTGACTAGAGCTAAACTAGATACCCTCTTTAAACGCAATGAGTGAGTCTTCTCGCTTTTTAACGATGGGTGTGTCGTTCCATTAATGGAATTACCTGTTTTTTTGGAAAAAAATGATGATTTGAACAAGGTACCCTAACAAGACACCCACCTTAAATGCTTCTGTGTAACTTTCCGCTATGTTGTGGATAGGGGTGGAGCATTAGTAATGGGATTGGTATGTATGACTTTTATGATAATCATTCAAGAACATTTTGCTAGAGCGTGAAATTTATCATTGAAATGTTATCTGTCCTGGTTAATTGCACAGTCCGGGATGTTAAATCTGCCTAGCAACCACAGACTTCCTGTTTTAGTCGTTTGGCTGCGGGAAAAAGACAACATAACAGAAGAGTTGTCAGGGAGGGGATGCAGTGGCGTAGCATCATGCGAAATCAGTGGCCTTCCTTGGTTTTGGCATGATATCTCTCCTTGATATCTATGGGACCTTGGAAGATTGACATAATACAAGGTGGTAGGAAATCTCGAGTGAGTGTGACTTTCTCAGGTCTTTCCTGTTGGCGTTCAATAAAAGGGAGCTGATAACTTAAAAACCAAGACTGAGTTGAGCGATAAACCGGTTCTGGGATGCATTGATATCCCCATAATCGATCATTTGCGCAGCAATGGTCAGGTTGAAGTTGTCATTCGCATAACGTAGTCCCGGGGTGATCGCGCTGTGGTTGCGTACCATCGTGGGTTTATCTTTGTTGGTGACCCGATTAAGTTCGGTGAAAAAGGAAAGATTGTTGTCGTCGGAGATAGGGAAGGCGAGGCCGACGTTGACCACGGCATACATTTCTTTATAGGGAGAACTGGATGTCATCGAGTCGATGGCAACGATCTCACCTTCGAAATAAAGGCCAACATAGCTATCATCGTAAATAGGTTTTTCTGCGGCCCCGGTAACATTCAGTTTTATGCCCAATGTATCTACTTCACCGAAGCCTTTCTTCTCGTCAGCTGTTGGCAGGATTGCACCAAGTCCCAAGGCCATCGCGAGCAGGTGCTCATTCTGTTCACGGAATTTCCATTTAATCATCACCTCGGCATCACCTAGACCAGTGTTCGTGTTACCAGTAAGGTCTTTGGAGGTATAGTTCTTGGTTTTCAGGCCAATCTCAATGTTGTCACTGAACCCGACTCGAAGTGCCACGATCGCTTCGGTGAGATCCTCATACTGACCGGGGAGTGAATCAGCGAGGGAGACGGCACCGACCGCTGTAATACCAGCACCCATCGTGTGTGGGAGATTCATGGTAAGCAGTCCTGTCATGCCATCCAAGCTGGGCGCACGGCTGATTGCTGCGGCATAATACTGATCATCACCTCGGGCAGAAACGGAAGTAGATACGATAAGTCCCAGCAAAAACAGACACTTATTAAAAGCCCTCATCAAAAATTCCCTCATCTAAAGATCAGAATTGATATTGTTTGATACGATCGTTAACGAGAACGCCTTGAAAATCAAGTGGTAGCTGAGGTTTTTTAAATAAAACATGAAGCGCTAGTCATTCTTCAAAGGTAACTGCTGGCCCCACTTGATAACGTACTTGGCGGGAGAGATGAGAAGTTCCAGATAGCCGGGAACGTGGAGCATGGGGCTTTCGGCAGGCTGCACTGTGGTGTTGAGTTTCGGGGCCCCGGATGGGCAACCTGGTCTACTCGGCACTCGCATAAGGGAGGAGTTACCTTCAAAGTTATTTCCTCACGGAGGAGGGTGCCATTAAGTCCGGAATTACGATACAGGAGATTTTTAAGGTCGGCAGAGGCACTTTGGGGAAAAAGTCCAAGCCTAGGTGGCGAGAGTATCTGTTTTTAACGAATAAACAAAGCACCCACCTTTAAAAACAATAACAGCTAATCTGAATGTTAGAGGGGAAAGTACCCACACCTGTAGGAAGTCGATATGTCCAGTGTACTCGGAAGGATTTGAAGCTGTTTTGTTGTGGATATGTGTTCCAACAGGACGACGCTTTTTCTTAAGCCTTGCCCTCGCGCATCTTACAACTAACCTGTTACCTTCATGCATCAAACAAGCAATCACAGTCAAGAGTCATGCCGCTAGTACGGGTAGAGTTGTTGCCGTTGAGGAGGTAAGGCAGTGAGCATGAAAACGGCAAAGGCCTATGAGGAGCGTTTTGAGCGTGTGCTCAAATACGTAGACAGGCATCTCGATGATGTCCTGACTGTGGAGCGCTTGAGCAAGGTGGCTAACTTTTCCAGATTCCACTTTCATAGGCAGTTTTCAGAATTTGCTGGTATGACCGTGTCCCGTTATATCCAGATGATGCGGTTGCGACGGGCATCATACCAGCTCGTTTTCAAAATAGAGCGGCGAATAATCGATGTTGCATTAGAGGCCGGGTTCGAAAACCCGGAGTCGTTCACCCGTGCGTTCAAGAGACATTTTGGACAGACCCCCTCTCAATTCAGGAACAAGCCAGCATGGAAACCATGGAATGAACGTATGCAACTACCCAAACGAGAGAGGAGTGAGATGATGGATGTCAAGATTGTCGATTTCGATGAGACAATGATTGCAGTGAAGGAGCACCGTGGGGACCCCCAGCAGGTGAATGAGTCGGTAAAAGAGTTTATTGAGTGGCGAAAGTCCACCGGTCTCTCCCCGGTCGATACAAGCCGGACCTTCGGCATTCCCTACGACGACCCAGAGGTTGTCGAGTCGGATAGATTTTGCTTTGATATCTGCGGCTCAGTTTTAAAAGCCGTACCAGAAAATCCGCAAAAGGTTGTGAACAAAGTCATTCCGGGTGGTCGCTGCGCAGTGCTGCGCCATTACGGATCAACCGACATCATCAAAGAGAGCGTTTATTACCTGTATCGGGAGTGGCTGCCAGAAAGCGGTGAAGAGTTGCGTGACTTTCCTGTGTTCTTCAACTACCTGAAACTGATGCCAGAAACACCGGAGCATGAGTTGATTACGGATATCTATTTACCCATGAAGTAGGGTGACCAGTGGCGGTCCATGGTTTAAAAAGCCTGGTTTGCTATTATTACCCGTCTCCTTATGTCGGAAATTCACGGTAGCGATGTTTGCCGCAGAAACGTGTCGTCAGTAATTGAAGGAGGTCCCCACGAGGATGCTGTTATTGCCCTCTTGCGCGATACCCCACAGTCGGTATTTGAGCGTACCCACTCCGATTAAGCCCATGGGCGCACCGCCCCCGTAACCGACACCTAGTTCGATGGATAGGGAGCTTGGGGACAACAAGTTTCGATAATCTCCCGCGAGGCGATCAAACTGATGGGTCAGGCTGTCATAGCGAGTTGCCAGCTGGCCGTATTCGTTAGCCAGTGCCTGGTATTGCGAGCTGACAGAAATGGCGTTATCGAGTGCTGACTGGTAGGTGTCGGAGAGCTGTTTCGCATCATCGAGGATCCGGCCCGCGCTCTCGTTCCACGCCAGGCCCTGATTGACGGTGGTGTGGCATTGCTCCAGATCTGCGCGCAAACCGTTGTAGGCCTGACTAATGGTCTGCACATCAAGGCAGTTGTCCCTGGCAAGTTTGGCGGCGGGGACCAGGTAGACCGTTTGGCCGTCAATTTCACGCCGCTCAAGCGCAGAGGGATCCAGCGCAAAGTGACAGCCTTCAGCCTGCACCGGCAGTGTGGCCGCCCAAAATACGATTCCTGTCACTATTCTCATGTGTGGTCTTTCCTGTCGGTTGAGCGGCCGTCGAAAACGTTGTCACATTCGACCGCTATCTCTTTGCGCCCGCTCTGCATTTTCCAGTATCTGGGAGATGGTGTCCCTTGAGTCGCGCTGCTCCTCGTAGCGTCGGTTAAGTGCCTCCACTTCCTGGCGGTGGGCCTGGTAATTCCCTTGCCAGTTTTCCTGATTGGTCGCCATCTGTTCGAGCCTTGCTGCGAGAGTATCCCGTTCATTTTTTATGACATCGAGCTCCTGACTCAGGTTCGCTTCCTTGCTGTGCAGACCCTCGAGTGCCTGTTTCAGTGTTGCCAGTTCCTCTTGCAGTGCTTCTCTTTCCTGATCCAGCTTTTGGGTCAGTTTATTCACGCGAAATACTTGGTAGAAGCGGAAGGCCAGAACGGCGGTACCTGCCGTGACGAAGTACCAGCGGATGCGTCCCGGCAAAAGTAGACCCGCAAGCAGGATCACCGCTAGGCCGACAAAAAAACCCGGATCGCTGAAGAGCAGTTGTTTGAGTGTTTCCATTAACGGGTTACTCCAATTTGGATGGCCTGTCGGAATTTTCTGGCACTCTCCAGGCGAACGATGAATTTGTGCACTGGTGCGCTTCCCAGGCCCATGGCCACGCCAGTGAGCATGCATCCCAGGGTGTGGGACAGGTTTGCCTGAAACAGATCTCCCGCACCGGGACTCCCCGTGGCCAGTGTTTCGAGTAGTGTAAAGGCATTGATTTGCAGGCCTAGTGCCAGGCTGACGCCCATGCAGATGCCGATCAACTTGGTTGCGGTTTTAATTACAAGTTTGCGTACCTTGGCGGTAGATACGACCACTATTCTGCCGCTGTAGTCATTTTCGTTTAGTATCCCGGTAACCATATCGATGATGGTGCGTTCCAAATCGGAGTGCCCGTGTGCCAGGTCGAGGCGCTGTTGCAGCTGCCCGGCGATTACATGCGCATGGGTGTTCCAGAAACGGCTCGCGTCGATTCGGGCTTCAACGTACGCAACGATGCCCATTATCAGTTCCAGCGCCCGCTCGATAAGCAGGGCGAAAAACAGCGCAGAGGCCAGAAGAATCAGTGCAGTTTTGGCTTCATCCATGGCTCACCTCGGGTGTCACGGTACCTAGATAGGGCATGACGGCGAACGCGCGCAGTTGTTCACCAATGGACGGCGAGTTCTGCCAGGCTGTTTGGTAAAAAGCGATTCGTTGTCTGAGTTCCTCATGGGGGAAATTGGAGCCCGGACAAACGGTATGGCCCTCAATGACGCTTTTATGGGGCATCACGGAGGTGGCGAAGTCCATGGTAATGCCGTAGAGGTGCATCCATAAGGCAATAACGCGCGCGCCAGCATCAAGTTGTACTTCGGTGGGCCGTTGCAGGCCGAAGCGACCGTCGTGATTGGCGTAACTGTCGCCGAACTGAGTGTGGAAGTTACCATGGAAGGCAAGACCAAGACTGCGCGTGTTTACGCCTTTGGTGTGGTTACCACAGCGGTCCCACCGGCAAAAGGCTTCGATGCCGCCGTCGGGCATGATCACGCAGTGATAACCCGTGGACCATTTTTTCTCTACAAGGAATTCATCCACTACCGCCTGAAAAGGGGTGTTACTGTGCATGGCCGTGTGGTGATAAACGATGAGGTTCGGATCCGAATCGCGAAGGTTTCGGTGCTCCAGGGTTTCGGGTTTTACCCCGCCCCGGTAAGGAATGGGCTGCCACAGATCATGCTTGTGCAGTGCCCTTTGGGGGGTATGTCCTTGTCCGGGGAAGGGCGGCTCGCTCTCTGGCTGTGCCGTAGGGCCAAGGCTGACTGTTGGGGCTCGCCGGGTGGTCAGGAAACGAAGTAGTTCGTGAACGGAGTGGCTGCCACCACCGATGACGATCCCGGTCAATATCACATCCAGCAAATGCGGCACCGGTTTATTGAGAAACAGCGTGAGTAGATGAACGTTGGCCAGTTCCGCTAGCACAATCCCTGCACCGACCGCCAACAACGACAGAAACAGCCGGTAAGCCGACTGCTCTTTCTGGAGAGAGGGGGCCTGCGCTACTTTTACCCGCCGCCGCTGCAGGTGTTCGCTCTCGTCCAGGGAATCCAGAGCCGGCTCGATTGAAGGAGGTTGTGGCGGCGTCTTGCCTTGCGTTGCTTGCCGGACAGCCTCGGTAAGGTTTCTGACCTCATCCCGTCTCTGACTGATGACCGATCTTATGTCGCCAGAGTCATCCTGTGACCTTGTATAGGCTACATCAAGAAGGTGTTTCATCCCTTCCAGTGAGCGCTCCACGACCAGGGAGAATCCCGCGGTGACGGTTAACGCATTAATGAGTAATGAGAGGTTATCAGACATATTCCCTCCTTTAACGGGCCTTGATTGTTATTGTTGTATCACGAGTCCATGCAGATTCTATGGAGATCTTTGAGGATTTACGTGGGGAGTGTCAACCGGAAGATTGATGTTCGGAGGTATTGCCCTTTAGCGTAGGCGAGGTCGTGGTCTCGCTTCGTCGCCAGCTCCAGCTCTCAAGATGCCTCCGCAACAGAACATCGCGCGCTAATGTATACCGAGCGTTCATTGTCGAACGAAAATGGCTGATACGGGTGTGCTAATTAGGAAAGCGGTGGATTAACGTGGCAGGTATCCCTGCGTTTTCTGATGGGTGTTGCCTGTGACCAAGGACAGAATCGCGGCCTATCTCTGATGTTCCTGCATGAATGGTACGCGCTGGATTGCGCTGAGTTTAGTGGACGTCAGAATGTGACGCCGATGGTCACTCCCGCGAAAATATAAGCATCGACCACTGATTTTACGTGGCATGGTGCCCCGATCTGGGACGCAGGCGCGATATATTCACAGGCACTGGACGAGAAGAATTTGCCTAAATTTATCTCGGGCATGATGGAAACGTTCGTGTTGCGGAGTGGGATGCGATAGCCGAGATCGACATTTACCCTGAGAGAATCGGAGTCTGCCTCACCGTCCCATTGACTCGGAGTGCCGCGGTGCTGCGTGAATGTCCAGTCCCCTTGCCAGTACCCGACGCTTCCACCCGTATAGAATCCCTGCAGCTGACCGGCCTGATAATACCGAACGCCGATATCCACGCCTCGCAGTCTGCCGTCCTCCAGATAGTCATCATCGTCAGATGTGTAAAACACCCCGCTGCCTCGCCCAAGAATTGCTATTGTCGGGGTGAACCGATGCTCGTACTCGAGGGTGTAGACCCTGGCCTTGCAATGCGGCATGGGATTTAGTCCGCCGAGGCCGAAATTGATGGAGTTCGCGGGTTCTGTACCTGAGGCCCCCTGGGCCATTGTGCCGCCAATCGCAAGGACAAGACATTGCGCTAAAGAGTTTTTCACGTGCACCTCCATTACGAGAGTAGGGTAAATCCATATCTTAAATGTAGTAAAAAAAAGACCGGGTGTTGGCATAATCAAAAAATGGCGATAAAAATAGACCTGAGAAAACTCAGGATGTGCAGGGTTATTGGATGTATCGATAATGGACAAGGGTGCTCAGAGCGATTGTTGGGAAGGAGAGTCCCCGGGTCTCTCTTGTGGTGACAGAGACAGCACGCGAGCTGCAGAGAGACTCGCAGAAGGAAAGATAAGATCCCCGCCAGCCCGC
>JBFFNE010000103.1:0-8757 GCA_041563315.1 Thiohalomonadaceae bacterium
AGGGATGGTCGCTCCTACAGTCAGGGCGGTTGCTAGCTGATTTTTAGGAGTTCCTTTGCCGTCCTCCTGCAGTTAGCCAAGAGCCTATCTGCGGCCTTTTGATCATCCAGTGCACGGGCAACGGCGACAGCCCCGATCATCATCGCGCTTACGGACATGACCGTTTCCTTGCTGATGTCATTTTCACGCAGGCGTTTCCTGAACGTGTTGTTCAGGTTTTTGAATACCCTGGTATAGGTGTTACGTATCGTGCCCTGACGTTGACCAATGTCGGTCACCAGAAAAGCAAGAGGACAGGGGGAGGGAGCTTCATCAATATGCTCACGACTCATGTAGCGTCCAATGGTTTTATCGAACCAGATCTTGAGTGAAGAGGTTTCCGCTTTCTCGGCACTTATCGGGCTGCGCAATGCGGCGTAGACAATGGCCTCGGCATAGACTTCATCTTTATTGCGAAAGTGATTATAAAAAGCGCCACGTGTGAGTCCGGCATCATCCATCAGCATATCAATCGACACCGCCTCATAGCCCTGACGCGGAAATAACTTGCTGGCGCTGGCCAGGATTTTCTCCCGGCTTTGTTGTTTGTGTTCTTTTGAGTAGGGCACGGCGATTCCTGTTATCTTTAATATGTTCTTGAACATATATAGCAGTTTTCTACTATTGGCAAGACTCTCCCATATCGGAGAAGAGAATGAAGGGACAGAAGGGGTAATGACCCGAAAAGTCGGGCTGTCGTTACGCCGCTGATTTTGTCGAAAGTTGAGAAGGACAAGCGATGATAACACCGCAAATTATTCGTATTCCAATACTGCCTTTCGGCATGGTGAACGCCTACCTGATTAGAGGGGATGACGGGTGTGTTCTTGTCGATGCAGGAGTACCGGGATCGGAGTCCAAGATTGAAAAGGTGCTAACCCGGTACGGACTTTCATTCAGAGACATAAAACTCATCGTCATTACCCATGCTCATGTGGATCACGCAGGAAGTGCCTTTGACCTACGTGAATTGTGCCAGGCACCGATCGTCGCGCACACCAAGGACGTTAAGCACTTTATCCGGGAGGTGCCGATGAGCTACTGCCCCACCGGTTGGGTTGGACGGTTATTCCTCAAATCGTCGGTGCCGCACGAGCCGTACAAGGCTTTTGTTCCGGATATCCTGCTCTCGGAAAACGATACCGTGGATTTAGGCCAGTACGGCATTTCGGGGACTATCGGCCACACGCCGGGTCACACCGCGGGATCGATCTCGGTGGCGCTTGACAGCAATGAGGCCCTGGTCGGCGATCTTATCGCTTCGGGAATTTTACTGGGCGGGATGATTCGGACCGGTCATGCCATACGGCCTCCCTTTGAGGATGACCCCTATACCGTAGGCCTGGCACTGCAGCGCCTGCTGGAATCGGGAATGGAAAAATTTTATATGGGCCATGGTGGGCCTTTACCGGCCGATGAAGTCAGACGTCATGCAGAAGTTCTTATGGGCATGAAGTGGAGACATTCATGTGCAGGAAAGAACGCTCAGTGCTGAAGTGAAAGTGTCTTCGATATTTACTGTTAACTGAATATGTTATGAAACATATTCAGCAGTTCACTACCCTCGTCTGACAGATTTTTTTCCGGGGGAAGGCATCAAGGGGAAGTGATTAATGAACCAGAACATGATTTTGTATCCGGCGATGGCCATGTTGTTATTGAACCTTCTCGTGGCGCTGTTGTTGCTTGTGCGCAGGATTAGAGCCATGAGGGATGGGCTGAATCCAGGCTACTTCCGCTTCAATCGAGGGGCAAAGCTGCCCGACTACCTGCTCAGTGCTGAACAGCACTACCAGAATCTTCATGAGATGCCGCTGGTGTTTTTTGTTCTGGTTGTACTGGTTTATCTCACCGCAGAGGTGGATTCTTTCATGGTGACACTGGCGTGGGCCTATGTGATTTCCAGGCTGGTTCATAGCTACATTCACCTGGGTAGTAATAAAACGCGGTGGCGGAAAAATGTCTTTGTCGCCAGTTATGGTGTGTTGGCTTTGATGTGGGTGGGGCTACTTGTGCAGATGGTGTTTGCCGCAAATTAAGCCATCCCGGAGCACAAGAACGGCATGAAAAGGTGGCGTGAGGAATGGGTGTTTAATCCTCATCCTTCTCTTTTTTCAGTCCGGCTATTAACTCCGGTGTTTCCATACTGATGCGACCCAATGCGCCAGAGCGCAGGTCGTGGAGGAGTATCTCGGAGGCTTTGTGCAGGTCGATACGGCCGCCGACGCGCAGGCAACCGCGTTTCTTGCCGATGGCCTCGAGGAGTTCGATATCCCGCTGCGGCATTTCCTTCAGTTTATAGCGTTCCTGCAGTGCCTGTGGATACGCCTGCAGTAAGTACTCCGCAGCAAACAGTGCAATATCCTCGTACTCGATAGCGGTGTTCTTTACCGCACCGGTCACAGCGAGGCGATAACCGCAGTCTTCCTCATGCATTCGTGGCCAGAGCATGCCGGGGGTGTCGAACAGCATGATGCCGACGCCGAGATTGATCTGCTGCTGCTGCCGGGTGACGGCGGGCTCATCACCGACCCGGGCGATAGCCTTGCCGGCGAGGGAGTTAATTAGGGTGGATTTTCCCACGTTGGGGATGCCCATGATTATGGTGCGAATGGGTTTGAGGGCGGTGTTGCGACCGGGGAAGAGCCGGTGGGCCAGATCCAGCACCTTGCGCGCCTGCCCTTTTTGTGTCGAGGTCAGGGGCAGAGCAACCACGCCCTTTTCCCGCTCGATGGTCTCCAGCCAGGCCTGAGTCATTACCGGGTCGGCCAGGTCACTTTTGTTGAGGATCTCGATGCAGGGCCGCTCGCCGCGCAATTCAGACACCAGAGGGTTTCTGCTGCTGTAAGGTATGCGGGCATCCAGGACCTCGATGACCAGATCAATGTGCGGCATGGCCTCCTTGATCTTCTTGCGGGCCTTGTGCATGTGACCTGGATACCAGTTGATTCCCATCGTACTTCCTCGGTTGGTGAAGTCCCATTGTACCCAAATTCGGCGCTTAAGCTGAAAATGAGTGGTCCCTGAAATGGAATGATGGTGTGTAACAAGCTACAGATCTGGTGCGGTGCTCTTAATCAACCCCCTGATCTCGATTAATGAAAATTCTGGGGTGTCATTCCATCGCGGTGTTAGCATCAATTCATCACCTAGAATGCTGAATGATAACCATGACGGAAAGGCAGAATGAAACCCCGGTTGCGCAAAGGCTGATCGACGCTGCACAAAAGTGTTTCCTGAACGACGAATACCATAAGGTGACAACACGCCAGATAGCCGCCGCGGCCGATACCACTATCTCGATGATTCGCTACTACTTCGGTAGCAAGGAGGGGCTGTACGAGGAGATGATCCGTCAGACCCTGCAGCCTTTGCTGGAGGCCTTCGACAGTTCCCTTCTCTCCTCGGTCGGGGGATTTAGCGATTTCTTCCGTATTTATTATAGGACCATGCTGGATAACCCCCGTTTCCCAGCGCTGATCCTGAAGGTTCTTGCACTCAATCAGGGGCCGGGAAAGCGTTTCATCTATCAGCTCCTGGAGAGGGGGCGTGAAAGCGGTCGCGATAAGGTCAATGCGCTACAACAGAGCGGGCAGATGGACACAGCGATCGATCCAGATATTCTGCGCATCTCCTTTGTCAGCCTGGCGATGATGCCGATCCTGCTCAAGGATATCTTCAGCCAGCAGCTCGAGAGAGAGATTGATATGGAATTTTTCGAAATGCTCGCGGAGTTCAACGGGCGTCTGTTTGCCGCGGTTCTGGCCCAGGAAAAAGAGTGAAAAGGTGGTGATAATGAAAAGCCTGCAAAAAAACCGGATCAAGGTAAAGCTGTTTAAGACCATGGTGGGTTTCGCCAACCGTCTGGCAGCGATCCCCAATAAACTGACACCACCACCGTTTCGGCTCATTCAAATCGGTTCGGCATTCTGGCTGTCCCGGGCATTGTATGTGGCAACGAAGCTGGGCCTGGCCGATGAGCTGGCTGACGGGGAGAAGAGCACCACGGAGCTTGCCAAAGCACGTGAGCTGGATGAAGCACACCTTTATCGGTTGCTGCGGATGCTGGCAGCGAACGGGGTGTTTGTCGAGACGGCCCACAGGGTCTTCAGCAATTCTGCCATGTCCGACTACCTGCGCGTGGCGCACCCCAAGAGCGTGCGCGCCATGATCCTGATGCATAACGACCCGGTCATGACCGCGCCCTGGTTTGATTCACTGGAGGTGGGTATTCGCAGCGGAGAGCCCCCTTTTTACCGCTCCCATGGAATGGAGCTCTATCAGTATATGGATTCAGACGCGGCGTTCGATCGACTTTTTTCCCGCGCCATGGATTCAGTAGAGGCGCTGACCGGCAGCGACTATCTATGCGACTTCGACTGGAGCCGTTTCGATCGGCTGATCGATGTGGGCGGCTCGCTGGGTAGCAAGACCGTGCCCATTCTCCGTAATAATCCACATTTGCATTCGCTGGTGCTCGATCGTCCGCAGGTTATCGAGGGAGCGGTCGATTATTGGCGCAAAAGGAACGAACAGGCCGTGCTTGAGAGGATGGTGTTTGTCGGTGGCGACATGTTCGAGGTGATCCCGCAAGCCGTGTCTGACCGGGATATCTATATGTTTGTCGGTGTTTTCCACGGCCTCGGCGATACGGATGTACAAAAGCTGCTCGACAAACTGAAGCAGGCTTTTGGCGACAAGCGGCCGACCATGCTGGTGGTCGATGCGGTGGCCGCGGAGACTGGGATCGATCCCACTATAGCGAGCTTCGATATGCAGATGCTGATCGGGACGAAAGGCCGCGAACGCACCCTGGCCGAGTGGAGCGCCCTGTTCGAGGGGGCCTGTCTGCGCATCAAGGAGGTGGTGGAGGTGCGGGCTTTTGTCAGTTTTATTGTTGTGCGGTGAAGTCAGCGTAGGAGCGGTATCTTGCCGCGATTTGTCTGATACGTCTCAGTTTTATCGCGGCTGGAAGCCGCTCCTACAAGCAGTCACAAGGCGACACCTACTCCGCCTTGATGTGGCGAAGTAACTGGTCGCGCAGCGCCTTGGGTAGGCCGTTAACGCTGAGGGTGTCGGTATCGGGGTCGTAGTGCACCCGCTTGTTGAGCTGGTAGGAGTTGAAGCTGATCGCAAGGTCCTTTTCCCGTCCGGCAAATTTCACATAGTGGCGCAGGCTGCGCCGGTCGACCATCAGCTCCTGCTCGGCCTCGGGAGTGTGTGCGGCGACGACGCGGACAAACTCTTCGGGATTGACCCCCTCGACGGTCTTGGCCAGCTCCTGCAGCATCACGGGCGCATCCTTCACTTCCTGCTCCATGCAGTATTCGACCACCCGATTGCGGTAGTCGTTGATCTTCTCGTCAGGTAGCTGTTTGGCGAAAGCCTCGACCCCTTCGAGGAAGGCGAGGGTGGACTTCTGCTTGTCGATGCCATTGGTAAAGCCGGTCAGGGTGTAAAAGCTCTCGGCGAGTGACGGATTACCCCGCGGCGGCAGCAGCGAAAGATAGGCGTAATCCTGGCGTTCTTTCCATTCGGCCAGATCCACCTTGATACCGAACAGGGCGGGGCCGGTGTCGATGGCATAGGCGGGCGTAATGTCGAGGGTATCGCTGATGGTCAGCGATTCGCTCAGCCGGGTGATGAACAGGTAGAACATATGGTTATCGAGGGTTTTCTCGACAAAGAACAGCGCATGGGCATCGATTTCGAATTTCTTCTCATCGGCCACGCCGCCGAGTGACTCCATCAGAGCAGAACTCATCTGCGTGAAGGAGCGTTCACCGGAGAGAAAGGCCTCCAGCTCACGCGGTAGCAGCGCCGTCTCGTCCTCGCGGGTAAAGCTGCCATGCTCGCGGCTGATGCGTGCCAGGAAGCTGCTCTTGAGCTTGCCAAGCAGGGCCTCGCTATTGCCTTCGGTGGTGAGTTCGTCCTGGCGCAGCGAGAGCGCTGTATCGTTCTCGGCAGTACGGCGGATATGGTGGGTTATCGCGTGGATGATTGGCATGGTGTTTCCAGTGAAAAAGAGGACTCAGATAGCGGGATAGGTCGCTATTATAAGGGCGAGGAGGGGGTAGAGATAGGAAAGAGTGTGTTCCTTGCGTGAACCAAAAAAAACCGAACTTCCGTTCGGTTTTTTTGTGAAGGAGCGCTTCGTTCGTTGTAGCGCCCCTTCTGTTGGCAAAGGAGTGTTTACTCCTTGCGCTCTTTGGTTTCCTTGATGACCGCTTCGGCCACGTTAGCGGGGCAGGGTGCGTAGTGCGAGAACTCCATGGAGAACTGGCCACGACCGGAAGTCATGGTACGCAGGTCGCCGATGTAGCCGAACATCTCACTCAGCGGGCACTGTGCCTTGATGCGCACGCCGGTGGCCCCGGAGTCCTGGCCCTGAATCATGCCGCGGCGGCGGTTCAGGTCGCCGATGACGTCACCCACGTGATCGTCGGGGGTGAAGACGTCAACCTTCATGATCGGCTCGAGCAGTTGCGGTCCGGCCTTGGCAATAGACTGGCGGAAGGCGGCCTTGGCGGCGATCTCGTAGGCGATGGCCGAGGAGTCGACCGCGTGGAAGCCACCGTCGACCAGATTGATGTGAACGTCCAGCACCGGGAAGCCGGCCAGCACGCCCTCGCCCATCATGCCTCGGAAGCCCTTCTCGACCGCGGGCCAGAATTCGCGCGGTACGTTACCGCCGGTAACGGTGGATTCGAAGGTGTAGCCGCTGTTTACTTCGCCCGGCTCGATGATGTAGTCGATCTTGGCGAACTGACCGGAACCACCGGACTGTTTCTTGTGGGTGTAGCTGTCTTCGACACGCTGGGTGATCGACTCGCGGTAGGCCACCTGCGGCTTGCCGACGTTGACGTCGATGCCGTGGGTGCGCTTAAGGATGTCGATCTTGATGTCCAGGTGCAGCTCACCCATGCCCTTGAGGATGGTCTCGCCACTCTCCTCGTCGGTCTCGACGCGGAAGGAGGGGTCTTCCTGCACCATCTTGTTGATGGCGATACCCAGTTTCTCGGCACCGCCCTTGTCCTTCGGCGCAACGGCGATGGAGATTACCGGATCCGGGAACACCATCGGCTCAAGGGTGGCGGGTTGTTTCACGTCGCAGAGGGTGTGACCGGTCTGGGTGTTTTTCAGGCCGATGAGAGCGACGATGTCGCCGGCTTGTGCCGAATCATACTCAATACGCTCATCAGCATGCATCTCAACGATACGACCAATGCGCTCGGTCTTGCCGGTGAAGGTGTTAAGGACGGTGTCGCCCTTCTTGATTTTGCCGGAGTAGATACGGGTAAAGGTCAGGGCGCCGAAACGGTCGTCCATGATTTTGAACGCCAGGGCGCGCAGTGGCTTGTCGATGTCGACAATTGCGTATTCGCCGGTTTCGTTACCTTCCAGGTCGACTTCGGGCTGCGGTTTGACTTCGGTGGGGCTCGGCAGGTAGTCGACCACGGCGTCCAGTACCAGTTGGATACCCTTGTTCTTGAACGCAGAGCCACAGTAAGTGGGGAAGAAGTCGAGGGCAATGGTGCCCTTGCGGATGCAGCGCTTGATGTCCTCGACGGAGGGCTCTTCGCCTTCCAGGTAGGCTTCCATCAGGTCGTCATCCTGCTCAACGGCGGTCTCGATCATGGCCTCGCGGTACTCGGCGGCCTTCTCTACCATGTCGGCCGGAATATCGGTGACTTCGTAGTTCTCGGGCAGACCGGAGTCGTCCCAGATGTAGGCCTTCTGGCTCAGTACGTCGACCACGCCCTTGAAGTTTTCCTCGATGCCGATCGGCAGGGTCATCACCAGCGGACGGGCTGCAAGTACATCTTCAACCTGCTTGACCACGCGGTAGAAATCGGCCCCCATGCGGTCGAGCTTGTTAACGAAGATGACACGGGCAACTTCGGATTCGTTGGCATAGCGCCAGTTGGTTTCGGACTGGGGCTCAACACCGCCGGAGCCGCAGAATACGCCGACGCCGCCGTCGAGGACTTTCAGGGAGCGGTACACCTCGATGGTGAAGTCCACGTGTCCGGGGGTGTCGATGATGTTGAAACGGTGATCCTTCCAGAAACAGGAGGTGGCAGCGGACTGGATGGTAATACCGCGCTCGCGCTCCTGGTCCATGAAGTCAGTGGTGGCCTCACCATCGTGTACTTCACCGGTCTTGTGTACCTTGCCGGTGAGCTTGAGGATGCGCTCGGTGGTGGTGGTCTTACCGGCATCCACGTGGGCGAAGATGCCGATATTACGGTAGAGAGTTAAGTCAGTCATAGTAGTACTCAAGTTCCTGTGTAAAAAGTGTCCGGCGACAACCATTCGCGTTGTGCAGGATGCCCGTGTTGTGGGGCCAGAGAGCCCCTTCCACAACGCTGGCGCCTTTGACCCGTGCCGGTGAAGGTCAACACAACACGGTCAAAACCGAAAAATCACGGCGTAAAGCCTTGTTGCAGCTAAAAGCAATCTGTCGGGTTGATTGACCCCAACTCTCAGCTTCCCAGCCTCGAAAAGCGCGCTATTTTACCCAAAAACGTCGACGAGATCTTGAAAATTTGTTGCTAAAAAGAGGTATAGGGCGTTTTTTTATCAATAAAGTGTGAAAAACCTCCTCCTGCGGGGTGCCCCGTAGCCATCCTTCGTTGGAGGTACAAGCCGTCCCTGCGTACTACTAAGCCTTGCGGAAGGGTGGATTTCTGATATGACGGTCGCGTGGAGGGGGGG
>JBFFNE010000104.1:0-8682 GCA_041563315.1 Thiohalomonadaceae bacterium
ATACGTTGGTGGGTGTTCTTTTCAAAAGGGTGGAGGAATTCAGCAGGGTTAACGGCTGATACCTTCTGTTTATCCTGGGTCCATATCACCAGTGTGCGGCCAGGTTTGAGCGGGTCGCGCGGCGCCATGCCGTTCCATTTTGCCAGCTGCATTACGCCGATGTTGTACTTGCGGGCAATGTCCCACAAGGTATCACCCTGGCGTACCTGATACTCGACCTTGTTGCCTTTGCGCGGGCGATTCTGCAGCGCCTGCAGACGCTGGCTGGAACTCAGGCGGTAACGTTCCAGACCCTTGCGTGCAACCGGGATGATCAGGGTTTTTCCGGCGCGGATGTCGTTGCCGCGGATTCTATTGACACGTTTGATCAGGGAAACGGTGGTGCGGTAACGATCGGCTAGCACTCCCAGCACTTCGCCGCTTCGTATGGTATGGCGCTTCCAGGTGATCCGCTCCTGCTTCGGGTAGTTAGTCAGGTTTGCGGCAAAAATGTCTGCCTTTTCCAGTGGTACCAGCAGTCGATGCGGACCGTCAGGATCGGTGGCCCAGCGATTGAAACCCGGATTGAAAAGGTACATCTCCTCAAGGCTTAGCTCGGCCAGTTCGGCGGCGAGATCCAGATCGATTTGCGAGCCGATGTCAATGCTGACCAAATACGGGTGATCCGGAATCGAGTTGAGGACGACCCCATGGGCCGGTGGATTGGCTACCAGGGTACTGATCGCCAGTAACTTGGGCACATAGCCCTCGGTCTCCTTCGGCAGGTCCAGCGACCAGTAGTCCGTAGGTTTGCCACGGCGTTTGTTTTTGCGGATAGCGCGTCCAACAGTACCTTCGCCCGAATTGTAGGCGGCGAGGGCATGCAGCCAGTCACCGTCAAAGTGGCGATGCAGGTACTCCAAGTAGTCCAGGGCGGCTCGGGTGGACTCGGCTACATCTCGACGGCCGTCATACCACCACGTTTGGCGCAGGCCGAAACGCTTACCGGTGCCCGGGACAAATTGCCACAAACCTGCGGCGCGGCCGTGGGAGTAGGCAAAAGGCTGGAAAGCACTTTCGACGACCGGCAGCAAGGCGATCTCCATCGGCATGCCGCGTTTTTCGAGTTCTTCGACGATGAGGTGCATGTAGGGGTCGGCGCGCTCGCTTACCCGATCAAGGTAAGAGGGATGGCGCTCGAACCAGGCCAGATCGGAGTCGACCCGCGTGTGCTGGTGGTCGCTAAGCTGGAAACCGCCACGCAAGCGCGTCCACAAATCCTGTGGTTCGTTGCATTGCTCTGCGGGCTTCTCCTGCACAACATTTTCAGTGTCAACGGTTGCCACCAAAGGCATGGCTGCACTGGCTTCTTCTTTAACGGGCTGTTGCATCACGCAGCCAACCAGGGCAAGGCCCATGCTGGTGATGAGTAGCCAGTTAACGGGGGGGAGTACGTTAATTTGTGACATGGGCGCATTATCCCGGAGTGTCCGGGAAGGTCAAGCCTTGGCCAGGGCAGGTTTAGTCGAGACTGTCTTTCCACCGACGAACGGTAGCAAATACCTCAGCCGGGGTTGGGAGAGGGTGACCGGCAAAGGCCTCTGCTGCCTGGACAAGCTCAGGATTATGAGTGCGCAGGAAAGGATTGGTCTGCTTTTCCAGACCAAGCAGGGCTGGCACTGTATCCCTGTGGCCGGCGCGTAGCAGTCGTACCTCGTCCAGTCGTTCGCGGGTGGCGGAATTGTACGGCTCAGCAATGATGGCAAAGGCCAGGTTGGCCTGAGTATATTCGTGGGCGCAGTAGACCACGGTCTCATCAGGCAGGTGGCGCAGCTTCTCCAGGGAAGCGTACATTTGCTCTGCGGTGCCCTCGAACAGTCGGCCGCAGCCCGCTGTAAAGAGGGTGTCGCCACAAAACAGGGCGTCATGGCCGACATAGCAGACATGGCCTCGGGTGTGTCCCGGTGTATCCAGTACCTTGAATTGGAGATTGCACTCGCTCAGAGCGACAATGTCCCCTTCAGTCACCGCGTGAGTCAGTGCAGGAATGCGCTCATGGGTTGGACCATACACCGGGATGTCATAGCGCTGTACCAACGCCGTTACGCCGCCCGTATGATCGCCGTGATGGTGGGTGACCATGATGGCGATCGGTTGCAGTCCCTCTTTCTCCAGCTGCTCGATCACCACTTCCGCATCGCCGGGATCGACAATGGCAACCTGGGGATTATCTGTGCAACCGATGAGCCAGATATAATTGTCATCGAAGGCATGGATACGGCGAATTTTCAACATAGGCATAAACCTGTCAGGTTATGGTAGTGTAAGGTGTGATGGTATCGAGCACGGTTCATATCCTTGACACCCTCTTGCGGAGTCCCCTTTATACACGATGAAACGACTTCTTCAAGCCTATCGCTGTCCCGACCACGTTGAGGCGAGGCGAGAGCTTCGCCGCTGGTATCGTACGGCGCTGGGCGTGAATCTCCAGGAGCGCGAGCAGCAACTGCTTTCCCAGGTGCTGCCGAACCTCTTCGGCTACCACCTGCTGCAAGTAGGTCGGCCGATGGAGTCAGATTTTCTTGCTAGCTCCCGTATCACTCATCGAATTGTGATGGATGAGGTATTGCCGCAGTCAGATTTCTCCGGAGAGGAGAGCTTTCTCAGTCAGAGTGATGAGTGGCCCATCGCTTCGGATAGCCTGGATGTCGCTTTGCTACCCCATACCCTTGAGTATGTGGCCCGCCCCCATGAAGTGCTGCGTGAGGCCGAGCGGACCCTGATCCCCGAGGGACATCTGTTGATCGTCGGTTTCAATCCCTGGAGCCAGTTCGGGATTCGCCGCTTGTTTAGCGGTTGGCGCAACGAAAGCCCTTGGTGTGGGCATTTCTACAGCACACTGCGTCTCAGGGATTGGCTGGCACTGTTGGGCTTTGATACGGTTCTGGTTCGACATTACTTTTTTCGCCCCCCCCTGCAGAATGAGGGTATCATGCGACGCCTTCGTAAATTTGAGCGCGCCGGGGAGCGCTTGTGGTCCCCATTTGGAGGAGGCTATCTGCTGGTGGCGAAGAAAAGGGTTACGACCCTCACACCCATCAAGCCACGCTGGCGCACTCGCCGCAGCCTCGTTTCAGTAGGCTCCACCGAACCGACGGTGAGACGGAACAGGATATGAACAAAAACGACGATAATACCGTGGAAATCTTTACCGATGGGGCCTGCCGCGGCAATCCCGGCCCCGGTGGCTGGGGCGCGATTCTGCGCTATAAGGGCAAGGAAAAGAGCTTTTATGGTGGAGAGCGGGAAACAACAAACAACCGCATGGAACTGATGGCAGCAATCTGCGCCTTGGAGAGTCTGACCCGTTCCTGCAGGGTACACCTGACCACTGATTCACAATATGTAATGAAGGGTATTACCGAGTGGATGGTCAACTGGAAAAAGCGTGGTTGGAAGACCGCTAACCGCCAGCCGGTCAAGAATGTGGACTTGTGGCAGCGGTTGGACAAGGCCCTCGCTCCACACGAGGTAACCTGGGAGTGGGTGAGGGGCCATACCGGCCACCCGGAAAACGAGCGGGCCGATGAACTGGCCAACCAGGGCATTGATGAGTTGAAAGGTTGAACAAGGCAACAAAGCGTGCAATGACACTTCATCACCGGGATGGAAAGGGGGCCGGCAGAGTGAGCAAATCTTTGCCTTTTTGTCAGGCCGCGGCTCTGCACTGACAAGCTTCTCCATGAGGACTCTGTCTCCGTGGTGAGACCGGGTTATTACCAGCTAAATAGTGACATCAGGGATTTATAACCATGCGCCAAATCGTCCTCGATACCGAAACCACCGGCCTGGAAGCGGCGGATCACTATATTATTGAAATTGGTTGTGTTGAGCTCAATAACCGACGCCTGACCGGCAACAACTACCACCAATACATCCGTCCCGATCGCGAGGTGGACGCGGGGGCGATGGAGGTCCATGGCATCACCAATGAATTCCTGAGCGACAAGCCGCATTTTTCAGAGGTAATGGAGGATTTTCTCGATTACATCAAGGGCGCGGATGAGTTGGTGATCCATAACGCTCCCTTCGACGTCGGCTTTATCAACAAGGAGCTCATGCGTAACAACGGCCCTTACCTGAACCTCCGCGACAGCTTCCAGGTGCTCGATACCCTTGTGATGGCCCGCCAGCTGCATCCGGGGCAGAAAAACAGTCTGGATGCCTTGTGCAAACGTTACGATATCAACAACGACCATCGTGAGTTGCACGGGGCGTTGCTTGATGCCGAGATTCTGGCTGATGTCTATCTGGCGATGACTGGCGGTCAGACCAGCCTCTCCCTGAGTGCCCAGAACAGCGCTCAGTCTGCAGTGGAGATCCGGCGTCTGCCGGCTAACCGGCAGCCCTTGGCGGTTGTTATGGCCTGTGCGGAGGAGTTGGAGGCGCACCGGCAGCGTCTGGAGGAAATCGACAAAATCAGTGGTGGTAATGTGCCCTGGGATACGTGGAGTTGACTGAAATGGGGGCGATGGTCCGTCTTGTTTGTATTGTCTTATGGCAGTTTTTTGGCATCCCTCTGGCGCTAACGCGCTGAAATATCCTTTACTGAATCTCGAAATTGTCTGTGGGTTTGTGGTGCAAATGCACCGGTTTGGTGCTGGATCTGTTTAAAAGCAGTCGCTCTCAGAGGCATTTTCGCTGTCTTGGCCCTGGCACGTTGCGTGCATAGACTTGTTCTGTGGCAATCCTTTGTCACGTCTCCTTTTGGTTTTATCTTGTTGATTGGGCGCCCCGGTTGGGACGCCCTTTTTTTTGCCTTTATGCGGTGAGACCGCTGTTAATCAGCAGATGGACCCAGATGCTGGCAGCATAACCCAGAGCGATCGCCCAGCTCCATTTGAGGTGAGAGAAAAAGGTGTAGATGCCACGTGCCTGGCCCATCAGTGCGACACCGGCGGCCGATCCTATTGAGAGCAGGGAACCACCGACGCCGGCGGTCAGGGTGACCAGCAGCCATTGGCTCAGGTCCATCGTCGGGTTCATGGTCAGTACCGCAAACATTACTGGGATATTGTCGACGATAGCCGAGAGGACACCGATCAGGATATTGGCCCAGGTGGCCCCAAGTCCGACATACATCGATTCGGAGGCCAGCGCCAGGTAGCCGAGACTACCCAAGCCCCCGACACACAACACGACACCATAAAAGAACATCAGGGTATCCCATTCGGCGCGAGCGACGATGCCGTAGATATCGAAGCGGTTGTTGGCCTCGTGTGATACCTCCATGCTGCGCTTTTCCGGTCCTTCCACTTCCTCAATTGCTTCCTGTTGTTCCTTGCGGCGCAGGAAGTAGCCATAGAACTTCAAGATACCCAGTCCGGTCATCATACCCAGCACCGGCGGCAGATGCAGGAAGTTGTGTAAGGAGACGGCCATAATAATGGTCAGCAGGAAAAGGCCGATGACAATGAGCCCGCCTCGCTTGATCGTGACCTTTTCGTCCATCGCATTGGGCCTGTCTTTCTTGATCGCCATGGACATGAGCAGTGCCGGAACCAGCCAGTTCACGACGGACGGAATAAACAGATGGAAGAAACTCTGGAACTCCACGAGCCCCTTCTGCCATACCATCAGTGTAGTAATGTCGCCAAAGGGCGAAAAGGCGCCGCCGGCATTGGCTGCGACCACGATGTTGATACAGGCCAGTGCAATGAACTGGGGCTTACCGGCGCCCACCGCCATAACAACCGCCGCCATCAGCAGGGCGGTGGTAAGGTTGTCGGCGATCGGAGAGATGAAAAAGGCGAGCAAGCCGGTGATCCAGAAAATCGAGCGGAGGCTGAAGCCGCGAGAGACGAGCCATGCGCGCAGGGCATTAAACACCTGGCGCTCCTCCATGGTGTTGATGTAGGTCATCGCCGCCAGCAGGAATAGGAATAGCTCGGTGTATTCGAGCAAATTGTGGCGGATCGCGTTGCCGGCTGTCTCAGTGTCGCCATGTCCGGCGTAAGCCATCCCTACCAACACCCAGATAATCCCGGCGGCGACGATGACCGGTTTTGATTTACGCAGGTGCAGAAACTCTTCGCCAATCACCATCATATAAGCGATCACGAAAATGATGATAGCAGCGATGCCGAACCAGGTTGTCGTCAGATCGAGCAGAGCCCCTCCCTCCGCAGCCATGGTCGCTGCTGGAAAGGAAAATAACAGGAGAATGGCTAATAAGAGTTTGCGCCAGGCAACGTTCATCATCTGGTTTTCCTTGCTGTCGTCGAAACAATGAGAAAAATCACGACAGTTTACCACATTACCAAGGCAGTTCTTAATAGAATTCGGGTGATGCGCGCCTTACTGCAGCCGGGGGAGATGCACTAACGTGGCTGGTGAGCGGGTGTGTTTCCTGTTGGGGGGAGCTACTCCATAACTGGGTACGGATACCCAGTTGATGCCCAAAGGGTTGATTTATCGAAATTCTGACTACAATTATAAGTAATATTCGCTGTCTCTCCTGGTGGCGTACAGGTCTATCGATCCCTCCCCTGCGCAACTATGCGCAATTTAACCCTGCTGCTGCAGGGTTTTTTTTTGCTTGCGAGCGGTGGCTGTCTTGAGCCGGCACACCCGGAGAGTCCACAGCGCCTGCGTGCGATCGAGGACCATCTGCTCGCCACAGGCCTCGATTTTGCCCTTCGGCACTACTCGGCGCCCAAGGCGACACGGAAACAGCTGCTACGGGTTCATGATGCGGATTATGTCGGATCGATCATCGAGCGTGCACCGCAGGAGGGCGTGATTTGGCTCGACCCCGATACAGGAATGATGCACATGACCCTGAGCGCCGCACTGCACGCGGCCGGTGTGGTGGTGCTTGTGGTGGACCTGGTTATGGAGGGACGCGCCGCTCAGGCCTTTTGCTGTTTCAGACCACCGGGTCACCATGCCGAACACAATCGGGCGATGGGATTTTCTCTGAGAACTATCGCGCCGTTAGTTGGATCAATGAAGCGCAAGTTGTGATCCTCAACACTAAATTGTTCTGGAGACGACATACGCGACAGCAATCACAGCATTAATTCCCTTTGCGTTGAGAACTTTTGATTTACCATAAAAAAGGGCGGCCAATTGACCGCCCTCATTTTGTCATGAAATGCCGTATCAGGCCTGAGCTTTACGCTCGAACCATTTCTGCGCCTCTTCGTCCCAACCGTCCATGCGAATATAGGAGTTGGAGCGCGGGCTGGCGATCATGTTTGGTTCAACCTCCAGGCCGACGCCTTCGAGGAAATTGACCAGACCGATACGCTCGATCATCTCACCGGTACGCTCGTGCTCGAGCGCGTTCTCGGCAAAGAAATCGATCATATTTCCGGCCAACTCTTCGATCTTCTCGAAGTCCTCGTCAGTTTCCAGTTTCATGAATGGGACTACTACAGTTCCCATCAGGTCACCGATTTTCAGGGTACGCTTGCCGCCGACAAGAATGCTGGCACCGCGGTCGTCCCCGGGCGAGAGCGCCTTGTTCATGACGTTCAGGCAGTGCATACAGCGGACACAGCCTTTGTTGTCGACATCGAGGGTATCGTCATCGTTTAGCGACAGGGCATTGGTGGGGCAACGGCTGATAACGTTGTCGACCACGTACTTGCGACCTTTCGCTTTAACGAAGGCTTTGACCTCCTCCTGATCGACTTTCATATCGTCGCGCCAAGTGCCAATGACGGAGAAGTCGGCACGGTGGATCGAGTTCATGCAGTCATTGGCACAGCCGGAGACCTTGAACTTGAACTTGTAGGGCAGGGCTGGACGGTGCATGTCGTCAAGAAAAGCGTTGACCAGGGTGCGGTGGGTCTTCTGCTCGTCGATGCAGGACTGCTCGCAACGTGCGGCACCGACACAGGACATACCGGTGCGCACAGCCGGTCCGGCACCGCCGAGGTCAAAGCCCATTTCATTGAGGGCATCAAAGGCTGGCTGGACATTGTCGGTGGTGCAGCCCTGGAACATGATGTCGCCGGACTGGCCATGGAAAGCGATCAGGCCTGAGCCGTACTTTTCCCAGATGTCGCAGAACTTGCGCAGGGTGGCGGTATCATAGTGCATCCCGGCCGGTGGCTGGATACGCAGGGTATGGAACTCAGACGCTGCGGGGAACATGGGCTTCTTGTCTTCGCCCATCAGTTCGGTAAAGCGGGGAATAACGCCACCACCGTAGCCGACGACACCTACAGTACCGCCCTTCCAGTAACCCTTGCGTGTTTCATAGGAGGTTTCCAGCTGACCCAGTAGGTCAACCATCATGTCGTTGTCATTTGCCAAACGCTTGAGACCGGTGACAAAGCTCGGCCAGACGCCGCTTTCCAGTTGGTCAAGCATAGGCGTGTCGTGCATTTTTTTAGCCATCTTAAACTACTCCTCAGGATGAAAAGGATAGACACATTCCCGGCTTGCACATCCAACTGTTACTACTTCCGCCGGACCCCCGACGCACAGATGATGATGCTTCCGAAGTGCAGTATGTTGCCACACCCAAGAAACATAGTGATTTACTACGGTAATGTCAATATCTTGATTTGAAACAAAAAAACATATCCTTTATAGGGTTTAAGAGCCAACGGTTGTTATGAGTATCGGGGTCGAGTGACGCTCATGCACAGATAACGCTCTGTTGTGGGACTTCCCCAAAGGGTTTTTTTA
>JBFFNE010000105.1:0-8458 GCA_041563315.1 Thiohalomonadaceae bacterium
ACGCCCAAAAGGCTCCATCGACCCGCAGCTGCGCCAGCTCATTGCGCAGACCGCGGCACAATTGATGACTGAGGGTGGCATCCGAGATTTTGCCATGGCGAAGCGCAAGGCAGCACAGCGGCATGGTGTCGAACACAGCCGCAACCTTCCGGGTAATGATGAGATTGAAAACGCGCTGTTTGAATATCAGCGCCTGTTCCGCAGTGACACCAAGGCAGAACTGCTACGCCAGTTGCGTCAGACAGCACTAAAAGCCATGACCATGCTGGAGTCGTTTGACCCTGTGCTCGTAGGGCCTATCCTCAATGGTAGCGCCGATGAGAATACCCCTGTCTACCTGCACCTGTTCGCCGACACCGCCGAACAGGTGCTGATCTTCCTGCTGCAGCACCACATCCCGTTTGACCAAGGTGAGCGCACCGTCCATCTGGCTAATGGCCAGACCCCCCACTACCCAAAATTCAGCTTTGTCGCCGGCGACACCGCCATCGAGCTTACGGTCTTTCCGACCGAGGGACCTCGCCAGCCACCATTGAGCCCAGTAGATGGGAAACCGATGAAACGGGCCAGCCGTCGGCAACTCGAAACCTTACTCGACGCGTCTGCTCAGGCGCTTGGCGAGTAAGCTGGTGGCCCTTTAGGAAGTGAAAACCCTTGCTTGCGACCTGGTACCCGCCGAGGAGACGGATTCAGTCACTCACCTGTCAGGATCTCCATTGCCGCCGGATGGCGAAGGCTCATTCGCCACTTTCCCTTGCTCAAACGCGGCCAGCCACGAACGATCACGCGTCGCCCGACCAGCTCAAGCAAAGTCCAGTCGGTAAAATTCACCAGATCCTTGCGTGCTATACGCAACGCCATTGGCCCCGCCAGCTCCAGCCAAATGCTGTTCCGGCTCTCGACTACTTGCTCGATTACTCCTTCCACCAGCCGATATCCCGGCTTCCCGCGAGGCAAATCAGCGGGGCTGACCGGCCGGTAGCGTGAATGCGCCCAGATGCCGAGCCTTTGCTCCCGTGCCTGGTGCTCAGCTGCATGATAGCAGGCATGATTCCCGGTGTTGGGGGGTACGGCCAGGCTAGTTGCCAAGCCCTCCTGTAGCAACAGCACATTAATGCTGCGACCATCGGCAAGATAGGGATGTGCCAGCAGACGGCCGTAACGATCGGTGCGCTCCTTGCCGTAGCGCAAGCGGATCGAACTGTCGCCAATCAATTGCTGCAGGCGTTTGCGTGCTGCATGGGAAAAGGGCTCGGATGCGCCACCATCATGGTCGATCTCCGGCGTGTTGATGCCGATAAACCGCACCTTCCGCCCATCGGTCAGCTGGACCGTGTCTCCGTCATAGATGTAACTCACTGCCACGCTGGCATCCGCACGATCAAGCTCGCAGCGAGCCAGCGCCTGCGGCGGCAGTGCCAGCATTGCCAACACAAATAGCTGAGCCCATAACGCAAAAGGGGCGCTCCCAAGGAGCGCCCCTTTCTGCCATCGCCGTGTTCCGGCCATGGAATTACTTGCGGCCGTACTTCTGGCGGAACTTGTCTACGCGACCACCGGTATCGACCATCTTCTGCTTACCGGTAAAGAAGGGGTGGCAGGCAGAGCAGACGTCAAGGTTCAGGTCGTGGCCGACGGTGGACTTGGTCTTGAAGCTATTACCGCAGCTGCAGTTCACGGTAATTTCGTTGTATTCAGGGTGGATTTCCGGTTTCATTTAGCTTGAACCTCGTAAATGGTTATTGCGCCGCTACATATCTCCACGATACGCACCGCGCCGGGCCCTTCAAAGAGCACGATATACTACGCGAACCGCCCAACAACAGCAAGCATTTATCGTTGCCTCGGTGGCTCCTTGTGTAGCTGAATCACCGTTGAGTGTTGGCTCTTCGGCTCATGATGGCCAACCCCCTGTTCCCCACGAAGTACATCCAGCAGGCCGTTTTCCCCGGCAAGCGACTCCCACATCATACCCGACAGTGAAATGCAGGCAGCCAGCGGCGAAGTGGAACGCTCCCGCACCCGATCGACTCGCCACTGCAGTCCCTTGAGACGATGGCGCCGATTTTCAGGTGCCTGGGCTATCACTTCATCAAGTACCTTGCGTCGCGCTGCCTCGAAGCCTTCTGGGTCGCTGATGGCCAACAGTCGCCATTCATCAAAATCCCTGGGTTGTCTGGAGTGAGCCATGGCATCCTCCTCTTCGTCAGATACCTATCTTTTGACTATATATCAGTTTGTCCGCCTCTGCCTACGACCTTGCCCATAGGTCCATTTTATAGTTAGACATTGGTAAATCCGAACGTTCCTCAGCTATGCTTGGAACACGAAAACTGGGGAAACCGGGTCATGACCGAGTATGAAAAGAAATTGCTGAAATACGACTACGAGGGAATGGATGCCGCCTCGATCATGCACTCTCTGGCTAACCGCATGATCTACTCCGTGGGTAAGGATAGCCTCACCGCGACTGACCGCGACTGGTTCCATGCCATCGCTTACGTGGTACGTGACCGTCTTACCGAGCGCTGGATGGAGACGATGCGCAGCTATTACCGCAACAACACCAAACGTGTCTATTACCTGTCGATGGAGTTTCTCATTGGCCGCACGCTGCTCAACGGGATGCTCAATCTTGGCATTTATGAAGAATCTCGTTCGGTGCTCGCGGAGCTGGGCCTGGAACTGGAACAGATTGCCGACCTTGAATATGACGCAGCACTGGGTAACGGGGGCTTGGGACGACTCGCGGCCTGCTTCCTCGACTCTCTAGCAACCTTGAGGCTCCCGGGTTACGGCTACGGTATCCGCTATGAATACGGCATGTTTCGCCAGGCAATAGAAAACGGTGTTCAGGTCGAGCACCCTGACAACTGGCTGCGTTATGGCAACCCCTGGGAGTTCGCCCGCCCAGAAGTGCTGTTTCCGGTAAAATTCTTTGGCCGCGTGGTGGAGTACCGAGATGAACACAACAATTTGCGCTGCCACTGGGTTGATGCCGATGAGGTGATGGCGATGGCCTACGATACCCCTATCCCTGGCTATGATGTCGACACAGTGAACAATATGCGCCTCTGGTCAGCCAAAGCAACTCGCGATTTCGACCTGCAATACTTCAATGAAGGCAACTACACCAAAGCGGTAGAGGACAAAACACGCTCGGAAAACCTCTCCAAGGTGCTCTACCCCAATGACATCACCGAAATGGGCAAGGAACTGCGGCTCAAGCAGCAGTATTTCTTTGTCAGTGCTTCGTTACAAGACATCCTGTTTCGTTTTCTCAAGCAGTATCAGGATCTGCAAAAGCTTCCCGATGAGGTCGCTATCCAGCTCAACGACACCCACCCCTCTATCGCCATCGCCGAGCTGATGCGGCTGTTGCTGGATATTCATCACTTCAGTTGGGAGCAAGCATGGGATATCACCATCCGCACCTTCGCCTATACCAACCATACCCTGTTGCCCGAGGCCCTGGAAAAATGGCCGGTCCGTTTGTTCGAGCGCATGCTGCCGCGCCACCTGCAGATCATCTATGGCATCAATCAGCACTTTCTCAGTGCGGTCATGCACCGCTACCCCGGTGACACCGAGCGATTACGCCGCATGTCGCTCATCGACGAGGATGGCGATCGCCAGGTGCGCATGGCTCACCTGGCCATTGTCGGTAGCCACAAGGTCAATGGCGTGGCTGCCCTCCATACCGATCTGCTGAAAAACCAACTATTCCGTGATTTCAGCGAGTTCTATCCGGACAAGTTCATTAACCTTACCAACGGCATCACACCAAGACTTTGGCTGCACCAGGCCAACCCGGCCCTTACCGAACTTATCGTCGACACTATCGGCAAGGGGTGGCTGACCCATCTTGAGCGGCTGCGCGAATTGGTACCCCTGGCTGAGGATAAGGATTTCCGCCACCGTTTTCGCGAAGTAAAGAAGCACAACAAGAAGTTACTTAGCGATAAGATCGACCAGTATCTCGGGCTCAGTATCAATCCGGACAGCCTGTTCGATGTGCAGGTCAAACGCATTCACGAATACAAGCGCCAGCTACTCAACGTGCTGCACCTGATCACCCGCTACAACCGCCTGCGTCACGGAACAGACCGCCCCAAGGTCCCTCGTACGGCGATCTTTGCGGGAAAGGCGGCCCCGGGTTACTGGATGGCAAAACAGATCATTCGCCTAATCAACGATATCGCCGATATCATCAACAACGATCCCAGTACCGGTGATATGCTCAAGGTGGTGTTCATACCCAACTACGACGTCACCACCGCTACTGACATCATTCCCGCGGCAGATCTGTCGGAACAGATTTCCACCGCCGGCACCGAGGCCTCAGGCACCGGCAACATGAAACTGGCACTCAACGGTGCACTAACCATCGGTACCATGGACGGAGCCAATGTGGAGATTCACACTGAAGTGGGGGACGAGAACATTTTCATTTTCGGCCACACGGTCGATGAGCTTGATGCAATGAGGGAGAAAGGTTATCGCCCGCGTGACTATTACGAGGGCAACAGTGAACTCAAGCGGGTGATCAACATGATCGACTCCGGCTACTTTTCACCCGATGAGCCGAACCGATATCAGGCCCTCGTCGAAAACCTGCTGAACAGTGATCCCTATATGCTACTGGCCGATTACGGTGCCTATATCACCGCCCAGGAGCGGGTGGATGCACTGTTTCTCGAACCAGAACAGTGGAGTCGCAAGGCCATCCTTAATGTCGCCCAGCTAGGACACTTCTCCTCAGATCGCACCATCCGCGAGTATGCCAGCCAGATCTGGGACATCCATCCGGTAGAACATAGCCGTTAAATTGTGTCGCCATCACGACAGATAAATTGAAAGCGGTTCTTGCGCCACAAGGGCGAAGTCCATCTATGAACTCGCCAAGGTAGCAGGCGCACGGGGCTTAGATCCAGTTCGTGAAAGCGATACAGAATCCCCTGCAGTAAAGCACGTCTTACGATAAGCCAAAAAAAGGCGCCATAGGCGCCTTATTTCTAAACCAAGACGCCCTTAGCGCTTCATCGAATCGAAGAACTCAGCGTTGGTCTTGGTCGCCTTGATCCGATCCTGGAGAAACTCCATCGCGGCCAGCTCGTCCATTTCATGAACCAGCTTGCGCAAGATCCACATTTTCTGCAGCTCTTCGGGATTAGTGAGCAGCTCTTCGCGTCGAGTGCCGGAACGGTTGATATTGATCGACGGGTAAATGCGCTTCTCGGCGATGCGGCGGTCCAGGTGAATCTCCATGTTACCGGTACCCTTGAACTCCTCGTAGATCACATCATCCATGCGCGAACCGGTATCAATCAACGCCGTAGCAATGATGGTCAGCGAACCGCCCTCCTCGATGTTGCGTGCGGCGCCAAAGAAGCGTTTGGGGCGATGCAGGGCGTTGGCATCAACACCACCGGTCAACACCTTACCAGAGGAGGGAATGACGGTGTTGTAGGCACGGGCCAGGCGGGTGATGGAGTCGAGCAGGATCACCACATCGTGCTTGTGCTCGACCAGACGCTTGGCCTTCTCGATGACCATCTCAGCAACCTGCACATGGCGGCTGGCTGGTTCGTCGAACGTAGAGGAGACCACCTCACCACGCACCGACCGCGCCATCTCGGTGACCTCTTCAGGCCGCTCGTCAATTAGCAGCACGATAAGGTAGCACTCGGGATGCTTGCTGGTAATGGACTGGGCAATGTTCTGTAGCATCATCGTCTTACCAGTCTTCGGCGGGGCCACGATAAGCCCGCGTTGCCCCTTGCCGATCGGCGCCATCAAGTCGATGATGCGCGCAGTAACATCCTCGGTGCTGCCGTTACCCATCTCCAGCACAAAGCGGTCATTAGCGTGCAGAGGGGTAAGGTTTTCGAACAGGACCTTGTGCTTGGCGTTTTCCGGCGGCTCGTAGTTAATTTCGTCAACCTTGAGCAGGGCAAAGTAGCGCTCGCCCTCCTTGGGTGGACGAATCTTGCCGGAGACGGTATCGCCAGTGCGCAGATTGAAGCGCCTAATCTGACTGGGCGAGACATAGATATCATCTGGGCCAGCCAGATAAGAGCTGTCGGCCGAGCGCAGGAAGCCAAAACCATCCTGCAGTATCTCTAACACACCATCGCCATAGATATCTTCGCCACTTTTAGCGTGCGACTTGAGTATGGCGAAGATGACAGCTTCTTTGCGCGAACGGGCAATGTTATCGATGCCCATCTCTGCCGCGAGTGCCAAGAGTTCAGCTGCTGGTTTTCTTTTTAATTCCGTTAGGTTCATTGAGTTTGTGCCGTTATACAGAGAGTGCTGCATGAGTGAGTGTAAGGTATGAAGGTAATCCAAGACTTACCCGGCCGAACAAGATCGCGGTAATCTTCTGGCCTGAAGTTCGGGGGTATGAACGAAGTGGGTTTCTACTGCTACTTGGAATTTCGTCGAAGTCTAGCACTCAATTAGAGTGTCGTCCAGCCCGAAAACGGGCTGGACGGATTAATTGGTTAAAGGTTGCTGTCGATAAAGGCAGTTAGCTGGGATTTTGACACTGCGCCGACCTTAGTAGCCTCAACGTTTCCACCCTTAAACAGCATCAGGGTAGGGATACCACGGATTCCGTACTTCGGCGGTGTGTTGGGGTTTTCGTCGATGTTCAGCTTGGCCACCTTCAGTTTGCCGGCATACTCCTCGGCGATCTCATCCAGAATCGGTGCGATCATTTTGCACGGGCCACACCAGTCGGCCCAGTAATCCACCAAAACCGTACCTTCCGCCTTCAAGACTTCAGCTTCAAAGGTATCATCGGTTGCGTATACGATTTTATCGCTCAATTTTGTGCCTCCACTCATTCGACGGTTTCCATATCACGGAGCAACATGGGCCAGAAATATTCTTCTTAGCCGACATTTGAGCCCAATCCGCCTGCCATTTCAAGCCCAAAGCGGCCTGCTTTTTGGTATTCTTCCTTTACTATGAGCGAAAAACACTTAAGCGACACCCGTTTCCACGACTTCAATCTGCCGCAAGAACTCATGCAAGGCATTGAAAAAACTGGATTTTCATACTGCACTCCGATTCAGGCAGAAACCCTGCCACACGCCCTGAAGGGACAGGATGTCGCGGGGCAGGCACAAACAGGAACCGGAAAAACAGCCGCTTTCCTTATCGCCCTGTACACCCATCTGCTGTCCCATCCTGTCGATACACAACGCCGCCCCAATCAAATCCGCGCCCTGGTTCTCGCCCCCACTCGTGAGCTGGCGATCCAGATCCACAAAGATGCAGAGACCCTGGGACGCCACACCGGCCTCACACTCGGGCTTGCCTATGGAGGCACCGGCTATGAGCAGCAACGGACACAGCTCACGGAAGGCGTGGACATCCTCATTGGCACACCGGGGCGCATCATCGATTATTTCAAGCAACATGTTTTTGACCTTCGTATGCTGCAAGTCATGGTGCTGGATGAGGCGGATCGCATGTTCGATCTCGGTTTCATCAAGGATATCCGCTACCTGCTTCGCCGCATGCCACACCCGGAAAAACGACTCAGCATGCTGTTCTCCGCCACCCTGTCGCTGCGGGTGACCGAACTGGCGTACGAACACATGAATAACCCGGTGACTGTAGAAGTCGTGCCGGAACAGGTGACCGCTGACAAGGTCAGCCAGAAGGTCTACTACCCCGCCATGGAGGAGAAGATCCCGCTACTCCTCGGACTGCTCAAACACGAACAGCCACAGCGGGCAATCATCTTCGTCAACACCAAACGCACCGGCGAGAGGGTGTGGGGGTACCTGGAAGGGAACGGCATAAAATCCGGCATCCTTTCCGGAGATGTACCGCAAAAAAAGCGCCAACGCCTGCTGCAGGAGTTCGAACAGGGCGCCTTCCCGATATTAATTGCCACCGATGTGGCTGCTCGCGGCCTTCATATCCCTGACGTCTCCCATGTATTCAATTTTGACCTGCCGCAGGATGCCGAGGATTATGTTCACCGCATCGGCCGTACCGCCCGTGCCGGCGCCACTGGCAAGGCGCTCAGCTTTGCCTGCGAGGAATACGCCTTCTCCCTGGCCGAGATCGAGGAGTACATTGGACAGAAGATCCCGATGGAAGGCATCACCAGCGACATATTGATCGATCCCGAACCACCACGCCGAATGGAGCGTAGTAAACGGCCACGGCCTGGGGCAGGTAAAAGCGGCGGCAGCGATAATCGAGCACGACAAAATCGTTCAAGGTAAGGAAGGGAAGTGCGTGGGAGCAAGATGGTTCCGTACCACTTGCACTTTGCAACCTTAACAGTAACGCCCCAGGACAACCCCCAGCTGCGTACCGTCCATCGGTTTTATCAGAAAATCATCCATGCCGACAGCCAGACAGGCATTCCGGTCATCCTTGCTGTCATTGGCTGTCAACGCAATGATCGGCAAATGCCTGCCGCTCCCCTGCT